>CAZDSO010000116.1:0-16697 GCA_964508045.1 uncultured Planctomycetia bacterium | reverse complement strand
CAAAGCACGGCCAACACGGGTCACAGGTGACGGGTTACAGACAAAGCGAAATACTCTCAGGGCCGGGAATTCGAGGTCCACCCTGGGGTATTTCCATGGAGGCGGGCTACGGAACGAAGGAGAGGGCCACGACTTGCTGACATCGCGAAAGGCTCCGGTCGTCGATCCGTTTGCACGCCGGCCGCTACATGATACCATCAAATTGCAACGCCCCGCCTCTCGGCCTTCGTTTTGGGGGACCTGCGGATGACACGCGCGGCCCGCCGGCTGACCGCCTTCCTGCCCGGGGTTGCGGCCCTGCTCCTCGCCCTCTCCCCGGCTTTCCTCCTGCCCTCCTGCGGGAAGCGGGAGAAATGGCAACCCGCGGAGAAGGAGAGGGCCGGGAAGGCCTCCCCCCCGAAAACCCGCAAGCCGGCGCACGCGGACCCGCCCGCCGTTGCGGCCCCCGCCGAAGACGCCGCCCCCGCCGAGCCCGAGCCCGCCTCCTGGAAGGACGGCACGCTGGTCGAGCGCTGCCCGGTCCGCTGGTACCGGCGGGAAAAGGAGGGCCGTCCCACGGGCTACCTCCACGTCCGGTGGCGCTACGTCACCCAGGACGGGCGCCGGCTGGTCCGGGACGACACGGACGCCTTCAACTGGCACCACCGCAAGATCGGCCACATGAACGACCTCTTCGAGACGCGCGCGAAACATTTCACCCTGCGCACGGAAACCGGGGAACTGATCGAGACGTCCAGTGAGGTCAAGGAGGGGGAAGCCGGCGCCGAGCGGACCACCAAGACGACGCTGGAAAAGGTCGAGGGAGGGTACCGGTTCACCGTGGAGATGCTGGGGGAGAAGCGGGAAAGGTTCCACCCCTGCGAGGAGACCATCGTCCTGGACGCCGAGTCGTTTCTCGTCCCCCACGTCCGGTCGGGCCGGATCCTGGACGGGAAGCCGCGGGTCTTCCACCAGATGGCGGGAGAGAAGGGCACGATCCACACCTTCGAGGCCCGGTACAAGGACCGCCGGTCGTTCACGGTGGACGGGAAGAGGACGGACTGCATCGGCGTGGAGATCGAGAACGTCAGGACGGGCTCGGTGCACCGCGAGTACTTCCGCGAGGACGGGCTCCTCGTGAGGCTCTTCCAGAGCGACGTCGAGATCGCCTACTCCGGCCCGGAGGAGATCCGCCGCCTCAAGGCCTCGCTGGAGGCCGGGGGCGTCAGCCTTCATTCCCCGGTCCGGGACGCCGGGATGAACACCTACCCGGACCTGCCGGGCGCCTTCAACCTGAAGAGCCTGACCGTCGAGGTGCGGGTCCGCCTGCGCCCGAACGTGCCGGCGCCCCCGTTCCAGGACAGTCCCTTCATGGAGGTCGTCTCGGTGGACCGCCCGGAGGACGGCCGGATGACGGCCGTGTTGAAGCTGACGTCCTTCGACCGGGAGGGGAAGGTCAACGGACCCTATCCCCTGCCCGAGGCCGACCGCGCCCGGTTCGCGGAATACCTGGAACCCACGGCGCTGATGCAGGTGGACCATCCCCGGGTGCGGGACGCCGCGCGGGAAGCGGTGGGCGACGCGTCTAACGCCCGCACCGCGGCCGAGCGGATCGCCGCGTACGTCTTCACGCACGTCTCGTCGGGGGGGCGTTCGGGCTCCCTCGCCCAGTACTCGGCGGTGGAGATCCTGGACAACGGCTTCGGGGACTGCTCGGAGTTCGGGCTTTTGTTCGTGGCGCTGTGCCGCGCGGCGGGCATTCCCGCCCGCCGGGTCTCGGGCTACGTGTGCCTGGGGTCGATGTGGGGCAACCACGCCTGGGCGCAGATCTATATCGGGGACTGGATCGGGGCGGACGCCACGACGTGCGTGGTGGGCACGTCGGGCCGCTACATCTTCTTCGGATACGACGACGATCCCTACTCCAAGGCGGGCGTGGTGTCCCAGGGGTTCACGGGCTATTCCGGCCTGCGCCTCCTCGAGGGCGTCTTCGGCGACGGCGAGCCGGTGGACCTGACGGGAAACGCCGGCGCGTGGTGGGGAACGGCGGAGGACGGAACGGCCTACAACCACCTGGCCGGCGTGGCGCTGAAGAAGGCCCGGGACGACTGGCGCGTGTCCGCCTATGCGAGCGGGCTGAGACTCGACGGCCAGGGCATCCAGGTGAGGCTTTCCGTCAAGCCCGACCAGGGGTACCGGCAGGACGAGATCCTGCGGCAAATGAGCGGGTACGGGGAGGCCGCTTCACTGGACGGCGTCCCCGCCTTCCTCTCGGGGAAAGGGGCCAATCCGTACCGCCGGCTGGCCCTGTCCCATCGCCGCCGCCTGATCAGCCTCGTGGTCTTCTTCCGGGGCGTGGAGGCGGATCGGCGGGAGGCGGCGTGGAACGACTTTTTCGGCGCCCTGGACCTCACGGCGTGGAAAGGCCGGCCGGTGGAAGGGATCGAGGACTACCCCCCTCTCTACGCGGAGGCGGCGCCGGGTTCGGAGGCGGAGGAAGAGGACGTCCCGCCGGAGGGGGGAGACGAGCCCGGAGAAGGCGAGGAGGGTCCGGATAGCGGCGAGGAAGACGCGCCGGGGGAAGCGGGGGATGGAGGCGCCGGCGGCTGAGCCCCCTCACGCCGGAAGCCCGGATTCGATCCGCCTTTCTTCGTGCCTTCGCGCGGGATTTTTTGCATCATCGGGGATCATCCTGCACTGGAACGGGGCCCCCCCGCGACGAGGAGGACGATGAAGCCCGAACCGCGCATGAGTCCGCCGCTGACGGTCGAATCCGAGCAGCGGGGAGAGAAGACGCTCGTCAAGGTGTCGGGGGAGGTCCAGAGCGGGAACGCCCACATCCTGGACGAGGGCCTCGAGAAATCGATCGGGGAGGGGGACCGGGCGGTCGTGGACATGAGCGGCGTGTCCCTCATGACCAGCCCGGGCCTGGGGCTGTTGATCAAGCACACCGAGAGGCTCCGGGATCCCGAGCGGATGATCCTGGCGGGGCTTCGGCCGAAGGTCCTGGACGTGTTCCGCGCGCTGGGTCTCGACCATTTCTTCCTGATCACGGACACGGTGGAGCAGGGGTTGGAGCTGCTTTCCGGTATCGAGGGCGAGCGGAAGCGTGGGTGAAGGCCTCGTCGTGGCGGGCTTGCAGGGTCTACGAGGAAGGAGGCAATCGATGGCGTCACGGACATGGTCGTGGTTTCCGGCGGTCCTTCTGGGAGCGGCCGTCTGGCTGTCCGGGCCGTTCGCGGAGGCGGCCGGGGAGGCCGGTTCGTTCGGGGTCGTCCAGCGCCAGGTGAAGAAGGCGAGGGACCGGGTCCTGCCGGCTTTGGTGCGGGTGCAGCCCATCATCGAGACCTACCGGGGCGGGCGGAAGGTGAGCCGGACGGGGTACGGCTCCGGCGTCATCATCGGTCCGGAGGGGTACGTGATCACCAACTACCACGTGGCGGGGAAGGCCGCGTCGTGCATCTGCGTCATGGCGAACAAGGAGGAGGTCCCGGCCGCGCTGGTGGGCGGGGATCCCTGGACGGACATCGCCGTGATCCGGCTCGACCTGAAGAAGTACCAGGGCAACACGCTCACCTGGGCGGTGCTGGGGGATTCCAGCGACGTGGAGGAGGGCGATTTCGTCCTGGCGATGGGTTCCCCCTTCGCGATGACCCGCACGGTGACCTTCGGCATCATCTCGTGCCGGGACCGCTCGCTGGGGGTGATGGGCATCGACCGCTACCAGAAGACCGGCCAGTTCAACACGTGGATCCAGATCGACGCCCTGATCAATCCCGGCAACAGCGGCGGCCCCCTGGTGGACATGGAAGGGCGCGTGATCGGCATCAACGCCCGGGGGGGCTCGGGGATGGGGTTCGCCATTCCCATCAACGTCGCATCCGACGTGGCCCGCCAGCTCGTCGACCACGGCGAGGTGCGCCGTTCCTGGATCGGGGTGACGTTCCAGCCCATCGAGAAGTTCAAGAAGAGCTTCCTGGGCGACGTCTCGAAGGGGGGCGTTCTCGTGGGCGACGTGGACGAGGACTCTCCGGCCTCCCGCGCGGGCCTTCGGCCCGGCGACATCATCACCCGTCTCGGGGAGGAGACGGTCTCCGCCCGGTTCGAGGAAGAGGTCTACCCCATCGCCAAGAAGGTGGCCGACCTGCCCCTCGGCGCTTCCCTCGAGCTGGAAATCATCCGGAACAAGCAGGCGCGGACGCTCCGTCTCGTCACCGAGCCCCTGGAGAACGTCGAGGGCGACGAGCGGGAATTCAAGACGTGGGGCTTCACCGCCAAGGAGATCACGCGGTCGCTGGCCCGGGAGATGCGCCTCCCCGACGCGAAGGGCGTGCAGATCACGGGGGTCGTGGGCGGATCCGTTCTCGAGAAGGCCGGCGTGGGGTCCGGGGACATCCTCAAGGAGGTGGGGGGCGAGGCCGTGGAGGATCTGGAAGGCCTGGGCGGGATCCTCGACGCCGTGCTGGAAGAGGGGAAGACCGGGCTGCTGGCGAAGGTCATGAAGGGGGGGCGGACGCCGAAGGTCGTCGCTCTGGACGTCTCGGATCTGGTGGCGAAGGCCTCGGACGAGGAACAGGAGCCGGACAAGGAGGGCGGGGACGCGGACGAGGAGACGGGGGAGTCCTATTGAACCGGGAATCCGGGTGGCGGACGCGGGGTCGCGTACACCGACGAAGGAGTGAGCCATGAAACGGATCAGCGGAGCGATGATCGCGCTCGTGTGTCTGGCGCTCGCGGCCGGGGCCGGCGCGGAGGAAAAGCGCGAGAAGATTCTCCAGGCGGTGGCGTCGTGTTCGCCCTCCATCGTGAAGGTCGAATTCGAATGCGACCGGTCCGACGGCAAGGGCGCCAAGACCTTCCACACCACGGGATTCATCGTCGGCGCCGAGGGGCTGGTGCTGGTCACCGACGTCGAGAGCATCGACCCTCCCGTGGGCGGCTCGTACCAGAAGCCCGGCGAATTCACCGTCCACTTCGACAAGGAAACGGAGGCTCCGGCGTCCTTTCTGGGCAAGGACGAGGAGCTGAACCTCGCCCTGCTCCGTTTGAAGGAAACGGACCCGGACGAGGAGGAAGAGGCGGGGAAGGCGGAGGCGAAGGCGCCGGCGATCCGGCCCTTGCCGCTTTCGCCCTGCGAAACGCTCGGCCTCGCCCGGGAGATCCTCGTGGTCAACCGGCTTTCCGAGGAGAAGGATTTCCTGCCCACCTTCCATCTGTTGCGCATCACGGCCGTGGTGCCCAGGCCCGCCGCCCCCCCCGAGTACCACCTCGACGGTTCGCTCTCCGCCTTCAGCGGGTGCCCCGTGCTCACCCTCGACGGAAAAGTGGTGGGCATGGTAGCGCTCGCGCCCGTGGAGCCCGGCGGGGGAGGCCGGACCATCACGATCCGCGGGCGGACCTTCCACATCGGGAGCCGGAGGAGGCGGCGTTCCCCCCGTCTCCTCTGCACCGGCGATTTCGAGGAATTTCTCGCCGATCCCTCCAAGTTCCTCCGGCGGAAGAGCTGGGTGGGCGTGCGGGGCCTGCAGGCCCTCACGGAGGATCTCGCGGAGCACTTCGGGACGGAAGCGGGCGGCATCATCCTCGGCGAGATCCTGAAGGACAGCCCGGCCGAGCGGGCGGGGCTCGTCGAGGGGGACGTCGTGGTGAGCATCGACGGGGAAGCGATGGAGATCGAACAGGACCGCGACGTGGAGAAGTTCCGCAAGCGCATCCAGCGCGCCCCCGGCGGGACGATGTTCGTTCTGGGGGTGCTGCGCGAAGCGGACGGGTCGTTCGCCGAGCGGGAGATCGTTCTGGAGGTGGAGGAGGAGCCCGTGCAGGAGTACGAGGTGGAGGAATGGGAGGAAGAGACGTTCGGCCTGCGCGTGAAGCCCCTCACGCGCGATTTTCTGGACCGGCAACGCCTTCCCCTCCAGACGCAGGGCGTCCGCGTGACCTACGTGGAGAACGCGGGCTTCGGCAATCTCGCCGGGCTCCGGCGCGACGACATCATCCAGAGCGTGGTGCTGGTGAAGACGCCCGACCTCGAGGCGTTCCAGGAGCAGATGGCCGCGGTCATCGAGGCGAGGAACGAGGAGGTGTGCTTCAACGTCCTTCGGGGCGGCAAGAGCCTCTTCCAGTGCGTGCGGCCCGATTGGAAGCTGGCCGACAAGAAGGAGACCGAGGAGGAATGACACCGCGCCCCGGCGGGTTCTGGGGCGGACGCTCCGGGGGGAGCGGGGGATCCAGGGGAGTCAAGAAGGGGGAAACGTTGCTCAAGGCGTGTGTTCCGGTCCTCATCCTCTGGCTGGCGTGGCCGGGGACCCCCGCCGTTCTTGGCGCCGGCGCGCCCCCCCGCGCGGCGTGGAAGGCGGAAGGGCTCTCGGTGGAAAGCCCCCCCGAAGCGGAGAAGGAAGCCCGGCTCGTCCTCGAAACCATGCCCGCCATCCTCGACGAGATCACCCGCGCTCTCCGGGCCGAGGCGCCGCCCGCGATGTCCGTCGACCTCCTCTCCTCCCGGGCGTTCGTGCAGACCGTCGGCGAGCGCCGCGGGGAATGGGCCCTCGCCGTGGCCTTTCCCTCCCGTGCGCACATCGCGATCAACCTCGGGCGCCTCGATGCGAGAAACGACCTCTACACCACCCTCAAGCACGAGACCGTCCACCTCGTCCTCGGCCGGGTCGAGGCCGAGGCGGGACGGCGCCTTCCCCTGTGGTTCCACGAGGGCGTGGCCCAGTGGATGTGCGAGAAACTCTTCGTGGAGGACCGCGGGGACTTCCTCGCGGCCGCCCACGCCGGCACCCTCTTCCCCCTCGACGAGCTCGAGCGCGCCTTTCCCCTCGACGGGCGGGACGTCAACATCGCCTACGCCCAGTCCGAGGACTTCATCTCGCGACTCGAGAAGAAGAAGCCCGGCGCCGTCGGCGGCATCGTCGCCCGGTTCCGCCGCGGACTTCCCTTCGAGGACGCGTTCCGCGAGGCCGTCGGGGAGGACCGCGCGGCATGGGAGAAGCGCTGGCGCGCACGGCTGCGATCCGGCACGTCCTTTCTCGTGCAATGGCTCCAGAGCAGCCCCGGCGCCCTGCTGCTCTTGTTGCTCGCCTTCGGGGGCGTGTTGACCTTTCTCGGCTACCTGCGCTACCGCCTGCGTCGCCGCGACCTCATGAGACAATGGGACGCCGAGGAGGCGTTCGAGGAGGACGGTGTCCCGTAGTCCGTCCAAACCGCTTGGAAACCGCGCCGGTTTGTGCAACATGGTGGGTCGGCTCTCGAAACCTCCGGAGATCCCGTGAAGGTACTCGTCGTCAACACGAACACCGAGCTCCTCCCCAATCCCGTCGTCCCCCTCGGGGCCTGCTGCGCCGCCTCCGCCGCGCAGGCCGCCGGCTTCGAGACGGCGTTTCTCGACCTCGCCTTCGAGCGGGACCCCGGACGCGCCCTCCGACGCGCCCTCGAGACCCACCGCCCCGACGCCGTCGGCCTCTCCATCCGCAACATCGACAACACCGACTACCTGTTCCCCAGGAACTACCTGCCCGCCATCCGGGAGGCCGTGGTCGAGCCCTGCCTCGAGGCCCTGCCCGAGGGCACGATCCTCGGCGGCTCCGGCTTCAGCACCATGCCCGGGGAAATCCTCGCCTTCATGGGCGCGCCCCTCGGCGTGGCCGGCGACGGCGAGGTCGCCTTTCCGGAACTGTTGCGCCGGATCGAGGCGGGCGAGGACCCGGCCGGCGTGCCGGGCGTCATCCGGCGCGGAGAGGCGGTCTCGGGGCCCGCGACGTCGGCGGAACTCCCGCCCCACCTCGACGCCCTGCCCGGTTGCGACAGCCCCCGCTGGGTCGATCTGAAGCGCTACGGCTCCTACGGCGGGCACGCCAACCTCCAGACCAAGCGCGGGTGCCCCCTGAAATGCGCCTACTGCGTCTACAACCTCGTGGAAGGCAAGTCCTGGCGCCTCCGGGATCCCGCCGCCGTTGTGGCGGATCTGAAGCGGCTCGCGAAGGCCGGCGCCACCGACGCCGAGTTCACCGATTCCACGTTCAACATCCCCATCAAGCACGCCAAGGCGGTGCTGCGCGCCGTCGCCGAGGCCTCCCCCCGCCTGCGGCTGCACGCCTCCGGGCTCAACCCCCTCCAGGTGGACGAGGAACTCTTCCGCCTGATGGACCGCGCCGGCTTCGCCACCGCCATGGTCACGGCGGAAAGCGCCTCCGACCGCGCGCTCGAGGGCCTGCAGAAGGGCTACGGGGCCGACGCCGTCCGCAAGACCCTCCATCTCGTCAAGGCTTCCGGCCGGGACGCCTTCTGGTACTTCCTCTTCGGCGGCCCGAAGGAATCGGAAGACACGGTGGAGGAGACGCTGCGGTTCATCGACCGGGAGATCCCGCCCCATCACCTCGTCTACCTCGGCGCCGGCATCCGCGTCCAGAAGGGGGCGCCGGTCGAGGCCGTGGCCCGGGCGCAGGGCGTCATCGCCCCCGACGACGATCTCCTGGAGCCCTCGTTCTACTTCTCGCCCGCGCTGGACCGCGACCGCCTGGTGACGCGGCTGCGGGAGGAGGTGGTCGCCCACCCCAACTACATGCAGGTCGAGGACTACCAGCAGGGGCGCGGCCCGCTCGTCCTGGCGCGGTTGCTCCAGCTGTTCCACCTGCGCCGTCCCGCCTGGACGTGGGTGCCGATGCTCAACCGCTTCCTGGCGAAACTCGGGCGCAAGCGGCGCTCCTGAGCGGGCGTCACCTCACCCGACGACCGGCTCGAAGGGCTCGCCTGCGCAGAGGGCGCGGAGCTGGGGCAGGTAGTTGACGTCGCCCATGACGATGAGGACGTCGCCGGCCTTGAGGACGGTGTCGGGCTTGGGGGAATAGATGTACTCGCCGGTCCCGCCGTCGCGAAGCGCGACCACGGCGAGCGTGGTCTTTTCCTGGATGTCGGCGTCGGCCAGGGTGATGCCGACGAGTTCGGACGGATCGGCGAGGACGGCTTCCTCGACGCGGAGGGTCTTCTCCTTCTGGTGGAGCATGATGTCCAGAAACCCCGTCACGGCGGGGCGGACGAGCTCCGAGACGAGGCGGAGCCCCCCGATGAGGTTGGTGGAGACGACGGAGTTCGCGCCGCTGCGCTTCAGTTTCTCGGCGGAATGGGAGTCCACGGCCCGGGCGACGATGCGGGCCTCGGGGTTGAGGTTGCGGGCGGAGAGGGTGACGAAGAGGTTCATCTTGTCGTCGCCGAAGGTGGTCACCACGCCCGAGGCCTTGGCGAGGCCGGCCTGTTCCAGGACGGCGTCGTCGGAGGCGTCGCCGTGGACGTGGAGGAACTCCCCGTAGGTCTCCAGGGCGTGGTCGAGGTTGTCCCGGGAATTGTCGATCACCACGAAGGGGCGCAGGGTCTTTTGCAGTTCCTCGATGATGTAGCGGCCCATGCTTCCCAGGCCGCACACGATCGTGTGGCCCTCCAGCTCTGCGATCTTCTTTTCCATCTTGCGCCTCTTGAGAAGGTCGGTCAGCTCGCCCTCCACGATGAAGGCGGTGGCCGTGGTGACGCCGTACATGAGCAAGCCCATGCCCACGAGGAGGATCCCGATGGTGAACAGGCGCATGGACGGCGTGAAATCGTGGCCGACCTCCCCGAAGCCGACCGTGGTCAGCGTGATCACCGTCATGTAGAGGGCGTCCACCCACTCCAGGCCGAGAAGGCGGTACCCCACCACGGCGATGACGAACACCATGGCGAGAATCGCGCCGGCCACCTGCAGTCGTTTCTGCAGCTTCATGGCCCAAGATTACACCGTTTCCCGCCCCCCCGATCAATACGGAATCTGGAAAGCAAGGAATCGGGAATCATCGATCCGGAAGATCGGTACGTTCGAGGGCAATCCCCGAAGGTCCAGGAGATCTTCCTCGCCCAGGGCTCCGGAGGCGACATCGGCGACGTGGCGCCGAGGGGCCGAATTCCCTTGGAAATGGGAAATCGGAAATGGAAAATCGGGGCCGTGGTTTTCGTTATCCTGTTTCCGAGTTCCCATTTCCCGCGTCCGAGGAGCACGAAGCACGTCCACTGACATGAGGTCGAGATGGCTTTGCTACACGCCACCCCCGTCCCCGTCTCCGTGATCGGCGTCCTCGTCGCGGGGGGCGGGGTCGATCCGCTGGTCCGCGACATCGGTTTCAGTTTCATCGTGGCCGGGGCCCTGTGCGTGATCTTCTCACGCCTGCGGGTGCCAACCATCGCCGCCTTCCTCGCCGCCGGGGTGCTGGTGGGACCCCAGCTCGCGGGCGTGGTCACGGACAAGGCGCACATCGAGACCATCGCCAACCTGGGCCTGACGCTCCTCCTCTTCCTCATCGGGCTCGAGATCAACGTCAAGAAGCTCTTCGCCTCGGGCAAGACCCTGCTGATCACGGGCGCCCTGCAGGTGCCCCTGGCCATCGCCTTCGGGTGGGCGGTGGTTCTCGGCCTGCAGGCCACCGGCTGGGGTCCGGCCGCCGGAAGCTACATCCCCATCTATGCCGGATTCACGGTGGCGATCTCCTCCACCCTGCTGGTCGTGAAGATCCTGCAGGAGAAGTTCCAGCTCGACACCGTGGTCGGCCGCGTGAGTCTCGGCCTGCTCATCTTCCAGGACCTGTGGGCCATCGTGATCCTGGCCGTGCAGCCGAACTTCCAGAACCCCTCCCTGGGCCCGGTCGCCTGGACCTTCCTGGGCATCGGAATCGTGGCGGGGGCCGCAGTGCTCGTCGCGAAATTCGTGCTGCCCAGGGCCTTCCACTGGATCGCGAAATCCCCGGAGCTCGTGCTCGTCGCCGCCACGGGGTGGTGCTTCGCCGTCGGCAGCTTCGGCTACCACCTTTCCGACCTCCTGCACCTGGTGGGGCTTCACGCGCCCATCCGGGTCTCGATGGAGATGGGCGCGCTCATCGCCGGGGCGAGCATCGCCGCCCTGCCCTACCGCCACGAGGTGGTGAGCAAGGTCGGCGTGGTCCGCGACTTCTTCATCACGCTGTTCTTCGTGGGACTCGGGATGGGGATCCCCGCCCCGGAGGACGCCTCGGTCGTCCTCTTTGCCCTGATCCTGGCCGGGCTGGCCCTGACGGCCCGCTTCCTCGTCTTCTTCCCCCTGCTCTACGTCACCGGCCTGGACCGGCGCAATGCGTTCTCCTCCTCGGTCAAACTCGCCCAGATCTCCGAGTTCTGCCTGGTCATCGCCTACCTGGGCCAGGGGCAGGGACACGTGAGCACCGGATTCGTGAGCTCGGTGATCTTCGCCTTCGTCCTCACGGCGCTGGCCACGCCGTTTCTCTTCCGCGCGGCCGACCCGCTCCACGAGCGGCTGGGCGGAATCCTGCAACGGCTCGGGTTCCGGGCGCCGAAGACGCATTCCGACGCCGTCGTGGAGGAGGGGCCCGGCGCCCTGGTCCTCCTGGGGTTCCACCGCGTGGCTTCCTCCCTGCTGTGGGAGATCCAAAAGAACCGGCCCGACATCCTGAAGGACGTCCTCGTGGTGGACTTCAACATCGGGCTGCACCCCGATATCGCCGACACGGGGGCCAAAGTGGTCTACGGGGACATCGCGAACAAGGAGGCGCTCCACCACCTGGGCCTCGACCGCGCGAAGGTGATCCTCTGCTCCATCCCCGACGACATCCTCAAGGGAACCACGAACCTGAAGCTGACCCGGATGCTGCGGGAGCTCAACCCCAACGCGACGATCCTGGTGACGGCCCTGGGCACCGAGAGCGCCGAGGCCATGACCGCTGCGGGAGCGGATTACGCGTTCCTGCCGCGGGTGGAGACGGCGCGAAACCTCCTGACCATCCTGGACGCGGCGTTTTCCGGAAACCTCGAGGCCTACAAGCGGGAGGAGGCGGAGGACCACGGAACGTTGTCGTCGCGCCGGGAGATCCTCCCCTGATCACGCCTTTGCAGAGCCGTCGCGTCGGGACCGGGGTGAAGCCCGGTGGGGCGCTCACCACTTCCACCACAGGTTCCAGGGATTGCCTTCCGCGAATCGGTCCTTCGAGGGGACGGACTTCTCGCACGCCGTGATGAACCGGTCCACGTCCCCCGATTCCACATGGCGGAACTTGGGATGCTTGCGGGAAGGGGACTCCCGCCTACCAGTCCTCCCACTCGTTGAAAGGATTCCCGGTCTTGAACCGGTCCTTGGCCGGAGGCCGCTCGCACTCGCGGATCAGGCTGTCCGCACGGCGCGTCTCCACGTGGCGGGACTTGGGATGCTTGCGCTTCAGAAGCTCCGCGTTGCGCTTGGCGTCCTTCAGGCTTCCCAGGCCGAAGTACGCCTTCGACAGCGACCAGAGCGTGTCCCCCTGGCGGACCGCCCAGTGGTCCGGGTACGCCCGCTGGAACCGCTTGACCTGCTCGATGACCTCCCGGTAGTCGGCCAGCTTCTCCGCGCACTGCGCCCGCGCCCAGGCCGCGTCGCCCGACCGGACCTTGGGATGCTCCGGAAAGGACCGGATCATCCACTTCAGCTCGATGGCCTCCTCCAGGGGAAGGTAGAACTTGTCGTAGTGCTCGCACAATCGCCACTGGTTGCCGCCCGGCGCCTGCCCGCCCCGCGGCGCCAGCGCCCGGATCCGCTTGAGCGTCTTCAACTCCTCCAGGCGCGTCGGCAACTCGCTCAGCTTCCGGCGCACCTCGCGCAGCGTGCGCCCCACCGCGTTGTGGTCCTGGGCCCGCCTCAGATACGACTCCGCCTCCGCCCCCTTGCCCAGGTAGGCGCAGTCCGCCGCCATGAGGTAGTAGATCTTCCACAACAGCACGCGGTTGCGGCCCCGCGATCGCTTCGCCTTCTGCTCCAGATTGCGAAGCACGTCCAGGCTCTTGCCGTACTGCGTGAACCGGAAATAATACTCCGCCTGGAGATACGCCCCCGCCGACCACGCCTTCGCCGCCAGGGAATTCCCCAGGCGAACCAGACCCTTCTGCTCCTTCGTGAAGAAGGAAACGTAGTCCGAGTAGAAATCCCGGTCCTTCTTCCGCTCCCGAAGCCGCCGCTCCAGCAGATCGCGGATCTCCTCGACCGTCTTCCCCGCGAACGGATCCGCGCCCTCCGCCGCCCGGACCGCGCCCAACGGCGCCCCCAGCCACGCGAACCACCAGACCAGGACCGACAGGATGAGCCGTTGCATCTCGTCCCTCCACGCTCGGGACCCCGAACGCCTGCGCCCCCCCGGCGCGACACCATCATACCAGACCGAGCCCCCCGGACCAGCGCGAAGCGACCAGCGACCGCCTCCCGCGCCGTCAGTCCGACACCTCCCCCACGATCGTCACGTTCGTGAAGGCCGCCGGCCGCCCGGCGCGAAGCGCCACCCCCCCCTCTCCGTAGCAGGGCATCTCCTTCACAAAGACCCGCTTGCCGTCCAGAAGGCCCCGGAACCGGTCCTCTTCCACCCCCAGCTTCAGGTGATGGGAAGCCTCGAAGTCGAAGTCCGACACCTCCACGGAGACGATCTCCTTCAGCTGGATGCCCCGACCCGCCAGCACCGGCTGGTACAGCCCCGCCCGCACGCGATAGGAACCGCCGTCGTCGACCAGCCGGAACATGAAGTACTGCCCCGCGCCCTGGTAGTGGAACAGGATGCCCACGTCCCCCCGGTCCGGCGTCAGCTCCACGTTGCATTCCAGAACGTACCGGCGCCACCGCAAGGGCAAAAAGGCCAGCACCCTCGCGTCCTCCTCCGCCTGGAACAGCGTCCCGTCCTCGATCGTCAGCCCGGAACCCGACGCCCCCAGATCCCGCAGCTGGGCCGGATTCCGGAAGTCGAAGATCAATTTCAAGCGGTCCTGCCCCATCTGAAGGACCCGGGCATACAGGCTCGTCAGAAGGTCCGTCCGGCCGAAGCCGGCTTGCCGGCCCGCTTGACGCAGAAGGGACACCGCGCGGGACGACACCTCCTCATACGCACTCGTGCCTCCGTGGACCTCCCGAAGCCGCCGGAGAATCCGGAGCGCCTCCTCGGGCTTTTGCCGGAGACGGCGCGTCCCGCGCTGCAGGAAATCCGACACCGCCTCCTCGCAAAGCAGGACGCTCGCCTTTCCCATCCAGGTCTCCTCCCACCCGGAAACCCGACGAAGGCACTGCCGCCCCGCCGGCAGGTCCCCGAGGTACAGGATCTGGAACGCCGCCAGGCTCTTCCAGCCTGCCCCCCCCTTCATCCCGCACAGATCGTGAAGACTCCGGATGCCGATCTCCGACGGGCGGATGGGACTCACCGCCCCGCGCATCCCCTTCATCACCACCTCCGCCTCCTCGCCCGCGACCGTCTTGAGCGTCCCCACCACCCGGTGTCCGTCCTTGAGACGGAAATCGACGGGCCGGCCGATGCGGTCCCGCAGGGCGCGGTCCCGCAGGGTCAGGACGTTCCGGAGCGTCTCGAGGGTCTCCCGCGCCCGCGGCAGGTCGTCCTTCAGCGGCGCCGCGTCGGGATCCTTGGCCCAGCGGGCGAGGTAGGCCTCCGCCGACAGAAGCCCGTCCTCCCGGATCACGGTGGCGAGCCCGGAGACGAACTCCGCGAAGAGACGGTCGGCCCGCAGGGCCCGCACGCGGGCCCGCTGGCCCTCGATGATCCGCTCGTAGCCGGGGACCCCCTTGTCCCCCGCCTTCCGGAGCGCCTCCAGGGCCTGTTGGAACCGGCGCCGGGAAGCCAGGTTCTTCGCCTTCCCGAGAAGGGTCTCCACCTCCGTGCGCCCCGCCTCGAGGTAGGTCTCCCGGCACGCCTCCAGCTTCTTCTTCCACCCCCCCGCCCGCAACGGGGCCGGGAACGTGTCGAAGAGGGCCAGCCCTTCCGGGAACCGACCCTGGTCCTCGAGCCGGTTTGCCCGCGCGACGATGCCGGTCTCCGGATCGAAGAGGAGGGGGGAGGCGGACGCGTCGAGACGGCGGCGGATCCGCTCGGCGGCCTTCGCGCACAGGACCGCGGAGGTCGTGCCCGCGAACTTCTCCCGCACGGCCGCGAGACGTTCCAGCACGCCGGCGAAGTCCTCGGGATGCTCTTCCAGGTAGGCCTCGGCCTCCCGGTAGGCCTTTTCGTGCTCCAGGGGTTCGGTGGGCCGGGGCGGGGGTCGGGTCGGGCGGGTGTCGGGTTTTTCGACGGTTTTCGTCTCCGGCGGCGGGGTCTTCGCTTCGGGAGGCGTCGGGCTCTCTTCGCGGCCGGCGTCGGGGAGGGGCCACGTCCCTTCGGCGTCCTCCGCATCGTTGCCGGGGGGGAAGACCAGGAAGTAGATCAGCGCGGCCACGGCCATCAAGGTCACCACGGCCATGATCATGCCGAACCCCACGCCCTGGGCCTCGTCCCTCCCGCCCTCGGCGGTCGAGGGCGAGAGCGGCCCGGCGGCCGTGGCCCGGTTGCGGGCGACGGCGTCCAGCGCCTCGATGAATTCCTCGGGGGTCTGGAAGCGGGCCTTGCGGTCCTTGGCGAGGGATCGCATGAGGAAGCCGGCGAGCTCGGGGGAGAGGGAAGGCTGGTAGACGCGCGGGTCGGGGACGGGGGCGTCGAGGTGCATGGACACGACGGCGGTCGGGGACTCGGCCAGGTAGGGGGGGCGCCCGGTGACGATGTGGAAGAACGTAGCGCCCAGGGCGTAGAGGTCGGCGCGGACGTCCAGGTCCTCGACGAGGCGGATCTGCTCGGGGCTGATGTAGTAGGGGGTGCCCATGGCCATGCCGGCCTGGGTGATGCGGCGCTCGTCGCCGCCGGTGAACTTGGCCAGGCCGAGATCCGTGAGCTTGGCCACGCCGTCGCGGTCGATGAGGATGTTCTCGGGCTTGATGTCGCGATGGATGATGCGGTGGCGCCAGGCGTGGGCGAGGGCGCTGGCGATCTGGCGGACGACCGAGGCCGCCCGGTCCTCGGAAAAGGGCCCCTGCTCCTTGATCAGGCCCGCGACGTTCTTCCCGTCCACGAGTTCCATGGCGAAGTAGAGGTCGTTGCCGTCCTCCCCGGCGTCGATGGCGCGCACGATGTTGGGATGGTTGAAGGCGGCCGCGGCGCGGGCTTCCCGGAGGAAGCGGTCGCGGTAGGTCTGGTTGGCGGTGAGTTGGCGGTTGAGGACCTTGAGGGCGACGATGCGCTCGAGGGAAACCTGTCGCGCCCGGTAGACCGAACCCATGCCGCCCTTGCCGATCATCTTGATCAGCTGGTAGCCGCCCACCATGCGCGTTTCGTCCTGCGTCGGGGCCGTCTCGCGCAGCAGGAGGTCGCGCTGGACGCGGGTGATGTAGCCCTTTTCCAGAAGGATCTCGTCCAGGGACCGCTCCGTGCCGTCCTTGGAACGGACTTCCCGCATGCACGCGTCGGCGTGCGCCTTGGCGAGCATGCCCCGCGCCACGGCGAGGCGGGCGATCTCCTGGTTGCGGTCCTTCGGCTCCATCGTCTCTGTACGAGATTATAACCGTCTGGCGTTGGCGGGCAAACGGAGGCATTCGCGCACCTACGCAACCACCCAACCACGCAATCACTCAACCACAGATTCACACGGATCGAAATCGCATTTTCCTGAGGCGGAGCGCCGCAGTCGATGGCGGAGTGGCGGGATCCGCAGGTGCGGACAGGATGTCCGCGGTCCGACCTGAGGTGCTGCCGCCTGGAAGCCGGCGGTCCGGGGCGCGGGCAGACGTTCGTAGTGAGCCACGGAGCGTAAGCGGAGTGGCGCAGCCGCGCGGGCGGAAGTGCTGCGGTAGGATGTCCCTGTCTGCCGTCGCTGACGGCGAC
>CAZDSO010000115.1:0-16719 GCA_964508045.1 uncultured Planctomycetia bacterium | reverse complement strand
CGGGGGAGGGGGAGGCGGAGGTGGGGGGGGAGGCTCAGGCGGCGGGACCGGCGCCTCGCCTTGCCGAAAGGCCTCGAGGTTTTCTTGCTTCAACGCATCCATGTCGAGGAGGATCTCCTCGAGTCGCCGGACCGTCTTGGATTCCTTCTGGGTTTTCCGCTGGAGGATGAGGGCGATTTCGACGTCGGACTCCTCGACCAGCCCCGCGTTCACCGCGGAAGCGCCGAGGCGCTTGTCCTCCTCGCGGATCTCGATGAACGACATGTGTTCGGCGATGCGATCCCGGACCTTGGCGGAGAGGAACCCCATGTCACAGGCGACATCCCAGATCCTGCGCTGGGGATCCGTCGCACGCTCCCTCGTCCAGCGTTCCCCGCACGCGCTGATCTGATCGTCGCGTAGGAGGTTCTTGTTGCGGGCGAGGCGAAAAAAGTTTTCTTTCTCTTCGAACACGTCGCGCCGTGTGGAAGGCCTTCGGGGAGGAGAGCGTCAGACGCTTTGGATGCCCCGCAGTTCCGAGGCTTCCAGCACTCTTCGGATGGCGAGCATCAGCGCCGCTTCCCTCAGCGTGACCTTCTTCTCCTCGGCTTCTCCCTGCACTTCGAGCCAAACGGATTGTACTTTTTCCTCGAGCCGTTTCAGGACCTTGTCACGGCCCCAGGAAATCTGCTGCAGGTTCTGCACCCACTCGAAGTAGTCCGCGACGGCTCCGCCGGCGCTGGCGAGCAGGTGGGGGATCACGCGGACGCCCTGCTTGACGAGGATGTCCTCGCCCTCCGGCGTGGAGGCGCCCGGCGCCGCTTCCACGACGACCGCCGTATTCATCTCGGGCGCGGTCTCGGGCTTGAAGACATTGCCCAGGGCCGCCGCCACGAATGCGTCGCACTTGAGACAGAGGATCTCCTCGTTGGACAGGGGATCGCCTCCGGAAAACCCCGCCACGGTTCCCTTTCGCAGGGTGTACTTCCTGAGTTTCTCGGTGTCCAGGCCGCGGCCGCTGTAGACGCCGCCCTGCTCGTCCGTCACCGCGATCACGCGGGCTTTCGCGTCGTTGAGGAAGCGAGCGGCGTGGTAGCCGATGTTGCCGAAGCCCTGGATCGCGAAGGTTCCGCCCTCCAGGTCCATGTCCCAGGCACGGAAGGCCTCGCGGATGACCGCGAAGACGCCGTAGCCGCCGGCTTCCGCCCGGCCCCGCGAACCTTGCAGGGCGACGGGCTTTCCCGTGACGACGGGCGGGGTATAGCCCTTCATCCGGGAATACTCGTCCAGGACCCAGGCCATCACCTTGGGGCTCGTGTTGACGTCGGGGGCCGTGACGTCCTTCAAGGGACCGATCAGTTCGTGGACCCGGGAGACGTAGGTCCGGGTGAGTCTCTCCAGTTCCTTGTCCGACAGCGCCTTGGGGTCGCAGGCCACGCCGCCCATGGAGCCGCCGAACGGAAGATCCACCACGGCCATCTCCCAGGTCATCATGGAGGCCAGGGCGTGCATGAGCCGGGAATCCACCAGGGGATGGTACCGCAGGCCGCCTTTCATCGGGCCCCGGGCGTTGTTGTGCTGGACACGGTAGCCCGTGAAGATCTCGAGATCGCCGTTGTCCAGTTCCACGGGAAGCTCCATCCGGAGCTCGCGAAGCGGCGTCACCAGGCCTTTTTGCACCTTGGGCTTCAAACCCAAGAGATTCATCGCCTTTACTGCAAAGGCGTTGATGTCCAGGAAATCGTCCATGCCGGTTCCACGTCCAAAAACCTCTCGGGGGGCGATCCCGTGCCTTCGAGCACCCCGTTTTCCTTTCCGTGATCATAGGGGCTTTCAGGAAACCGGTCAACACGAAACGAAGCGGGTCGATGGTTCGGCGCGAGTCCCGCCACGCCGCCTGCTGGCTCCGTGGCTCACTACGAACCACAGCCCGCACCCGAAAAACAGCCACAGCGCGAATGGATCGTCTCGTCCCATCCCGAGGCGGACGCGCGCGGGATCTTTTTCCTCGCGCATGGCGACAAGGAAGGGACTTGTGGGAGAATACGGTGTCATGCGAATGAAACTGCTCCAACGGTCCGGCGCGGGAGCCGGCGAAGAAGTGAACGTGCCCGAGGCCGGGCTCGTCATCGGCCGCGGCGAGGAAGCGGACCTGCGCGTCCCCGATCGCGGCGCCTCCCGCGCCCATTGCCGGATCCGGCCGGCGGCGAGGGGGTTCTCGCTCGAGGATCTGGGAAGCAAGAACGGGACGCTGGTCAACGGCCTTCCGGTGAAGGAGACGGCGCTTCGACTCGGAGACGTCTTCCAGGTGGGAGGCCACGCCTTCCAGGTGCTGGCCGAGGAGGAGGACACGACCGCCACCGCCGTGTTCTTCGTTCCCGACGAGGACCGGAAGGAGACCATGAGCCTGCCCCGGATCGGCGCGGCCTCTTCTCCGCCGACCCTCCCCGACAGGCTCGCGGCCGCCTTCGGCATGGCGGGGCTGCTGACGAAGCCCCTCGGCTTCGAGGAGCATCTGCAGCGCATCCTGGACGTTCTCCTCCGCCACACGCCCGCGTCCCGCGCCGCCGTTCTCCTGTTCGATGCCGACCGGAAGAAACCGTCGGGCCGTTACACGCGCACCGCCGAGGGAGGGGTCGTTCCGAGGCTCTCGGTGGGGGAGACCATGATCGAAAAGGCGCTGGTCAACGGGGAGAGCCTTCTCTACAAGAACCTGGCCGTCGATCCGACCTGGCCCGAGGCCGCGGCGTGCCTCTCGCTCTTCTACGCGGCGGTCTGCACCCCCCTGCCATCCCCCGCCGGCAACCTCGGCGTCGTCTATCTCGACACGATGGGAGGCGAAGGGGAACTCCAGGAGAAGGACCTCCACCTCGCGGCGGTGGCGGGCGCCCTGGCCGGGTCGGCCGTCCATACGCACAAGCAGATGAAAAGGCTCGAGCGCGCGGCCGCGAGCGCCTCGGCCGGCATCGATCCCCGCTATGCCATGATCGGCGCCTCGAAACCCATGCAAGACGTCTTCGAGATGATCCGGAAGGTGGCCGGGACCGATTCGACCGTCCTGATCCGCGGCGAGAGCGGCACGGGAAAGGAACTCATCGCCCGCGCCGTTCATCGGAACAGTCCCCGGCGCGAACGCCCCTTCGTGCCCGTCAACTGCGGCGCCATCCCGCAGGGGCTTCTGGAAAGCGAGCTCTTCGGCTACGAAAAGGGCGCGTTCACCGGCGCAGCGCGGCGGACGGCGGGAAGGTTCGAGGCGGCTTCGGGGGGCGTGCTCTTCCTCGACGAGATCGCCGAACTGCCGCCCGAAAGCCAGGTGAAGATCCTGCGGGCCCTGGAAGAGAAATCCGTCATGCGGCTGGGCGCCTCGAAACCCACGCCCGTGGACGTGAGGCTCATCGCCGCCACCAACCAGGATCTCGACGCCGCCGTCGCTGAAAACCGATTCCGGCGAGACCTCTACTACCGCCTCAAGGTGATCGTCATCGAGCCCCCCCCCCTGCGCGACAGGCCCGAGGACATCGCCCCGCTGGTGAATCACTTCCTCGAAGCGTTCCGCGCCGAACTCGGGCACGGCGTCATGGAAGTGCGTCCGGAAGCCCTCGAGATGCTCGAGCGCTACGCCTGGCCCGGCAACGTGAGAGAACTCCGCAACACGGTGGAGCGCGCCCTCGTCCTGTCCCGAAGCGAAGCGCTGGAACCGGGCGACATCTCCTTTCTCGAGACCGGCCGGGAAGCCGGAGGAGGGCAGGAGGAGAAGGCGACCCTCTCCCTCAAGGAGGTGGAAGCGGAGCACATCCGCCGTGTTCTCGCGTCTGCGGGAGGCAACAAGAGCCGGGCGGCGCGCATTCTCGGCATCGAGCGCTCCACCCTCTACGAGAAACTCAAGGCCTACGGGATCGGGGAGACATGAGCGGGGAGGTCAGGGGTCATTCGCGCTGTGGCCGGTTGGGTGACGCCACTGGACAGGGATCGGCGATTGGGGAGAGATTTCAGCCGGTTGCGCGGATCGCGGGCTTCCAGCCCGCAGCACGGAAACGGGTGCCGGGGGAGAACGAAGGGAAGGCCCACGACTTGCCGACAGCGCGAACGGCTCTGGCCGCAAACAGATGCTCCCCGGGAACGGTATGAAGTATAATGAAACACCCTGAGGGGGGGCGTGACGATTCCGCGTCGCTGTCTCGCGCCCACGCTCCCGATGTCCGGAAGGATGCGGCTCCCATGACGGACGGCCCCACGGAACAGGTCCACGATACGCCGACGCCGGAAACCGGCGCCAAGACGGCATCCGGCGAGGGCCCCCGGCGGCTGTTCGGCGAGATCGCCGTGGACAAGGGGTTCGCCACGTCCGAAGGGATCCACGAAGCCCTCTCCGTGCAGGAAAACCTCAGGCGCATGGACATGTCCGAGAAGATCGGGCAGATCCTCCTGCGCAGAAAGTCCATGACGAAGGAACAGGTGCTGTCCGTGCTCCGCGAGCAAGGCGCCAAGCCCATCCAGGAGATCATCGAAGGCTACGAGATCCGGGAAAAGATCGGGCAGGGGGGCATGGGCGCCATCTTCCGGGCCGTACAGATTTCCACGGACCGGGACGTGGCCCTGAAAATCCTGCCCCCTCGCTTCAACAGCGACGAGACCTACCTCAAGCGCTTTCTCCGGGAAGCACGCGTGGCGGCCCAGCTCAACCACCCCAACATCGTCCGGTGCATCGACGCCGGTGAATGCAACGGGCATTACTACATCGCCATGGAATTCGTGCGCGGACGGGATCTGGACGCGCTCATCCGGGAACGGGAAGCCTTCGATGAACAAGAGGCCCTCGGCATCGTCGAACAGGTGGCCGAGGCCCTCCAGCATGCGGCCCGGAAAAACCTGATCCACCGCGATATCAAACCCTCCAACATCATGATCTCCACGGAAGACGGACTGGCCAAGCTGCTCGATCTCGGCCTGGCCAAGGCCATCGGGCCCGGAACGGCCAGCGAATCCAACGCCATCACGCAGACGGGCGTCGCCGTCGGCACCCCCGCCTACATCTCTCCCGAACAGGCGCAGGGGGAAAGAAACCTGGACATCCGTTCCGATTTCTACTCCCTCGGCGCCACCCTCTTCCACATGCTGACGGGTTCCGCTCCCTATGCCGCGCCTTCCGCGGCGGGCGTGCTCGTCAAGCACATCTCCGATCCCGTCCCCCGGGCCGACCGCGTCGATCCCTCCATCTCGAAAGCGACCGCCCGGCTCATCGAAATCATGATGGGCAAGTCCCCGGGGGAGAGATTCCAGGATCCCGATGCGCTCCTGCAGGCCCTGCGGAAAACCAAGGCCGGCGAGATCACGCCCTTTCCCGGCCCCTCCGACCCCTACGCCCGTCCCAGGGAGAACAAGGAAGACTCCTTCTTCTCACGCGTCTCGGGTTCCATGTCCCGCACCCTCGGCCACACGTCGGGGCACGTGAAACGGGAGGTCAAAGGATGGCTGGGCAATCCCTTGTTCGTGGCCGCGGGAGGCGCCGGCGCGCTGCTGTTGGGGCTTGCGATCGTTCTGGCCCTCGTCCACGGACGCGAAGCCGGCACGGCCCCCGGCGAGGACCTTTCCAGATCCCACGCCCTCGAAGGCTCCGCGGGCAACGTCGACTCGAGCTCTCCCTCGGAACCGTCGTCCCACAAGACGGGGCAAACAGAAAAAACCGAGGCGGGAAAGACGGTGACCCACCCGGACTGGAAAAAGCGGTTGAGCCGGGCGGTCGCCAGGAGCCGCGAATTGCGCGAAGAGCTCCGGGGTCTCACGTCGACCTTGATGTCCATGAAGAAACGCAACGAGACCATCCCGAACGACCTCTTGCTGTGGGTCCAGAAACGACGGAAGGAGATGGAAAGGGAACTCGGCGACCTGGAAGCCATCCTCGATACGCTGCCGGAAACGGAAGGAAGCCGATCCGAAGATTGAAACGGGCAAGGACGCGAACCGGCGGTCGCCCTGATTCCCTGCACGATCCCTTCCTCTACTACCTGTCCAGATCCCGGACGGTTCGTCGTAGGATTCTCGAACAGGAGCCCTTCCCAAGGCGGGGGAGGGAAAAGATGCTGGCGAGTCCATTTTCTAAAGCTAACAAAGACAAGACGTTGCGAAAAGAGCCCAGGGAGCCGCCGGAAAAGGTGGATTGGTCCTCTTTTTGCAATCCGTTCGGAGAGTGTTTCCCGGCTTCGTGAAGCCGGTCCGCTGTGCAAAGGAGGTTGAAGAAATGGTGCGACATCGAACGGTTCTCATGCTGCTGTCGGTCGCGGCGGTGGTCTGTCTTCTGATCTCGACCGCGGAAGCGCAGGAGACGTGGGTCGAGAAGACCAAGAGCGAGATCGCGAAGCTGCAAAAAGCGCTGGAGAAAGCCAAGGACAAGGGGCGGTGGAAGCAATACATCGAGTTGCAGAAGAGGATTTCCGCCCTCTACGAGAAGCTGGAACACGGGAGAAAGGAAGCGGGAGGGGAAGCCGCGGGGGACGATATCGCCGCATGGGTGGAGAAACTCGAGAAACGCCTGATGGGCATGGAGCCGGAGGTCCGCATCAAGGCGCTGGAGCGGCTACTCGTGGAGCTGAAGGCGTCCGGCCCGCCGGAAAAGGCGATGGCCGCTCGGAGGCTTCTGGAATCCCTGCGGCAAGGGAAGGGCCGAGGGGCGCAAGAGCATTCGGAGGCGCTGGAAAGGAAGATCGACAGGCTCCGGGAGAAGGCGGAGAAAGCGGAAGAGAAGTTCGCCTTCGAGAAGGCGGACAAGCTCCGGGCGGAGATCCGCGCGCTGGAAGCACGTATTCCAGCCCCGCCGTCCCCGCCGCGGGACTGGCATGACGAGGCGCTCGGGATCCTGGAGGAGACGATCGGCAAGTTCCGGGGATGGATCGAGGAGGTCCAGAAGCGCGGAGACGCCGGAATGGCCCGGGACATGGAGGAAGGCCTGGCGTTCGTCAAGAGTTTCTGGGAGAAGATCGAGCGGTGCCGGACACCGGAAGCCATGGAGGCGCTGTCGGGCGAGATCGACGGGTTGCTGGAGAAAGCCTCCCGCGACATCCCCCTGTTGAAGGAAAAGGGAAAGGCGTGGGAAGCGGAGTGCAACGCCTGGATCGCCGGGCAGTTCAAACGGATCCGGTCCTTGATGGCCGGGCGGGGCCGCCGGGAGCGTGGGCCTTCACCGGGCCGGAATGAGGCCCTGGCCATGATCGAGGAGGTGGCGCGACGTTTCTCGGATCTGATGCGCACGTTTCGCCAGGCGGGCAACGAAGAGGCCGCCCGCGACATCGAGGAGAGTCTCGGACGCGTCAGGGCGTTCGGGGAAGCGATCCGGCGCAGTCGTCCCTTCGAGATCGCGGAACGCGTCCTGCCGGAGCTCGAGAAAGCCACCGGGAAGTTGCACGGGCAGCTGGAGGAGGCCGAGGAAACGGGCCAGATGGAGCGAGCGGAGCTCATTCGCTGGGTGCTGGAGAGGATGGAGCGGGTCCACGGTCTTCTGGCCCGCGAGACCGAAGGCGAGGCGTCTCCCTTCGTGGGAAAGGCCTCGGGAATCCTCGAGGAGCTCCGTGATCGGTTCAAGGCGTGGAGCCGGGAGTACGAGGAGCGGGGCGAGAAAAAAACGGCGGAGGGCCTCCTGGGAGCGGTCGGGGAGATGGAGGAATTCGCCCGCATGCTGAAGCGGGTGAGGAGCCCCGAGACGATGGAGCGGGCGCTCCGGCAGGTCGAGGAGGGGATGAAGAACATCGAGAAGGGAAGGAAGGAGGCGCTTCAGGCCGGCGACGTGGAGGAGGCGAAGCGCATCGGATGGGTCCTGGAACGGATGAAGAAGGTGAAGCAGCTTCTGGGGATGGCCCGCAAGGAGGCGCTCGAGGGTCCTAAGGCGCGGGGTCCCCGGGGCCGCGAGAAGGAGATCGAACGCATGCTCCGTGAGGCCGAGGCCCTGGAAGCCGAGGGCCGGATCCGCGAGGCGAGGATGCTGCGGCGAAAGGCCGAGGTCATGGAAAGGACCATGGGGCCGAGGGAGGAGCGGGGCGGACGCTGGCACGGAAAACAGGGGGAGGAGGGCCGGCGGGAGATCGCCCGGCTGAGGGAGGCTATGAGGCGGGCCCAGCGGGAAGGCGACCGCGAGCGGGCCGAGGCCATCCGGGAACGCCTTCGCGACCTCCGGGAGGGGGAACGACCCCGCGAAGGCGGGAGGGAGAAGGCGCTCGATTTCGCGCGTGAAACCGCCCGCCTGCGCCAGGAGATCGCCGAGATCAAGCGAGAGATGAAGGAGCTCAAGGAACTTCTGAAGCAGCTTCTGAAGCAGGGGAAACGCAAAAAGGACGACTAGTGGTGCACCACACCTCATCCTTATCGGTTCGGATTGGAGGGCGAGCCTCCCGGCGAGCCAGAAACTCGTGGCTCGGGAGGGCCCTCGCCCTCCAAAACGTATCCATTGAACCGATCAGTTTCGGTGTGGCACTGTACTAGGCCGTCTTGCCCAGGCGCCGGAACACGACCGAGACGGCCGCCGCCCAGACCAGCAGGACGCCGATGGAGACGAGGAGGAGCCTTCGTTCGGCGCGCAGGACGCGCTCGGCCTCCCGCCGCTCGCTTTCCAGCGCCTCGAACCGCGCCTTCGCCGCCTCGTCGCCGGGGCGCAGCGCCAAGGCCTCCCGGTATCGGCGCCGGGCCCGGGCCTTGTCTCCCTCTTCCTCGATGATCCGGCCCGCGGTGAGATGGGCCCAGAAGACCGTATTGCGGGTGGAGGCGTCTACGGGGACGTCCATGAGATCGTCCAGAAGCGGCCGGGCGTCCGCGGTGCGTCCGGCGCGCAGGAAGAAGCGCGCGGCCTGGTAGAGGGCTTCCGGATGGGAGGGTTGCTTCTCGAGGGCGTTGCCGAATTCCTCCTCCGCCTCCTCGGTCCGGCCCATCTCCGCGAGGATGGACGCTCTCAAGAGCATGGCCGGAAGGAAATCCACGTTCCAGACGAGCGCGTCGTTGAGGGAATCGAGGGCGTCCTCGTACCGGCCGGATTCGAATGCCTCCTCGGCCCCGTGCAGCAGGGCCGCGCACAGATCGTCGGTGGGATCCTCTGCCGGCCCGGCGCCGGGCGGGCGCTTGACGACGGCCTCGCGAAAGGCGTTCGCCGCTTCCGCCCACCGGCCGAGGCCGGCGAGCGCCTTCCCCAGGACATGGTGCGCTTCGGGGTTTCCGGGATTCTCGTTCACGGCCTTCCGCGCGGCCGCGGAGGCGGCCTTGCAATCGCCTTTCCCGAGCCGATCCTTCGCTTCCGAAAGGGGTCCATCCTGGGCGAGGGCGGGGGCGCACCACAGGAAGGCCGCCAGGCAGAACCACGCGATCATGTCATTGGAGATCCGCACGTTTCTACGCCCGCAGCATGGGTCCAGGCGAGCTAGTCGCCGGATTCCGCTTCCCCGAGGGAAGCGATCATCTCCTCGCGCGCCTGCCGGAACGAGGCGTCCATCAGCGCCTCGACGGGCGCGCGGTCGTCGGTGAGCACGATCCCGCCCGGCACGGGATAGTGGATCTCCCTCGCTTCGGCGGCATGGACCAGAAGGGGTTTCAGGATCCGGGCTTCCGGCCGCGACAGGAACGCGGCCCGGTCCATGCGGCGTTTCAGGACGTCCGCGGGGACGGGTTCCCCGCGCCGTGCGATGAGAAGGTAGTTCATCCCCGCCGGGATCTCGACCTGCTCCACGCGGCCGAAGACCTCGGCGAGCGTGTTGCGCACGGCGGAAAGCAGCGTCGCGTCGGGTCCGAAATCGGCGGCATTGATCCCCAGCACGCCGCCGGGCGCCAGGCGCGAGCGGGCCAGCTCGAAGAACTCGCGTGTGGTCAGCTGGAAGGGGATGTACATCTGGTTCGCGTAGGCGTCGAGGATCACGAGGTCATAAGGCCCCCGGGTGCGCGCCAGGAAGACCCTCGCGTCGGCGGCCCGGGCCTCGAGGTTGCGGTTCGCGGGGCCGTCCAGCTCGAAATAGCGCCGGCCCATCTCGAGGACCGCCTCGTCGATCTCGGCGCCGTCCACTTCGAGGCGGAAGGCCCGTCCGAAGAAATGGTGGATCTGCCGGCTCATGATGCCGGCCGCGAGGCCTCCGATGAACACGCGCAGGCGTTCTCCGCGTCCGGGATCGAAATAGAGCGGGAGGAGGTTGAAAAAGTCGAAATGCGTGCCGCCGGTGAGAGCGCGCCCGGGAACCATGAGGGAATGATACGTCTGGAGCCCCTCGTTCAGGGACAGAACGCGCGCTTCCTCCCGCGTGTAGACGCGCACGTACTGGAACCTCGACTCCGTTTCCGCCAGCGTTTCCTCGCCCCCGCGGGGGGAGGGCAGGGGCGTCACCGGCCCGGCCGCGAGGGGCACGAAGAGCAGGGCGGCCGCGGAACGCTTGCGGCCGGCGAGCCGGACGAGGAATCCCGCCCCCCCGAAGATGCACAGGACCCCGGCCGCCAGCAACATGGTCCGGGACGTTCCGATCCACGGGATCAGGACCAGCGTGGGAAGGAAGGTCCCGAGGATGCTCCCCACCGTCGAGCAGGCGTAGACCACCCCGCTGGACCGGCCGACCTCCTCCTTGTCGCGGGTCAGGAGCCGGACGATGAAGGGCGAAACCATGCCCAGCAGGAAGACGGGGGGGGCGAAGAGCAGCAGCGTGATGAGGAAGGAACCCAGGTAGACGATCCGGAACGCCGAAGCCTGCCGGACCCCCTCGGGAATCATCGCGTTGCCCAGGGGGTGGACGACGAACGGGATGAGGAGCGAGACGACCCCCGCCGCCGTGACCACGGAAAAGAGGACGAGGGCCTCGGGCTTGCGGTCGGCAAGGCGCCCGCCCACCATGTACCCCACCGATAGAGCCGCCAGGATCACGCCGATGACGTTCGTCCACACGTACGTGGACGAGCCGAAATGCGGCGTCAGGGAACGCTGGCCGGCCATCTCCACCGTCATGACGCACGCCCCGGAAAACAGGGCGAGGAGAATGAGAAAGACCCGGTTGGCGCGTTCGCTGGACATCACGAAATCCTTCGTCGGCCTGCGCGGTCCCGTCGCCACCATCATGCAAAATCCCGGGAGATTTTGCATCCAGAACCGCAAGGCGTAGAATCATTTCTTTCCCGTCGCGTTCCGAGGAGACCATGAAAGACGCGCACGACGAGGTCCGCTTCCGCGTCCGCTACCAGGAGACCGACCGCATGGGCGTGGTCTACCATGCGAACCACCTCGTCTATTTCGAGGTGGGCCGGACCGAGCTGATGCGAAAGCGCGGCATCCGGTACGCGGACATCGAGAAGGAAGGGCATGTCCTGGCCGTCACGGAGGCGAGGGCGCGGTTTCTCGGACGCGTCACCTATGACGACGAGATCGCCGTGAGAACCTCCATCAAGCCGGAAGGAAAGACCCAGGTGCGGTTCGAATACGAGGTCCGCGTCACGGGGGAGGAGCGCAAGGTCTGCGACGGCTACACGCTTCACGTTTTCCTCGGGCCGGACGGAAGGCCCATGCGCCTTCCCGGCGCCGTCCGCGGCGTGATCGAACGGATGCAGCGGGGCGGGGGCCACGAAGACGGGGCCTAGAGCCCGCGTCTTCGTGTCCTTGTGTTCAGGTTCGCCTCTTGGGGGAGGCGTGTGTCCCGGGCCACGAAGGCTACGCACGGCCCAAGCCGCATGCCACCGCCTCGGGGATCCCCTCGGGAAGGGTCAGATCGCGGGGCCCCTCCGGGCGAAAGGGAAGGTCGGCGAGCACGGGGACGCCCCCGAAGGTCTCGATCGCAAGCGGGTTCAACGTCTCGGAAACGTCGCTCCCGGGGCCCGTGCGGTTGAGGACGACGCCGGCCACCTCCATCCGCCTCGCCCGCAAGGCCTCGACGGTGAGCAGTGTGTGGTTGAGCGTGCCCAGGCCCGCCCGGGCCACGACGAGGACGGCCCCCCCCAGCGTCGCCATGAAATCGACGTAGGTGAGTCCTTCGGACAAAGGCACGCCCACGCCGCCGATCCCTTCCACGAGGAGGATGTCGTGGGTGGCGTCCAGATCCAGGACGGCGCGGCGTGCGCGATCGAGGCCGGAATCACGTCCTTCCTCGCGGGCCGCGGCCCAGGGCGAGGCGGGCGTGCGAAACCGGACGGGAGAAACCGTCTGTTCGGGATCGGCCGATCCCGCCGCCTCGGCGAGAAGGCGGGCGTCGGCGGGCATGCGGTCCGTCGCGTCCCCGCTCGAAAAAGGCTTGCACACGCCGGGCGAGGCGCCCCGGCCGACGAGAAGGCGAGCGAGCGCGCAGGCGACGGCGGTCTTGCCCACGCCGGTGTCCGTTCCCGTGATGTGCACGATCCGACCCACGGGGAGAGCCTCGAAATCCGCGACCGTAGTACCTTCTCATGATGCAAAAACGGTTTCCCTTTTGCACCGGAAACGTTCGGCGGTGCGTTTCACCGGGCGCCATGCGGGCCGAGTTGCAGCGGACAGGATGTCCGCGATCCGACCTGCAGTGCTGCCGGCTGGAAGCCGGCGGTCCACTTGAGCGCAGCACTCCAGAGCCTGTGAAAAAATTCGCCGGGTTCCTTCGTTTCAGGTCGGTACGGAAGGCCCACGACTTGCCGACAGCGCGAATGGCTCTCCTTGCCCCGCCTTGCAAAGCGGCATGGGAGTTGAGAGAATTCCCATTCCCCCCCGGGATCGGGCAGAGAACCCGTGCCCCCCTTCGGGAACGTTTGGATCAAGAAGGCGTATGAAGGCGATGGAACGGCATGCGAATGATCCCCTGATGGCGGCGGTCCTGGGGCTCATCCTTCCGGGCGGGGGTCATCTCTACGGGGGGAGGTTCGGCAAGGCCCTCTTTTTCTTCGTCCTGATCGTGGGGACCTTCCTGGCCGGCCTGTTCCTGTCCGGGTTCCGCGCCGTCTCCTACCAGCACCAGCCGTACTGGTTTCTCGGGCA
Organism: uncultured Planctomycetia bacterium; assembly: GCA_964508045.1. Taxonomy (GTDB): domain Bacteria; phylum Planctomycetota; class JAKEIC01; order JAKEIC01; family CAZDSO01; genus CAZDSO01. The sequence goes on along the minus strand of CAZDSO010000115.1, from coordinate 3,803 downwards.
GGCTTTCGCGGGGCTTCCGGCGGTCGTCGCCGTCCTGCTTTCGCCCGACTGGCGTTCGGTCCGGCTGGGCGCGGGCCTGGAGGCGGGGACCCTCTACACGACGGTGGCGGGCCTGATGAACGTTCTCGTGATCATGGACGCCGCGTTCCCGGTTCCCGTCCGGCTTCTTATCAACGTGCCGGAGGAGGAGGGGGTCGGCCCGCGGGAGTCCTACGAGGCCCTGAAGCGATCCCCCGCCGCGTCGGGGGTTATGGCGACGTTTCCGTCCATGAATGTGGCCGTGCAGGTTCTCAAGAAGCTTTCCTTCACGTCGGCCGGTCCCGGTGACCGGGTCGAGTTCCCTCCCTCCATCCAGGGGGGGGTTTTCAAGACCTCGACGGGCGCGTTGATCGTCCTGGGCGGGTCATGTTCCGAGAAGGACCGGGCCGAGCTGCGCAAGGTCATCGGGAAGCATGCGCGGAAGACGAGGTTGTTCGCGGAGGGAAAGGAAGAAGTCTTCCGGAAGCCCTGGTGGAAGCGATGAGCATGGAGCCGATCGTCCATTTCATTCCGCTCGCGGCCGTCATCTCGCTGGTGTGCAGCGGGACGCGGAACGAATCCTTCGAGAATGTCGCGCTGGGGGCGATCCGCATCTTCCTCTACCTGCTGGCGGGGGTGCTTCTCTTCTCGGCGCTCCTCCAGGCGTCTCTCCAGGTCGGCTTCCTTTTTTTCGGACTGCTCGTCTTGCTGGTTCTGGTGCTCGCCCATTTCACGCTCCGGGAGGTCAAGGAATGGAATCCCGGCCTCGCGCCGGAAATCGACGGGGCGTTCGTGGTCTTGATCCTCCTGGCTCTCGATCATTTCATTTTCCAGACCGGGATCCATTTCCTGCTGAAGTTCGGTGGGCTTTTCCTGGTCTTTTTGATCGTCACGGGCATCGACATGGGGATCCGGCGCCTGTGGAAGCGATGGTCGGCCGAAGACGAGGAGGAGGCGTCGGAGCAACCGGCGTGAGGCCCGGAGACGGAAACGAAAAGGTATTCATGGCGGCCACGATCCATCTCGGCAGGAGGCTCCCTCTCCTTGCGGCGCTTCTGTGCGCCTGCGCTTCCACGGAGGAACCCGCACCGGGCGTATGGGAGAAGAACGAAAGGCGGCGCCGCGTTTGGGAGCTCCGGATGGAGGAAAATCGCCGGATCCGGAAGCAACGGGCCGCCCTTCTCCCCGACGCCCTCGCGCGGTTCGACGCGAGGGAGCCCTCCGCCTGGCAACAGGGGCGGGCGTCTCTCCTCCTCATGGAGAAACGGCAACGGGGATTCGTCTACGACCGGATCCTCGAGCTCCTGCCCCGGGCCGTCGAGGGCGACGGGACCGAGGCGAGAGCCGAACTCGTCCGGATCGGACGCATCATCGAGATCGCGGGACGCTTCGAGGAAGAGGACCCCCGGGCGTGGCAGGCGGCGAGAAAGGCGCTTCAGGCCCTGGGCCCGGAGGGCGTGGACGCCGCGTCCGTCCGCCTGATCATGAAACTCACGACCCAGGATGCGGACCGCCTGCTCTTCGTCCAGGAAGAGCTTCTCGCGCTCGGCGCCGGTGCGGTTCGCCATCTCGTGCTGGCGCTGAGGACGGCCGGCGTCAAGGCCTCCGTCAAGGAGCGCATCACGGACGTCCTCGCACGCAGCGGCGCCGTCGCGAGGCCGGCCCTTCTCGGCCTTTTCGAGGAACCGACGACGCGGGCCGGCCGGTACTACGCCGCGAAGACGTTGGGACGCATGGGCGATCCCGGGGCCCTGGAAGCGCTGGCGGACGCCGAACGGACGGAAGCGGATCCGCTCGTACGCTGCGTGATGATCGACGCGATGGCCCGCATCGGCGGCCCCGCCGCCGAGAAGGCCGCGATCCGGGCTCTCGGCTCGGAGGACCTTTCCGTCGTGAAGTTCGGCGCCAAGGCGCTGGTGACGCTGGAAGCCGCCGGTGGCGTCGTTGCGCTGGTCGACGCGCTCGAGAGGACGCGCGGGGAAAGGGCGGAAGACGTCCAGAGGGAGATCTTGAGGGCGCTCCGCCTCCTCACGGGGTTGCCGGGGGGCGCCGATCCGGCCTGGTGGCGCGAACGGATCGTGAAATGACGGAAGGCCGGACCCCCGCCAGGGGGCGCCGGACATCGACCGGAGGGTCTTGTGGAAGAGAAGTGGAACCTCGAGAGGCCCGGGGACGTCTGCCAGGGTTGCGGCAGGACGATCGGCGCGGGCGAGGAGATGATGTCGGCGCTCGTCTTCACCGGCGTCGAGTTCGAGAGGCGGAACTGGTGCCTCGCCTGCTGGGAGAACGTCCGGAAGGAGGACCTCTATTCCCACTGGTCGACGAAGGTACCCGAAGAGGAAGAGAAGCCCAAACCCCGGGCGGTGAACCTCCACGTGGTGGAAACCCTCTTCAAGCAGCTGTTGGAGGAGGACGATCCCGCCAAGGAAGCGATGACGTTCCTGCTGGGCATCATCCTGGTCCAGAAACGCGTTCTGAAGTACCGGGAGGTCCGCAGCGAAGGCGAGGACCGGTACATGATCCTGGGCAAGCCGAAGTCGGGAAAGACGTTCCGGGTCAAGGACCCGGGCCTCGATGCAACGGAGCTGGACCGCATGGGTCAGGATCTCAAGCGCGTCCTGGAAGGGGAGGAAGACGCTTTCGGGCCAGCGGGCGCTTGACACCCGGAAGGCGCGGTGATAGGATCACGCGAGTTTGGGAGTAAGGAGATGCGAAAAGGGAAGTTAGGGCAAATGCTCGTCGGCGCCAAGCTGATCACGGACGACCAGCTGAAAAAGGCGATCGACATGCAGAAGATCCTCGGCGGCAAGCTGGGAACGATCATCGTGAAGCTCGGGTTCGTCTCCGACGAGGAGCTCACGAAATTCCTGGCGAAGCAGGAGAATCTGCCTCTGACGGATCTTTCCAGCATCGTGATCCCGAAGGCGCTTGCGACCAAGATCCCCCGGGAGGTCCTGAAGAACCACCAGGTCGTGCCCGTGCACTTCAAGGACGGGGTCCTGACGCTGGCCATGTCGGACCCCACGGATTTCGAGGCCATCGACGAGATCCAGTTCCTTGCGGGCTGCCGGGTGGAGATCACGATGGCGTCCCGGGCCCAGGTGGGAAGGGCGCTCAGCGAGCTTTTCTACGAGGAGGACGAAAAGCCGCCCCCAGGAACGGCCCCGGAAACGCCGAAACCGGCTGCGGAAAAGGACGTCGCCGAAACGATCGAGCCCGGGATGGAGAAGGCGCTGATCCCGCTGCTGGTGGAAAAGGGGATCATCACGCTGGAGGAGTTGCGCAAGACCGCGCAGGCCCTGGGGAAGGAGGGGAAGTGAACGCATTGCTTCCGGAGTGCTTATGAAGGTCGTTTCCAAGAAGGAGATCGCGGAGGAGCTCTCGACGCGGAGCTCCATCGACGCCGATCGCGCTTCACGCGGCGTGGACGCCGCCCTGGAAATGATGAAGGGAAAGCTCAAGGACGGCATCGGGTTACGCCTCGAGTCCTTCGCCGACATCCAGATCCAGAACGGAGAATCCCAGGCCGAGGACACGCCCTGGACCGTGCCCTCCGACGAATCCGCCGGCGCCGTCGCCGAAAACATGCAGCTCTCCCCCGACGAGGCCCGGGGATTCCTCTCGGGCCTCTTGCAGGTGATGAGCGAATCCCTGCTCGGCGGAAACCGGATCGAGCTCGATCAGTTCCTCTCCCTCAATATCGCCGAGGAGAAGGCGGGCGTCCGGCGGGACGAGCAGGGGAAGAGGATCATCACGCCAGCGAGAAAGATCATCTCCTTTTCCCA
>CAZDSO010000114.1:0-16761 GCA_964508045.1 uncultured Planctomycetia bacterium | reverse complement strand
CTCAGGCACTTGCGGCAACCTCGCTACGTCTTCATGAATAATCCGGGCTAGAACCACCTGGATTTTTTTCACAGCCTCTCAGTCTAGACGAAGCATGGCGGCGTAGCGCTGGTATCGCTTGTCGATGTCCGATCGGTCGATCTCGGAAAATCGCCGGAGACTGAAGTTCTCCACGTTGAAGGAGGCCGCCACGGTGGCGTGCGCCAGTCCCCGCTTGATCGTCTCGGGCTCCAGATCGCCGGCCGAGGAGACGTAGCCCATGAACCCCCCCGCGAACGAATCCCCCGCCCCCGTGGGGTCCACCAGCCGATCCACGGGAAACGCCGGGAGGGCGAAGCATTCCTCCTTCATCACCAGCAAGGCCCCGTGTTCCCCCTTCTTCACCACCACCCCCTTCGCCCCCATCGCCACGGCCTCCCGCCCCGCTTCCACCAGGCTGGACTTCCCCGTCAGCATGCGCACCTCCCCTTCGTTGATGAAGAGGAGATCCACGCGCTCGATCACCTTCCTCAGGTCCTCCCTCTCGTTCTCGATCCAGAGGTTCATCGTGTCCGCCACCGTAAAACGGGCCTGGGGCAGCTGGTCCAAGACGCACAGCTGCGTCCTCGGCGCCCCGTTCGCCAGGAACAGGAACAAGGAATCCCGGTAGCTCGGAGGGATCTCGGGCTCGAAGTCCCCGAACACGTTCAGGTCCACCTCCAGGGTGGTCGCCTCGTTCATGGCGCCCTCGTAGGAACCGCACCACCGGAAGGTCCTTCCCTTGCACCGCGTGATCCCGGCCGTGTCCACGCCCCGGGAGACCAGAAACTCGAGGTGCTCGTCGGGGAAGTCCTCCCCCACCACCCCCACCAGGCGGACCGGGCCGAAAAAACTCGCCGCGCAGGAGAAATACACCCCCGAACCGCCGAGGACGTCTTTCACCTCGCCGGCGGGCGTCTTCACGTTGTCGAATGCGATGGATCCGACGGCCAGCAAACTCATGGCAAATCTCCTATTCAACCGTTCAAGACGGGCGACGGATTCCACCCTCGCGGGCGCCGCCCACGCGTCTCGCCCCCCCCTCCGTCAGTCCGCCCCCCTCACCTTGCAGCGGTCCGCCTCGACGCCGGCCATCGCCGCCGCGTAGTCGCCGAGCAGCCCCTCGGCGAACGCGCGGGCGTCCACACCCAGATCCTCGAGACCGGCCGCCTTCACGGGAACGCCGGCCGTCGTCACGTTCACGCCGAAATGGACCTTCGCGGAAACCGGCGTGACGGTCGCCACGCCCACCGAGAGCTTCCCCTCTCCCAGGTAGAGGTCGCTTCCCCGCAGGATCAACGACGGCCCCGCGTGGGGAGCCAGGCGGACGAAGGCCCGCGCGGCCAGCAGATACAGGCGAAGGACCGCGCCCTCCAGTCCGGGACCGAAATGCTCGACGACGAAATGCGCCATCCTCTCCCCCCGGATCGCCGCCCCCGAGATCACCTCCTCCATGTCCACCACCTCCCCGGGCGCCACCCCGCAGGCGCCGAGAAAGGCCACGGCCGCATCCCCGGCCAGACCGAACCGCTTTCGCGCCCAGTGGGATCGGATGGCCGTGCCGTCGTAGGCCATCGGTTCGGGATGGAAAAGAATCTGCATGTCGGACGCAGGAGGGGGCGGATGGTCCCGGCCGAAGCGCCCCCCCTCACTCCATTCGATCGCGAAAATCCTTCAGCCAGTCCCGCCAGATCCGCGGGTCGTCGCCGAGATCCCGGCAGGTCAAGCGGCGGAGGCTCACTTCGGCGTGCAGCCGGACCGAATCGTCGCGGTCTTCGAGAGCGTCGATCAGGACGGGAACGGCCTCGGCCGAGCCCAGCACGCCCAGCACGCGGGCGCATTCCCGCCGGACCTCCGGAGCGCGGTCCTTCTCCAGCAAGGGAAGGAGATCCGCCACCGCCTTGCGCGCCCCGAGAAAGCCCAGCCCCGTGACCGCTTCCCGGCGGACATCGGGGGAACGATCCTCCAGCGCGCGGACCAGAAAAGGGATGCAGGCGGGCCGGTCCAATCGCGAGAGCGCGCGGGCGCAGACGGAGCGCACCAGCGGGCTCTCGTCCTTCGCCAGTCTCTCGTCCAGAACGTCGATGGCTTCGACGGCGCCTTCCTCGCCCAGCGCGACGGCGGCGTCCATCCGCTCCTCGGGGTCGTCGGACGCGAGCTGCTTGATGGATTCCTCCACGGACGTGCCGCAACCGGCCGCAACGAGAAGCAGGAGGATCCAACTTGTCCAGGAAAGGTGCAAACGATCGGGCATTGTCTCTCCGGGGATGTCAGGGAAGCAGAAGTATAGGGGAGAGGGACCCGTCTTGCAACCCGCGCCCGCCGCGAGGCTTTCGCGCGGTTCAGGAAAGCGGCGACGGCGAGGCGAGCAACACGTCCATGCGATGATGCATCAAGAAGCGGGACCCCAGCTTCCGGAACCGCGCCGGGTCGTCGCTGACGAGAAACCGGTGATGCGGCACGCCCCGGGCCACCCGGACCTTCCCGTCCGAACGGAGCAGGTCGGCGAGCGCCCCCGCCGTCTCCTCGGCGGAGTCCACGATGAAGAGGTCGTCACCCGCCGCCTCGCGAAAGGCGGGCTTCAACAGCGGGTAGTGCGTGCAGCCGAGCACGATCACGTCGACGTTGTGGCGGAGGAGGTCCTCGAGGTAGGCGCCGACGGCGCCACTCACCACGGGGGAGTCCAGGGGCCAGCCTTCCTCCACGATGGGAACCAGCAGGGGGGCGGCCGCCTCGAACACGCAGGCATCGGGATCCAGGGCGCGGATGCACTCCCCGTAGCGGCCGGACCGGACCGTGGCTTCGGTCGCGATCACCCCCACCCGTTTCGCGCGGGAGAACCCCACGGCCGCACGGGCGCCGGGGCTCACCACATCCACCACGGGGACGGGGCTTTTCGCGACGACGGCGGGCAGCGCGACGGCGGACACCGTGTTGCAGGCCACGACGAGGGCCTTCGGATCGGCCTCCAGCAGGAAGGAGACCCCTTCCGTGGCGTAACGGGTGATGACCTCGAGGGACCGCGACCCGTAGGGGACGCGGGCCGTATCCCCGAAGTAGAGGATCTCCTCCCCGGGAAGGCGCCGCATGATTTCGGAAGCGACGGTGAGTCCGCCGGCGCCCGAGTCGAAGACGGCGATGGGTCGTTCGTCGCTCATCGAGGCAAGCATAGGAGCGCCCGGGCGGCGCGGTCAAGGGCATGGGAGGGGAACCCCGCGCCTTGCCCGCCCGGATCGACTTCGGTAGGATTCTCCTTCCGGGTCGATCCACCGCCTTGTTTTTGCAAGTCCATGGCCCCGAGAAAGAAAAAAGCCGCGAGACGACCGCGCCGCAAGCCACCCGCGTGGGCGAGCGCGTCGAACGAGCAGATCCTGGATCTGAAGATGTGCGACCTCGGCGTGAAGATCGAAGGGTCGATCCTGGAGGCGCGCATCGCGCGCGTCCTGGAGGAGCTCGGGAACCGCGACATCCTTCTGACGCCCGACTTCTGGCTCTCCGACGACTGGTTCACGCCGGAGGGGGTCACCGGCACGGCGATTCCGTTCTACCTCGCCCATCCGCGGCTGATGCGCCTGGAGAGAAGCATGATGGGCGAGGTGGAAGGGGGGACGGAGCGCTGGTGCATGATGCTCCTGCGCCACGAGATGGGTCACGTGGTGGACCACGCGTTCCTTTTGCACACGCGGCGTCGCTGGCAGCAACTCTTCGGACGCTCCTCGTACCGGTACCCGCGGTTCTACCGGCCCAACCCCTTCAGCAAGCGCCACGTCCAGCACCTCGAGTACTGGTACGCGCAGAGCCACCCGGACGAGGATTTCGCCGAGACCTTCGCCGTGTGGCTGCAGCCGCGATCGGGATGGCGGAAGCGGTACCGCGGCTGGCCGGCGTTGAAGAAACTGGAGTACGTCGACGAGCTCATGGCCGGGATCGCCGGAAAGAAACCCCGGGTCCGGCATCGCCAGCGCGTCGACTCCCTTCCCACCCTGAAGAAGAAGCTCTGGGAGCACTACCAGCAGAAACGGGCCGGGGAGGAGGGGGAGTATCCGAACTACTACGACCAGGATCTGAAGAAGCTCTTCCCGGGCCGCAAGACGCGCAAAAGCCGGTCCGCGGCCTCCATGGTCCGGCGCCTGCGCACCGACGTCCTGAAAAGGGTCGCCCCCTGGACCGGAAACGACCGCTACCTGCTCGAGCACGTCCTCAAGGACATCATCGGGCGCTGCCGGGAGCTGGACCTCCAGGCCCGGGGGCCCGAGAGCGAGATCAAGACGAACCTGGCGGTCCTCTTGACCAAGCACGCCATGAATTCGCTGTACAGGAATCGCCGATGGGTCGAAATGTGAAACACCTGCGCGTGTTGGTCCTGATCCGCACGGGGCTCGAACCGCCCACGAGCATCGAGGGCCTGAGCGACGACGAGCTCCAGGTCGCGCCGTGGAAGACGGAATACGACGTCGTCACCACGCTGGAGGAACTGGGACACGAGACGAGACTCCTGTCCGTCCACAACGATCTCGGCATCATCCAGGACGCCGTGGAGGACTGGAAACCCCATATCGGCTTCAACCTCCTCGAGGAATTCCGGGGCGTCGCCCTGTACGACCAGAACGTCGTGAGCTACCTCGAACTCCTCGGCGTTCCCTACACCGGGTGCAACCCCCGGGGACTCATCATCGCCCGGGACAAGGCCCTCTCCAAGAAACTGCTGGCCTATCACCGGATTCCCGTCCCGGAATTCTCCGTCTTCCGCCGGGGGCAACGGCTCAAGCGGACGCGCCGCCTCCGGTTTCCCCTCCTCGTCAAGTCGACCGTGGAAGACGCCTCCCTGGGCATCTCCCAGGCCTCCCTGGTCCGGGACGAGGAGAACCTGGCCTCGCGGACCTCTTTCATCCACGATCACTGCGGCACGGACGCCATCGCGGAGGAGTTCGTCGACGGCCGCGAACTCTACGTGGGCGTCCTGGGAAACAAGAGGCTCGAGGTCTTCCCCATCTGGGAATTCCTCTTCAAGAACAAGCCCGAACAGATGCCCCTGATCGCCACCGCCCGCGCGAAATGGAACGTGAAGTACCAGAAGAAGTGGGGCGTGGACACGCGCGAAGCCGAGGATCTCCCCGAAGACGTGATCCGGGAGATCCGCCAGAAATGCAAGCGGATCTACCGGATCCTCGGACTCAGCGGCTACGCCCGGCTGGACTTTCGACTCCGCTCGGGGGGGGAACTCGTCTTCCTGGAAGCGAACCCCAACCCCAACCTCGCCTACGGGGAGGACTTCGCAGAGTCCGCCGAGAAAAAGGATCTCGCCTACGAACGCCTCATCCAGCGCATCCTGAACCTCGGCCTTCGCTGGCAGCCGGTCCAGACGCCCTGAATCCCGCGAAATGTAGATTCTCGATTGGAGATTTCAGCAACGTGCAGGGGCGGCCCTTGCGGCCGCCCAGACCCCAGGAACGTCTGACGGTGTTGGATTGCATCCTGCGTGCATGACGATGGAAAAACCCCGGACCCCGCCCTGTTGTACAGGCAAGCAATGGATTGCTTGTAACCGGTAACCCGTCTTATGCTGTGGGTTGCTACTGCTCTTGGTAAAGCACAGCCACACGGGTTACGGGTCACCGGTTACAGACACCGCCACAGGGCCGCAAAGAACACTCGAGCCACCGATGGACGCCGAGGCAAACCTGAAAGCGGGCTACGGAAAAAAAGAGAAGACCACGACTTCCTTACACGGCGAATGGCTCCATTCGATCCGCCCTTGATTTCCTCCCGGGATTCCCTGTAGGTTGCTCGTCGCAGACGGGCGGGGGCCGGGTCCAGAGCCCTTGTCGGATGGAGGAAGACGCCATGGGTGTGGTCGTGCGATTCCGGGGACGGCTGGAAGACTTCTCGCAGCTCGAACCGCTCGAGGACCGCGTGGTGGACCTCGCGCTCGACCTCGGCGGACAAGCGCGGATCTGGCGATCGTCCTCGAACGCGGACCGCCGGCGCGCCGTCCGCGGCGTCTTGTGGGACATCGCCCCCGGCGCCGAGACCTTTCCGCTCCTCTTCTCCCCGGAAGGATGGCTCCTGCCGCTTCCCTCGATCGAGGACGCCGAGGCGGGGAAGCTGAAAGCGCCCCCCTGGGTGTCCGTCAAGACCCAGTTCGCCTCCCCCAAGGCGCACGTCGCGTTGATCGAAACGCTCGCGGAGGTCCGCGAGGGGTACGTCCCCGACCTGGAAGTCGACGACGAAGGAGGATACTGGGAGACGCGCGACCTCGAGGGACTCTTGCGGAGGCGCGGCGCGGTGGAGAAGGCGATCGACGGCCTGGCGAGGGCGCTCCGGAACGCGACGCCGGACCCCGCTTCCCGCGAGGATCCAGGCATCCTGGCCGACTCGGTCGCGCAGCTGGCGGAAAAAGTGCACAGGACCCTGCGGGGGCCTTCGGAGCATCCTCCGGCGATGATCGCCGGCGACGAATCGCCGTGGTCGGACGACCCGGGCACGGAAGCCGAGTGGGACGCGATCTACGCCGAGCAGCGGCGCAAGCAGGAGCGCATGCATCGGAGCATCGAGGAGGCGGTTGCCGGGGGCGCGGACCCGGGGGCGGCGTTCGACCGGGCGATCGAGGCCGAGGGGATCGGTCTCCCGGATCCCTTCGCCTCCGACGGCGACGATCCCGCGCCCCCTCCCTTCGACTTCGAGCCCGAGCCGGAGGGGGACGGGGAAGATCTTCCCGAACCGCCCCCCCTCGAAAAGGGCCGTCGGGAAGAAGAGCATCCTCTCCAGAAGAAGGCGAGGGATCTCATCCTCCGCGTCGTCGATGTCAGGAAAGCGAGCGGAGTCCGAGGTCCGGATTCCCTCCTCGACGTCGAATCCGCCCTGATGGACGTGGGAGGCGGCCTCGCCCAGGCCCTGGGCCTGGACGAGGAGGACGACGAGGTGGGCTGGAGTCTCGTGCAGCTCAAGCGGGCCCTGCGCGGCGCGGCGTTCGCCCGCGGCGCCCTCTTCCGCGCCCGGGGCGAGGGCCGCCTCGCCCCGGAGACGTTCGACGAGATCCTGGACGGCGTCGGGAAGATCGAGGGCGCCCTGGTCGACGAGGTCCGCGCCGCGCGCGGAAGATTGTGAATCCGCAAGGCAGCCAGGCCGCAAACCCGCGCGGGGGGCGGGAAAAGGCTTGAGGCCCACCCGGTCTCCCGGTTGGGCCTGTGTTCTTCAGAGCGAGTTCGCTCTGGTGTAGATGGTGGAGGCGGCGGGAATCGAACCCGCGTCCCGCGACAGTTCCACCGAGGCCTCTACGCGCGTAGTCCGCCTATTTTGATCTCGCCCTCGGGGACTCCGGCGAACGGGATTCCCGTCGGGCCAGCCCGGAGGCATCTCGCCTTTCCGCCCTCCGGGCGAAAACGGAAAGGCCAGCCGCAAACGGCGCCCGGCCCGACCCCGCGGCGAAGGCCGGCGGACGTGGTGGCCTGTTAAGCCGCCATGGCATAGTGCGTATCGGCACTTGTGCGTTCGCCGGGTGTTTAGAGAGGCGACCCGGCAACCTCTGCGCGCCACCCCGATTTCACCTGCCCGGTCGAGCCCTGTACGCCCCCGGGTCCCGGTGCTTCCGGTGTGCGGAAAGGGGCGAACCCCTTTCGGTTGCATTATAGGAAAGATCGAGAAGGTCGTCACCCCTTCGCGGAAACCATCACGGCGCGGAGGGCTCGCCTTCCGTCCCGGCGGCGGTCCAGGTCGAAAAAAATATTTTTTCGCATCGTCCCGCGCGCTTTTTCGTTGGGGCGTTGGGGTCTAGGGACATGCCAATGCGGGGAAAATCTTTTTCTCATCCGCACCGGTTGACAGCCCTTGCGATGGTGATACGATCCGCCCGCACGCGGGAATCGCTTCGGCGCCCCGGCGGACCGGCCGGCGACGAGACGGGGCGACCCGGGAAGCAAGGGAGGTTAGGGAGAAGAGGAACGCACCGCGCGGAACGTGTCGATGGAGTCGGAACGTCATCCTGTTCTCCCGGGTCAGGTGCGCATGCATGAGACCGTGTCCGACACGTGGAATCCCGTGTTGGCGATGCTCAGGAAAGAGGTGGGCGAGCGCCGTTTCGATCTGTGGTTGAAGAACGCCTCGTTCAACCGGCTCGAGGGGAACGTGGTCCAGGTCGACGCGCCGAACATCTTCGTGAAGGAGTGGCTGAGCCAGCACTACGCGCCGATCATCCAGTCCTGCATCGAGCGTGAGGAGGGTCGCCGGCCGGAACTCCGCTTCGCCGTCGATCCGGCGCTGATGGAGGAGGACCGCGCGGCGGAGGGGGAGGCAGAAGCGGTTTCCCCTCCCGCGCCGGCGAAGAGCGCATCGCCCGCGGATGAATCCACGCGGCTCGCGTCGCTGGGTCTCAATCCCGCCTTCCGGTTCGACAACTTCGTCGTGGGCGCCTGCAACCGTCTGGCCACGAGCGCGGCCTGGGCGGTGATCGAGGAGCCGGGGGAGCTGTACAACCCCTTGTTCATCTACGGTTCCTCGGGACTCGGCAAGAGCCACATCCTCCAGGCGATCGCGCGCGAATTCGCGGCTCGAAACCCCTCCCGGACCGTCTCCTATCTCTCCTGCGAGCGGTTCGTCAACGGGTTCATCGAGTCGCTCAAGCACCGGCAGGCCACGGCGTTCCGGGAACGGTTCCGGAACGTCGATTTCCTCGTCATCGACGACGTGCACATCCTGTCCAACAAGGAGGCGACGCAGGAGGAGTTTCTTCACACGTTCAACGCCGCCTTCAACCGGCACCGGCAGATCGTCATGGCGTCCGACTCCCACCCCAACGCCATCGCGAAACTCAGAAAGGAACTCCGCGGACGCTTCATCGCCGGGCTTCTCGGACGGCTCGATCCCCCCTCCACGCGGACGCGGCTCGACATTCTCCGGGACAAGGCCCGACGGACCCCGGTCGAAATCCCCGACGAGGTGCTGGTGTTTCTCGCCCACAACATCCGGTCCAACGTCCGCGTCCTCGAGGGCGCCCTCACGAGCCTGGTGGCGCGGGCCACGCTGCTGCAAACGCCCCTCACCGTGCCGGAGGCGGCCAAGGCCCTTCGCATGTTCGAGGCGAAAACGGAGAAGATCTTCACGCTGGGGGACGTGGAGGACGCCGTGCTCGCGCGCTTCGGGATCGCCTCGACGGAGCTCCACTCCAAGAGCCGGAAGCGGTGCTTTCTCGTTCCCCGCCAGGTCTGCATGTTTCTCGCCCGCCGTCTCACCTCCCACTCGCTCAGCGAGATCGGCCAGTACTTCGGAAAGCGGGACCACGGCACCGTTCTCTACGCCATCCGGAAGGTGGAGGAGAACCTCGGCGCCGATCCCGACCTCGCCCGCCTCGTGAAAACGCTCGAGGAGACGATCCGCCGGCCGGAGACCTGGACCGACGGCTAGCCCCCCAAACGAGCCTGCAACCCGAACCGGAAAGTCTTTCGAACCTGATCGACATGATTTCCATTCTGATCTACATGATCTGGACTTGGGCCATTCCTTTCCAGCAAGAATCATGTTGATCAGAAAGGGATCATGTACATCAGGCCCGAGAAAGCAACGCAGCACCGGACTTCGCTCCCCTCTCAGGGTGAAGGCGTGCAATCGGGCCGTCCCGTCCCGTAGAGGCCGTGCCGGCGAATGTGGTCCTCCACCGCCGGGGGCACACGGTAGCGGACGGAGAGGCCCCGATCCAGGCGGTGGCGGACGTCGGTGGAGGAGATCTCGATCCGCGGCGCCGGAAACCATCCCGCTTCCAGTTGGTCCACCCAGGCCGGACGGAGGCCCTTCGCCTCTTCCCGGATCCGGCCGCGGTCGTAGCCCGGGCGAGGCGCGAGAAGGAAGGTGCACTTCTCGAAGACGGCGTCGATTTCCTTCCACGTCGAGAGCCGGTGGATCCAGTCCGCCCCGATGAGGAAGAAAAGGGAAACGCCCGCGCCCTTCTCCCGGCGCACCTGCTCGAGCACGTCCACCGTGTAGGAAGGGCCGGCGCGCTTGCCTTCGAGGTCGGACACCTCGAAGCGGCCGTCGCCCGCGACGGCCGCCTCCGTCATGGCGAGTCGGTGCGCGAAGGAAGCCTCGGGTTCCCGGCAGGGGCCCATCTTGTGGGGAGGCGAGGAGGAGGGGAGCATGAGAAGCGTATCGAGACCCGCGTGCTCCAGGGCCGCCTCGCCGATGATCAGATGGCCGAGGTGCACGGGATCGAACGTCCCGCCGAGGATACCGAGCTTCTCGGGCGTCTTCGCCATGCCATGGAAGCTACAACCTGGAATCCCGATTGCAAGACCGAGGGCTTCCCGGATCGTCCAAATCCTGATGCAGCAAAACCGAAACCAAAGCGCCTTCAACACGAAAACACGAAGAAGGGTACCTTTTTGTGGGAGGCGAATCCTCCGGTGAAACCGGAGGTCCGGCGACCCCCGGCCGCGGCATCGCCGTGGTCCCGGGCCGAAAGCCCGCGTGGCCCGGGACACACGCCTCCCACAAACAGCAACCCCGGAATAGGTTTCCGAGAAAACGACATACCAGAGCGTCGGCTAGAAGCCGCCCCCGCGCTCGTGCACGCGCACGCGAAGGCCCTTCAACTCCACCCGGCCCCCCGCATGGGAGGACGCGCGGAATCCCAGACGGATGGGCTTCAGGGGCTCGTTCGATTCCATCGGCTCGAAGGCGGATTTGGCCCTGGGCTTCGCGTCGATCTCCAGGACGACCTCTGTCTCCCCGACGCGGAGCAGGGCCTTCCGCCACGCCGATCCCATCGCCAGGATTTCGGGAATCTCCACCTCCGCCGTCCGGTACCGGCCCGAGACCAGACCCCGCGGCCCTTCGGGAAGGCGGACCTCCAGGATCATCCCCTTCTTGAGCTCCCGGATGTCGAAGGCGAACTCGAAGCGGGACCAGGACGGGCTGCCCAGCAGCATGAACATGCCCCCCTCCGTCGTCTCGCCCTTCAGCACCCCGCTCTTCACCGTCCAGGTCCCCTTGTCCGCCGTGGCGGGCACGGCCAAGGCCCCGGTGATGTTCTTCCCGGAACGGTACAGGTAGAACCAGCGGTCGGGGAGGGGGATGAACGGCTGGCCCGGACGGTCCAGGCGCCGGAACGAGACGTCCCGGAACAGCACCTGCGCGCCGTCCGACAGATGGAATCCGAACCCGCCCTGGAGGGAATTCTTCGCGGCGTTGAACTCCTTGGAATAGATGGACTTCACGTGCGTGAAGATCTTGACGAAGGCGAATTCCCCCCACACGACGCACTCGGTGTGGAACCATTGCTCGGCTTTCCAGCCCTTCGAGGAATAGAGCAGGATGGCGTTGCGCTCCTCCCCGACGCGCAGGAGGAGCTTGAAGCCGCGCCCTTTGAGGACCCGAAAATCGAAATCGAGAACGTAGTCCCGCCAGCTGCTTTCCCCGTACTGGATTTCCCCCTCCTCACCCTCGCCGCATTTCCCGAACAGCTCGCCCCCCGACACCGACCAGGACGCGAAACCCCTCTCGAGCCACCCGTCGAGATCCTCCGAGAGCGGCGCGTTCCCGAGGCCCAGGCCCGCTTCCCCCAGCAGGGAGAGCCGGGCGGCCTTGTTCTCCACGGTCAGATCATCGGTCTCGTGGAAGATGCGCGCCTCCTCCCAGATCCGCTTGTGGTGCCCCACCCGCGCGTGAAGTTCCATGGCCCGGTCCATGAGCGTCGGCTCCAGGTCGAGTTCCTTCACCAGACCCATGGCCCCGTCGAAATCGCGGACGGCGACGTGTTTCCCGATCTCCTCCGCGAACGTCTGGAGCGCGATCTTCCCCGCGTGGCCCGCCTCCCCATCTCCTTCCTCGATCCGGGCGCGGATCCTCTCCTCGAACGCCGTGCCCCGGCAGACTTCGAGGGCCTTCTCCCAGCGCGCGCGCACAGCCTCCCAGTCGTCCGGGTGTTCCTTCTCGAAACGCGAGGCTTCCCGCCAGGCGTTTTCCGCCTCGCTTCCCGTATCGCCGGCCGCGCTCGATGTCTTGTTCTTTCTTCCCTTCGCCTTCCCCGGCGATCCTCCCCCCGAAAAGACGACAGCCAGCACGACCACGACCACGAGGCCGGCGCCGATGGCCCCGCCGATGATCCAGGGTGTACTGGACTTGCGCTCGGCCGCTTGCTGAAGCCTCGCCGAAGGGGGGCGCCTGGCCGGGGCCGGGGCGTCGGAAGGCTGTTTTCGCTTGAGGGCGGTGGGTTTCCTGCGCTCGGGCTTTCGCGCCGGGCCCTGGGCGCGGGGGGCGGGTTCGGCGTCCTTGGGAAGCGGGTCGAAGACGTTGAAGGCGTTGGAATCCACGAGAGGATTGCCGGACCTCCGCGTGGGTTTCCGGGTCTTCGGCGAACGGGGGGGCGAGGTCTTCTTTTTCTTCTTTTCCTTCTTTTCGAGCGCCGCGCGAACCTTCACCGCGCATTCTTTGCAGTACGCCTTGTTGCCGTGTTCCAGTGCTTTCCCGGATTCCAGATCACCGGGTGAGATGCGGACTCTGCACAGATCGCAGTACCGAATGGCCAGGCCCATGGGTCTCCCTCTCTTCGATCACTTGTTCCCGGATCATCTTCTTTTTTCCGAAAAAGAAGGGGTGAGAACATGTTCTCTTATATCATACGTCCTCGTTTCGCCTTTGCAAACATTATTTCGGCCGGGATTCCAACTTTTTCAGCAAGGAACGGGCCTTCTCGTTCCCCGGATCCAGGAATTCCAGCACCTCCTCCAGCTGGGCCCGGGCCTCCTCCTCCTCTCCCGTCTCCACCTGCGTCTCCGCCAAAAACACCCGGATCTCGATCTCGTCCGGTTTCTCGAGCGGAAGCCGGCCCATCAGACCCTCCTCCAGCGCCGTTTCCGCCTCGAAGCGGGCCTCCTCCCAGTCGCCCTGGTCCGCCAGCAGGCGACCCAGCCTCAGGTGCGTGTTCACCGGCTCGCCCGGGTAGTTCTCCTTGGGCAGGCGGAACGGCCAGATCTCGTGGATCTGGCGGAGGATCTCGATCTCCTTCTCCTTGGCGCCCTGTCGCCGGTAGATCGCGGCCAGCTCCAGCCGCAGCACGAGGTTGTGCTCGAGCATCGAGACCAGCGTCTCCAGCGCCTCCAGCGACGCGTCCTCCCGGCCCCGCTTTCCGTAGAGCACTCTCAGCTTCTGGTACGCGTTTCCCGGCCCCACGTACTGGGGATACGCCTCCCGCGCATCCTCGTAGAAACGGAGCGCCTTCTCCTCCTCGCCCCGGCTCAGCGCCATGTCGGCGAGGCGCAGCCAGGCGTTGTAATCCTGCACGCCCTTGGACAGCGCCTCGTGGAAGTACGTCTCCGAGGCCTCGAAACGCTTCTTCAGGTAGAGGATCTCGCCCAGGATGCAGGAGGCCTCGCCGAGGTCCGGATCGAGGCGCCGGGCCTTGCCGGCGTTGATCTCGGCGTCGGCCAGCCTCCCATTCTGCAGGCAGGCCCGGGCGTAGCGCGCCAGGACCTCCGCGTTCCGCGGATGCTTCTCCGCTTCCAGCAGGAGTTTTTTTCGCTCCCTGTCGGTGTAGAGGGCCGAGACGTGGACGTCGGCGAAGCGTTCGCGAAGCCACGCCTTGAACTGCCCGTCGAGCGCCTCCAGGGAGAGGGAGAAGACCTTCTGCGTCACGCCTTCGTCGTCAAGGTCTTCGCCGTAGGCCAGGAGCATCTTGCGGATGGCGTCGAACCCGAAGGTGTCGATGATGAATTCCACCACGAAGGAGGCGTGGAAGTAGGCCAGGAGCACGTCGCCGCGCGTGAACTCGGCGTTGAGGCGCGTCAGCGGCGTCAGGCCGCCTGCCTGGAGCCTTCCGAGGAGGATGCGGTGGTAGTTTCTCACCCAGTAGGTACGCCCGTTCCTCTCCTCGTACACGGAAAGCCCCTCGGTGAACCAGCGGGGGACCCGGCCCTTGGAGAGCTGCACGGTCACCACGTGGGCGAACTCGTGCCACGTCGTGCAGGCCCAGTTGAATGCGCCCGGCGGGCGCGCGTTGGGGGAATCCAGGGTGATCAGCGGTCCGAAGCAGGCCCCGAGCGCGCCCAGGCCCGGAAAGCCGAGCGTCCGGACGGCGAAGTCGTCGTGCTGGGTGAACATCTCGACGCGGACCGGCGTCGAGGGCTTGAAGCGGTATTTTTTCGTCAGTTTCCGCCAGCCCTCCTCGAGAATCCGCCCGCAGTATTTCGACATCACCGTGAACTCGCTGCGGTGGAAGAGCATCTTGAAGTGTTCGGTCTCGTGGGGGACGAAGTGCTCGTACCCGTCGAAGAGCGTAAGGAGGTTGGCCGCCTGGATGTTGTACCGGTCCCCGGCGAACCCTTTTTCGAGAAAGGCCTTGGCCTTTTCGTACTTGCCCTGCCGGGAGAGGTTGATGCCCAGCGCGAAGTAGCCCGCCCAGAGCCGGGGATCGACTTCGATCGCTTTCCGGAAGAACGCGACGGCTTCCTCCAGGCGGCGCCTTCCCGAGACCAGCTGGCCCGTCACGACGTAGAATTCCCCGTACCCGGGCCGCAGGGAGAGGACCTTCGTCTCGTACGCCGCGAACCCCTCCTCGTCCCCCTGCATGAACCGGCAGGCCGCCAGGAGGCTCATCACGTCCACCCGGCGGGGGTTCACCGCGAGCGCCTTCTTCAGGGGCGCCTCCGCTTCCTCGTAGAGCTGGTCCGCGATCCTCACGCGCGCCTTCGCTTGAAGCGCCTCCACCAGGTTGGGGTTCACGGCGAGCGCCCGCTCGCATTCCTCCTCCGCTTTCTTGTTGTTGTAGGACGCCAGGAAATACGCCGCCATGGTTGCCCGCGCCGGGGGGTAGTTGGGGTTTTCCTTGAAGATCTTCTTCAACGGCGCGGCCGCCTGGTTCCTGGCGTAGCGGTCCATGTAGAGGCGCGCCAGCGCCACGCGGGCGCTCAGGTTCTCCGGGAATTCGTTCTCGCACCGCTCCAGGAGCCGCTGGGCGTCGAGGTAGAGGTCCTGGTCCTGGACCCCCAGTTCGATCGCGGCCCGCGCCGTCGTCTCCAGGAGTTCGGCGTCCACCGCGCCGTCGTGGGCGGCCCAGTGTTCCACGAACCAGTCGAAGGCCTGGAAGGCCTCCTCCTTCTTCCCGAGGGACTGGAGCGCGTACCCCCGGACGAGCCGGGCCCGGAGATGGTCCTCTTCCACCTCGAGAACCTCGTCGACGTCCTTCAGCGCCTCTTCCGGTCGGCCCGAGAGAAGGAGGACTCCGGCGCGGAACGTCCGGAGCTTCCGCGCCGGGGCCCCCGCCTCGAGCGTCTCGAGCATCGCGCCGACCTTGTCGATGCACGCATCCAGCGCTCCCGTCACCCGGAGCGTCCTGAGTTCCCACCACTGCGACTCGAAGAGGCGCTTTTCCGCCTCCAGAGCCGCCTCGCCCTCCTCTTCTTCCTTCTCGAACAGCGCGGCGGCCTTCTCGAACTTCCGCAACGCGCTCCGGTACAGTCCGCGCTGGAAGCGGCGGATGCCCTGGTCCAGCGTGCGTTGCGCATCCCGCGCCTGCGCCGAAGCGCACAGGGCCAGCAGGAGGGCGAGCCCCGCGATTCTCCATACGATGCGCATCTTCTCTCCCGTCTCGACGGCTGGCTCCGGCATCGCCTCGGGCGACATGCCCGGGGACCCCGGAGGCGGTTCATGCGGTTCCATGCCAGTATAGCGAATGGCCCCGACGCAAGGGAGGGACGAGCGGAGGCGAGGGGCGTGCCTTCGCCCCCCCATCCTAAAGCAGCCAAGCCGCAACCACAGCGGGCACCGTTTCGACACAGAGAGCGCAGAGGGGATGGAGGGATTGCAGATTCCAGATTGGAGATTGGAGATTGGAGATTTCAGCGTCGGCTATGCCTCTGGAACAAACACAGATCCGACCCGGTTGTACAATCGTGCACACGACCTCGCCCCGGACAGGCGCCCGCGGCGAAGCAGGCGAGCTGGTCGTCAGGGGCCCCGCCCCTCGCGTCATCCGTACAATCCGGGCCGGGATCAGCGTTGGAGGATGGGCAGGAGGCGGTTGGGCAGCTGCAATGTGATCAGCGCCATGGCCGTCGCGTAGACCGGATTGCTGGTGTGACCGCCGGGATGACGCCAGATGCCGGTGCGCGGGTCCCGCCGGGACAGGATGTCCCGGCGAACGGCTGGAAACCACGCCTCCCAGTACCGGCCCCCGGCCTGATACATGGCCTGCGTGGCATAGTACATGCCGTAGAAGTAGAAGTACTCGTAGTACCGGTCCCGCGACTCGAGGCCGGGTCCGGGTTTCCGGGCGAGCAGGTAGTCGATGCCGAGACGCACCTCTTCCGCCTCGTAGTCGCCGAGGTAGTAGAGGATGCAGACCCCGGCGGCCGTCCGGGGGAAGGCGTGCCCACCGCTCTTCAATCCGTCGTCGAAGACGCGGTAGGCGAATCCTCCCGAGTTGGGGTAGAAGGCGTTCTTCACGCAGGCGCGCGCCCGCTGGATGCATTCCCCGTCGACGCTGATGCCGGCGTTCCGCGCGGCCCGAAGCGCCATGATCTCGCAGATGGTCACCGAGATGTCGGAATTGTTGCTGTTCGTGTTGGGGTAGTAGTACCAGCCTCCCGACGGGAGCTGGATCCTCTCCAGGAAGGAGACGGCCTCGGCCAGGGCCCGGCGGACCGTTTCCTTTCCGTGGAGGCTCGGCGTCATGCCCCAGAGCTCGGCCAGAAAGAGGGTGGCGAATCCGTGCGTGTACATCCGGTCGTCGGTGATCAGCCCCTGGAGATCCTGGGCCTT
>CAZDSO010000113.1:0-16793 GCA_964508045.1 uncultured Planctomycetia bacterium | reverse complement strand
CACCGTTCTGGCGGTAGAGATAGCGAATCACACCGGCCCCCATCCCGTGGGCCCCTCCGCCGACGATCAAGCCATGGACCGTGCCGTCGGGCGCGGCGCGGAGATCGGAAAAGGATGCGTCATCGTAGTCGGCGATGGTGGTGGGGGTGGACCACGAACCGTCGTGACACACGAAACGGAACGTTCCCTCGGATGGAATCGTGTAGATCACGGAACGAAGCCCCGCGTCGTCCACGGCGATCTGGGGAGCGAAAACCGGGCTCGTTTCCGATCCCGTCAGGATGTCGGCGGTCGTCTGCCAGGAGGAACCGTCGTGGCCGAAGTACATGGCATGGATTCCGTTCTCGTAGACCACGTGAAGGTGATCCGAGGCGTCGACGCAAAGGTCCGGTCGGTTTGCCGCATTCGACTCGCTCGTCGGCGTGATGTCGGCGGGCGCGCTCCAGGAACCGGTCGCGTCGGTGGCGTACATCAGGCGGTCGGGAGTGCCGGCCTCGACCCAGATCACGTGGACATGGTCGAGGGAATCCACCCCGAGGACGGGAAGCATGGAGGCCACCGTTCCGCTCTGGGACAGGTTGGTGTTCGCCGTATCCCAGGACGTCCCGTTCCAGAACTTGTAGTAGATGTCGGAATCGGTCGGTGTCGCTTCCACCCAGACGAGGTGCATCTTGCCGGCAGCGCCCTGCGCAATGGAAGGATCGGTGGCCGCAAGACCGGGAGTCGGAACGGTGGCCTCGCCGGCCCAGCGGCCGTCCGCGCCGCGGATATCGTGCTCGAGAATCGAGGGCGATGCGGCTGTCGAAACCCAAACGGCGTGGAGGTGGTCGTCCGTGTCGAAAGCGGCGGAAGGAGCCTTGAAAACATTGTTGTTGGTTGTTTGTACCGACTGGTCCCGCACGGGGAAGAAGTAGCCAATGGAGAGTCGAAGCATCGCCGGTGTGCCCAGCGCGTTGTAGGCGTCGCCAGGCCGAAAGCGGAGAAAAACGTTTCCGTTCGCTCCGCCGCTCATGTCGATCTGATCCGCCTCGATGTCCCACAAGACGGTCTTGGACAGGCCCGCCGGCGAGGAGGTCTGTCCCGGTACGGGATTCGTTTGATTCACGAGGGTGGCCACGCCCCACGTGTGTCCCCCATCCTCCGAAAACTCCACGTGCACGCTGCAGGGATCCGATTCGGCGTCCTTCAAGAGGAATTCGACTTCGACGGACGCGGCGTGGGTTCCCCAGTTGTGATAGACGATCTCCACTTCCGGTTTCATGTTCCCGATACGGAACGATGGCGTGACGGCGGGGGTGCCTGCCAGGCCGTAGGCGTCGGTGGGGGAGACGCGGACCGTGACGTTCGTCTCCGTTCCCGACTGGTCGATCCCGTCCGCGACCGTATCCCATGCGATCGTATGCTGGTCGCCCGACGGGGAGGAGGACATGCCCGTGAGGGTCCCGAGCACGATGGACGCGGTCTGGTAGGTGCTGCCGTCGAGGGCATAGTCCACGTCCACGTCGACCGGGTCGCTCGTCTGGTCCGTGAGGGTGAAGGTCACGAGGATGATGCCCTTGGCGGCGTCGGGAATGGGATCGACGTCGACCGCAGGGGCCGCGTTTCCCACGACGAACGCCGGCGAGGTCCCCCGGACACCGGCCGCCCCGTCGTCATCGGTCGGGGTCAGTGCGACCACGACGTTTTCCTGCAATCCCCCTCCCGTGTCGGTCTGCCAGTCCCAGACGAAGGTGTGGGCCGACCCGCCGGCATCCGCGGAGAGCCCCGAGGTCCCGTCCCCCCCGGGTCCCGCGGTCGCCGGGGAAAAGGAGGAGCCTCCGTTGGTGGAATATTCCGCCACGATGCTGCAGGAGTCTCCGTCTGGATCGGTGAGTGTGTACGAAACGGTTGCATGACTCCCGGTCACCCGCCCGGGGTCGTTCACCTGGACGGTGGGCGGCGTGTTGTCGTCCTCGTCGGCCGCGCTTTCGGAAACGGTGTAGGCGACGGCGCCGCCGGCGCCGAGAAAAAACCAGGCGCATCCTCCCTGCACAGCGAGAAGGGTGCTCGAGGCGACGACGAGGAAGAGACGACGAGTCATGGGAGCCTCCACGGATGCAGAACAGAAAATTGTACCGCAAACGGGGGCCGGAAACCGACGAAATCTGCCTCGCCTCTCGTAGGTACAATGGCCACATGGACCTATGACCCTATGGACATATGCACATATGGCCATATGTGCATATGTCCATAAGTGCATGGGTGCACAGGTTATCCGTGCGCCGACCCCTGCTGGAAATCCGGATCGGCGATCCGGATGTATTCCTCTGCACACCGCAGGAGTTTTTTCAGCGTCGGTCCGTGCTTCAGCGTATAGAAGGTCGATTTTCCCACCTTCTGGTACCGGACGATGTTCAGATCCCGGAGGGTTCTCAGGATTTTCGAGACGGTGGCCTGATGGCGGCCCAGCGTCTCCACCAACTCGCCGACCTCCCTCTCTTTCCCCTCCTCCAGCAAACGGCACAGCGCATAGGCCTTCGGATTCGAAAGAGCGCGAAAGAGCCGGGAAGCCCGGTAGGGGACCTCCTCCATGTCGAACCAGGGAATGCCCGAGCGCGGGGTCGCCATGATCACCTCCTCGATTCTTGCCGTTTTCCGTACGCCGTTTCCGGCCTTTTCGATACGTCGGATTCCACGCCGCCACGGAACGCCTCCGATTCCATCGAGCCGTCCCGGGCGATCCGGACCGTCACCGCACCGTCCCGCCACGTCTTGAAGACGCGCGCGCCGTGTTCCAGATAGAGCGCCTCCGTCTTCTCCACCCCGAAGGTCACCCCGCAGCTCATGATGACGATGCAGGGCCTCCCGCGCGCCAGCGGCGCGTTCCCCTCCACCTCGTTCGAGCCGTGATGCGGGGCCACGATCACGTCGAACGAGGATCCCCCCGGCCGTCCCGACAGGAATGTCAGCCCCAGGCGCTCCAGGTCCCCCGGCAACAGGATCCGGCGGCCCGCCCAGGAAACCGCGAGCGTGAGGCTCGTGTTGTTGCGCGACAGAAAGGGCGTATCGGGACGGCGGCGCGGCGGATGGAGGATCTCCAGGATCTCTTCCCATCCGGCCGGCGGCGAGGCGCCGCGGTGCAGGGCGTGGATGCGGGCACCGTGCCTCTGCAGGGCCCGGATCACCGCCTCGCCTTCCGGCCATGCGCGGAAACCGACGGGCACGGCCGCGGCCTCCACGCGGAATCGCCGCAGGATCTCGGGCACCGCGCTGATGTGATCCTCGTCGGGATGGGACAGGACCAGAAGGTCGATGCGGGTGATCCCCCGGGACCAGAGAAACGGGGCGACCACCCACGACCCCACGTCGAACCCCCCTCTCGTCCCGGCGTCGTAGACCATCACCCTTCCGTCCGGGAAGCGGAGCACCGAAGAAGAACCCTGCCCCACGTCCAGCACGGCGAGTTCCATCCCCGCGGGCCGCGCGGACGGCGCTGGAAAGAAAAAAAACAAACCGGCCATCCCGGCAGGAAGCGTCCAGTGGAGCCGCGCAAGGCGCCCCGGCCAGCGCGGTTTCCACGCGAGGAGGAGGAGACAGAGATAGCCCGCGGCCAGCCGGGCGGGGGAGGGGTGCGGAAGGTAGAGGTGGGAGAAGGGGAGGTCGGCGAAGAACCGCGCGCTGTGGGTGAGGAGTCTCGCAAAGACGCCGGCGGGAAGGGCGAGGACGCCGGGGCCGGGGAAAAGCAAAAGAAGGGGAAGGGTGAGAAAACCGAGCCCCAACAGAAGCGCGGTCATCGGTCCCGCCACCAGGTTCGCCAGCGGCACCACGGGCGTGAGCAGGTTGAAATGATGGAGGACGAGAGGCGCCGTGGCGATCCACGCGGCCAGGGAGACGGAGACGGAAAGGCCCGCCAGATGGGCGATCTTCGCCCGGAGCCGGTCCTCGGGGACGGTGGAGAGTTTGAGGACGAGGGCCTCCTCCCGGACGAGACGGCCGGCGATGGGTTCGGTGAAGGCGAGGATGCCGGCGACGGCCGCGAAGGAGAGCTGGAAGCCCGGGGCGAAGATCCGGGAAGGGTTGTGCAAGAGCAGGATGCCTCCCGAAAGGGCCAGCGCGTTCCAGCTGTCCCTCTCCCGGCCGAAGATCTGCGCGCCGAAATACACCGTGGTCATGATGCCCGCGCGCATCACCGGCGTCCGGCTTCCCGTCAAGAGGACGAACAACCAGACGAAGGCGATGATCAAGACGGCCGCGGGACGGCCGCGGATCCCGAGAAGCTTGAGCAGGAAGAAAAAGCCCGAAACGACCAGCATGAGATGCAGCCCGGATACCGCCAGCAGGTGGACCGTCCCGCTCCGGGCGAACACCTCGCGGGCGCCGGGATCCAGGCGGGAAGGCTCGCCGAGCAAGAGGGCCGAGAGGAGGGCGCCGTCCTCGGGCGGAAAGGCGTCCCCGATCGCCCCGAGAAGGCGATGCCGGATCGCCTCGACCGTGCGCCGGATCCCGAAACCGCCCCGTTCCAGCATGACCACGTTTTCCGGGGAGGGCACGGAAAGGATCTTGCCGACGCCGAGGTTCTCGAGGTGGTCCCCGAAATCGAACTGGGCGGGATTCCCCGGGTCGGGCAGGTCGATCAGCATGCCGACGAGCTCGATGCGGTCGTTGCGGTCGATCCCCGGATCGGCCCCGGTGAGCTTGACGCGAAGGCCCCCCGAGGCCTCGGCCCAGCGGCCTCGTTTCTCGATGGCTTCCGTCTCGACGACGAACCGGAACACGGTCTCCCCCTGCTCCTCGGCGGGAAGGCCGGGCTTGTGGATCGCGCGGGCGCGAACGCGGACCGGCATCGGAGGGCCCTCCGGGATCCGGCCGACGTGCCCGGGCGGCGGAGGCGCCCGGTGGGCGAGCATCCGCGACCATCCGACCAGGAAACCGACCCCGGTGCAAAGGAGGAGAAGGGCGAGGTCGGTCCGCTTTCGCCGTACGGCGGGACCGGTTGCGGCCGCCAGGAGAAGAAGGACCGAGGCCCCCCAGACGCCGGCGGCCTCGGCGGCCAGGATGCCGCCCGCCAGGGCCAGCACGGGGGGCACGAGCGGCCGGCGCCTTCGCGGCGGAAAGGGGGGGGAATCCGCTTTTTCGAGCGTTCGCATGATCCGTGCGCTCCGGGGCGATTCGGGACGTCGAGAGCCGGCGACCGTTTCCGAAGGGGGCGGAAGGCGTGCAAAAAAAGCGGACCGCCCGCCAGGCGGCCCGCATGTGGTACACCCCAGAGGATTCGAACCTCTATCTCAGGCTCCGGAGGCCAGCGTTCTATCCATTGAACTAGGGGTGCTTTCCATTTGGATCATCCCTTTTCCTGCCCATTCCTGTCAAGGGGGTTTTGCCGCTCAGTCCCACAAACAGCAAGGTGACGAAGAGCCGGAAGATCGAGACGTTCCGCCTCGCCGATCTCCTCCGCAAGGACCTGCCCGGCCATGTCGCCTTTCTCGGTCTAGCCCGGATTATTCATGAAGACGTAGCGAGGTTGCCGCAAGTGCCTGAGATGCGAGGAGCAAGACGATTCCGGTCCGGAGCGTGGCCAAAGCGCCACGTGAGGGCCGGAATCGTCGCAGCGACGAAGCAGATCATGTGCTTGCGGCGACCGCAGTAGTTTTCATGAATAATCCGGGCTAGTCCTCCGACCGCTCCACCTTCACCTTCATGCCGGGAACCCAGTGCTTCTGGTCGTCGGCATAGTAGAGGTAGGCGCGCGACGCCGGGCCCGTGTAGACGCCGGGCACGGCCGCCGTCAGGGAGAGCGGGATCTCGCGGACCGCGCCGGGCTTCAAGCACCGCCAGTAGAGGACCACGTCGCGCCCGATCACCTCGTAGAAATCCACCACCTTCGCCTTGACCATCTCCTTCAGCTGGTCGTGGCGCGGCTCGAGTCCTCCCGGAAGGCCCACGATGGCCACCGTCATGGGCAGGCCCTCCTCGGACAGGCTCTCGAGGCGCACGAGGGCTTCCAGCGTCTCGCCCTCCCGGGTCTCGGGCTCCGTGAGCCGGGTGGTCAATCTTACCGGGCAGTCGGGATGGTTCGCCGGCGTGGAGGCGTGGTACCGGACGTCCACGGCGAAGGGCATCGGGGAGCCCCCCTCCATGACGATCGCCACCGTATGCTCTCCCGGGCCGAGGCGATCGCCGAAATCCGGGAAGGCCAGCGGACCGCTCGTGCGGCTGTCGAAGGCGATCGAGGCGCACACGTCGCCGTCGACCACCAGCCGGACCGTCCCCGGCGCTTTCGGTCGCGCGCGGGACGCGTCGTAGCCGAGGATCGCCTTGAGGGCGAGAATCGTGCTCTGGGTCGAGCCGAAGCGTCCGCCCCGGCAGCGCTTGAAGAGCCAGCCGGAAGCCTTCTCGACGCGGCCGGCGTGCTTGCCCGACTTGAGCCAGGCCAGGATCGCCAGCGAGGTGGTCTCGATGTCGAGCCCCGTCCCGCGCGAGCAGGTGATGCTCGTCTTCGCGCCCGGCACGGAGCCGTCTTCGGCCTGCATCCTTCCGAGTTTCTCGAGGATGCTTTCCGCGGACCCGTCCTCCGCGAGCAGGAGGATGTTCGCGGCCAGGGCGAGGAAATAGGGGTCTTTCGCCCCGAGAGCCCGCTTCTTGATGGAAGCGACCTCCCCCTCCAGACCCGTCTCGCCGGCCTCCAGAAGCGCCCAGAGGATGTAGGCGTCCGTGACGTCCTTGGGGGCGCGCCCGAAACTGTCGAGGGCCCTCGCGTTCCGCTTGAACCCGCCCTCGCCGTCCCGGCGCTCGAGCAACCAGCGCCGGGTCCGCTGCACCATCTCGGCGTCTACGTCGAAGACGCCGGACATGTCGCTGAACTCCATCAGCCCGTAGGCCGTGAGGGCCTCGTGCCCGGGATCGCCGCCGAACCACTCGTAGCCCTTCCGCTTGCACTCGTAACCCACCAGCCGCTTGTAGCCCCGCTCGAGCAACCCGCGCGTCCGGTCCACGAGCGCCGGATCGCTGACGCGGTGCGACGCGAAATAGTTCATCACCATCACGTTGGGATAGGTCGCGGAACTGGTCTGTTCAAAACAGCCGTGCGGTTCGCGAAGCAGCCCCTTGAGCGCTTCCGTCAGCGTGGCCAGCGGGCTCGGGTAGACCGCCGCGCGGGCGACCCTGGAGCCGGGCGAGACCGACGCCGGAATCGTGAAGCGGCCCCGGGCGGACCCCTCGAGCCGGCCGCCGAAGGCCTGGTCCACCGGGAAGCCGGCGGGCGCGACGGGAAGCGTTCGCGTCACGCCGTCGACGTGGGCCCCGGCCTTTCCCGACAGCCTCACCTCCACCGCCCCGTTGTGCCGGCCGCCCACCAGCGTCAGGTAGAGTCGTTTCGAGCGCCCGGCGGGAACCGTCGTCGCGGGCTCGGCGCCCTCCAGGACGAGCCCCTCCCCGATCGCGGCCTCCAGCGTGGCCTGCAGGTCGCCGTCCGTACCGTTGAAGAGGGCCACCGGCGCCTCGACCACGTCCCCGGCCGTGATCTCGAGGGGAAGCTTCGGCTCGAGGTAGAAGGCCTTGCGGGAGACGATCAGGGCGTCCGCCGTGTCCAGGGATCCCTCGTCCGAGATCGCGTCGGCCAGCACGCGGAACGTGGTGACGGAATCCGACAGATCGAACGTGAAGGTCGCCCGTCCGTTCTCGTCCGTTCTCAACCCCGCGTCCCAGAACAGGGTCTCGGCGAAATCGACGCGCTCGCCGGGTTTCCGCCCCGGGCGCGCCTTGTGGGCGTACTGCCGCGTGTACCGTGCGACGCGCAATTCGTCCGCAAAGCCCCGCCTTCTGCGCTCGAGCGCGGGACGGGCTGCAGGCTCCTTGCGCTTCTTGCCGGCCTCCTCGAGCCGGGCTTCCTCGGCTTCCTCCTTCGCGTCGTCGGCGTCCTTCGCCTCGTCGGGAGCCACCGCCGCTTCCGGGACGCCGTCCACCGCGGCCTCCTCCCGTGGCGCCTCGCCCTCGACATCGGCGCCCGCGGCCCCGCCCGGCGCGCCCTTGTCCATGAGCTCCAGCCTCCTCACCCTGGGTTTCTTCCGGTGGGCCACGGCGCGGCGCGCCTCGTCGGCTCCCTTCTCCAGGAAATCCTCCAGATCGAAGTAGACGAACCGGCGCCACCCCTGCGTGCCCAGAAGCAGGTCGAGGGCGCTGTCGCCCTCCACGGAACCGTCGAGGTAGACGCGGGCGTCCTCGAGTTCCTTCACGTCGCTTTCCAGGAGAATCTGGGCGGGAAGCCTCGGGGCCTGTTCCCGCGTTTCGATCTTCTCGAGCACCGCGTCGTCCGTCACGGCGAGGCAGACCGTCGCCGGGACGGGATCGCCATCGCCGTTGCGGGTGCGGATCTCCACCTCGACGGTGCTCCCCGGCGACGCCGTCGCAGGATCGACCTTCACCGTCACGTCGATCCCTTCCCGGGGCCTGGCGAAGACGAGCCTCTCCGCGCGGGGAAGGCCGTCCCCGTCGAAGAGCGTGGCGCGGACCACGCCGACGGCCGGGCCGGTGGGAAAGAGCGCCACGGCCTTCTCCTCGCCCGCGGCCAGCTCGACCTCGCGGCTCGCGATCTCCTTCTCCAACCGGAAGAGGGCGAGACGGGCCTTCATGGTCTTCGTCGACGCGATGAAGAACCAGAAGGCGCCTTTCCCGGCGTAGACCTTGGAGCCCGCCCGAAGGGTGCAGCCCTCGTCCTTCACCGCCGGGAGAGGGAACCTCTGCGTGTTGCCGGCGGGCTCGTCGAGCACCGCCGTGTAGATGACGTCCGATTCCGGCGTGAAGCGGAAACGGCCCCGTCCCTCGTGCTCGGAGGAAAACGAGGCCGTCGTTTCTCCGCCGGGGCCGAGAATCCGTCCGGCCACGTCGGCGGGTTTCCCGCGGTGGTTCCGGGCCTCGAAGAAGACGCGGGCCGGAAGCCCGGCCACCAGGTCCCCGCCCTCGGGGTGGAAGGAAAGACGCACCCGGTTCAGGAGGACGGGGAGCGTCTTGACGGCGGTCTCCTGGACCCCGCCGTCCCGGATCAAGAAGGCCAGGGTGCCTTCGCCGTCCTGGATCGTCTCGGGAAGGTCGAACCGGACGGTGCAGGTCCCTTTCGCATCGATCGAGGTCTCCTGGCGGGCGATCTCCCGGCCGTCCAGCCGGGCGAGGGCGGTGACGGAAGCCCCGTCGGGAACGCCGCCCTCGGCGCGCTCGGCGGTGCACGTGGCCGTCACCGTCTCGCCGGGGCCGTAGCCCTTGCGGAGGAAGCGGATCTGGGTCCTGAAGCGCGGGGCCCGGTAGCTCCGGATGTCGAAGGTCCGGACCGCAGGCGGATATCCATGACGTGGAAAGTCGACCTGCAGGGTGTACTCGCCCCCGGCCAACGCGTCGGGGATCTCCCACTGGAAGGGGGCCACGCCCCGCGAGAAGGCGGTGACGCCCTTGAAGACGACGTCCCCCTTGGGCGAGCGCACGGACCATGTCGCGGAGAGGCTTCCCTGTACGGGAGCCGCGGTGAAGGCGTCCGCGAGGACGGCGCGTCCCCAGACGGTCCCGCCCGGGCGGTAGATGGGCTTGTCGGTGGAGACGGAGGCGCGGGCGCGTTCCTCACCGCCGAGGATCGCGGTCGGTTCCTCTTGCTTCTCTTCGTCTCCGGCCAGGATGGCGACCGCGCAGAGGGCGAGAAGGGCCGCAACCGGGGGCGCGAGGATCGTTCTTCGGGTTCGTTTCATGCCGCATCTCCTTCCAATCTTCCAGGCATCGGATCCGCAGGTTCCGACGCGGGGGGGGGCGGAAAAGTTCCCGGGAAAGGAAGAAGGGTTCGCTGCACAAAGATGAAAGGTTTCTGCAACGCCGGCCGGGGCGTCCTGGTAAAATGAAGATCGATGGAAAACGAGAAGAATCGAACGGGGATGCCCTTCCGCGAGGAGGCGCTGCTTTCCTACCTGGAGGGCCTGTTTGGTGCGCCGGTGGAGATCCGCTCCATCCGGCCCCTCGCGGCGGACAAGAAGGGCGCGTCCCTGAAGCGGTTCGGATACGGCATGCCGCTGGGCGTGGCGTTCTCCCATCCGGCCGGCGAGGAGACGGCCGTGCTCCACACCATGGCGCCCGACGCCTTCAGCCACGAGCGGCCCTCCGATCGCGCCTGCAACCTCCTTCTCGACTACGCCACCTTCAACCGCCTCCCGCGCCACGTCGACGCCCTGGACGTGGGGGCCCTGACCGGCGACGGGTCCCTGATCTCCCTGGGCGAGACGAACGAGTTCTTCCTCCTGACCCGATTCTCGCCGGGCGACCCCTACGCGGACGACCTGCACCGGATGGCGCGGACCTTCGAGGCTTCGGATCTCGACCGCGCGCGCGTCGAGACCCTGGCCGACTACCTGGCGGGGATCCACGAGGACAAGAGCGACGACGCCGTGCGATACCATCGCCGGATCCGGGACCTCCTGGGCCACGGGGAAGGGATCATGGGGATGCTGGACACCTACCCCGCGGATTTCGCCCAGGCGCCGCCTGAGCGACTCGCCAGGATCGAGGAAGCGTGCGTCCGATGGCGCTGGCGGATCAAGGAATCCTCCCATCGCCTCAGCTGCGTCCACGGCGACTTCCACCCCTGGAACGTCCTCTTCCGCGAGGGGACGGACTTCTCCGTGCTGGACCGAAGCCGCGGCGAGTGGGGGGAGCCGGCGGACGACGTGACGTGCATGAGCATCAACTTCCTGTTCTTCTCCCTGTGGAAGCGGGGGCGGCTCGAGGATCCCTTCCGCGACCTGTACCTGCGGTTCTGGAAGCGCTACCTCGACCGCACGGGCGATAAGGAGATCCTCGAGAGGAACCAGCCCTTCCACGCCTGGCGCGCCCTCGTGCTCGCCCATCCCGTCTGGTACCCCGACCTGCCGGAAGGCGTGCGGGAGACGCTGTTTCGGTTCATCGACAACGTGCTCGACGCGGAGCGTTTCGAGCCGGACGGGATCGAGGAGTTCCTGGCATGAGCGGGACGGCGGGGCGGAGGGGTTTCGGCGTCTGGTTCACGGGGTTGCCCGCCTCCGGCAAGAGCACGGTGGCGAAACGCGTCGCAACCGGACTCGCGAAGAAGGGAATCCGCGTCCAGATCCTCGATTCGGACGAACTCCGCGAGATCCTCACGCCCGCGCCCTCCTACAGCGAGACCGAGCGGGACTGGTTCTACGAGGTCGTGGCCTTCCTCGGCGGATTGCTTTCCCGAAACGGCGTGAACGTGCTCTTCGCCGCCACCGCGCCGAAGCGGATCCACCGGGATGGCGCGCGGCGTGCGATCCCGCGGTTTCTGGAGGTGTGGGTGCGGTGTCCCCTCGAGACCTGCATGGAAAGGGATCCGAAGGGGATCTACGCCCGCGGCGCGGCCGGCGAGGCGCAGACGGTGCCCGGGCTCCAGGCGCCCTTCGAGGCTCCCGAAGCGCCCGCGGTGACGATCGACACGGCCGCCGGGGATCCCGCGGATTGCGCCCGGCAGGTGCTCGAAGCCATGGAGGCCGAGGGGCTGGTCTGAGACGTGAGACAGGATTCAAAACCGCATCCCGCTGAAACGATCCTCCTCCACGGCGGCCGTCGTCTGGCCTGGGCCGAATACGGCGATCCCGCAGGGCAACCGTTGCTCTACTTCCACGGGTTTCCGAGCTCGCGGCTGGAAGCGCGGCTGGGTGACGCGGAGGGCGCCGCGCGAGGCGTGCGGTTGATCGCCCCCGACCGGCCCGGTTTCGGGCGTTCGGATTTCCAGAAAGGCCGAGGGCTTCTGGACTGGCCCGAGGACGTGGAAGTGCTGGCCCGCGTTCTCGGGCTGGATCGCTTCGCCGTGGCGGGCGTGTCCGGCGGAGGCCCGTACGCGCTGGCCGTCGCCTACCGTTTTCCCCGCCGGGTAACCGCGGCGGGGATCGTGGCGGGCCTGCCGCCGCTCGACAGGCCGGAGAGCCTGGCGTCCATGAGCTGGTTGCACCGGCTCGTTCTCGACCTGGCCTCCAAGTCCCACATGGTCGCCCGGGCCCTGCTCCGGATCTACGCGTCGTGGCTCGTCCGTCGTCCGGAGGCGGTCCTCTCGATCCTGAGCGCCGGTGCGCCGCCGGCGGACCGGGCGGTTCTCGCGCGTCCCGCCATCCGCGAGGCGGTGCTGAACGCTTTCCGGGAGGGGTTCCGCTGGGGCTCGCGGGGGTGTCTGGTGGATCTCGAGATTTTCCGGAAACCGTGGGGATTTTCGCTGGAAGAGATCGAGACGCCGGTCCATCTGTGGCACGGCGAGCGGGACGCCACGATTCCGGCGTCGCTGGGCCGGGTCCAGGCCGAAGCGCTTCGGGAATGCGCCGCGGTCTTCCATCCCGAGGAGGGGCACTTCTCCCTGCCGATCAACCGGATGGGCGAGATCCTGGAGGCGCTCCGGCGGCCGGAATGAAGCGTACGCCCTGGAACATTGCACATCCGCGCGATTTCCGGAGAATCGAGGGGAGCACGACCCTCTCCGACGCGAGACGAGGCGACATGAACGCCGAAACCGAAACGCCATCCCCCGGGACGAACGAGAAGAAGAGGAAATCC
Organism: uncultured Planctomycetia bacterium; assembly: GCA_964508045.1. Classification (GTDB taxonomy): domain Bacteria; phylum Planctomycetota; class JAKEIC01; order JAKEIC01; family CAZDSO01; genus CAZDSO01. The sequence goes on along the minus strand of CAZDSO010000113.1, from coordinate 4,250 downwards.
GCCATGCTCGTTCCCACGCTGATCATGGGCGCCCTGGCCCTGCTCCTGCTCGCGATCGCCGTCAAGAAAGGCGAAGACGCCCACACGAAGGGCCTGAAATCCGCCGGGATCATGCTTTTGGAAGTGATCCCGCTTCTGGTGTTCGCCTTCGTGATCGCAGGCCTCGTCCAGGAACTGATCCCGAAGGAATCGGTGGCCCGATGGGTGGGGGGGGAATCGGGGCTTCGCGGCATCCTCATCGGAACCCTCGCCGGGGGGCTGTCGCCCGGGGGCCCCTACGTGAGCATGCCCGTCGCGGCCGGCCTGCTCAAGGCGGGCGCGGGCGCGGGCACCATGGTCGCCTACATCACGGGATGGTCGCTGTGGGCCTTTTCCAGGCTTCCCTTGGAGGTGGGGATTCTCGGCTGGAAGTTCACGGCCGTCCGGATGGTCTGCACCGCCTTCTTTCCCCCCGTCGCGGGACTGATCGCCCATCTGCTGTTCCGCGACGCGCTGTAGCCGGTTTTGGGTTGGCGTCAGCCATGAGCCTTCGGCTCTCCCGGAAACCATGAAAACTTGGAGGGCGAGGGTCACGACTTGCTTGCAGCGCGAAACGCTCGTCAAGGAAGATCCTTTCCCGGCGGGGCGGAAAGAGATATCCTTTCCACGTTTTCATTCCCCCATAAGGAGACACGCCATGGCACGATCGAGACTGACCTCCCGTCGAGGCAAGAAATTCACGAAGGCCAACCACGGCAAGCGCGGCCACCAGCGCCGCAAGCGGCGGCTGTCCAAGGGGCAGTGGCTCTAGCACGAAGACGCGAAACGAAAGGAGCGACCATGAGCGAAACCAACCCCACCGTCACGTTCAACACCGCCAAGGGCGAGATTGTCGCGGAGCTGTTCGCCGACAAGACGCCCCGCACCGTCAAGAACTTCACGGATCTGGCGGAGAAGGGCTTCTACAACGACCTGACGTTCCACCGCGTCATTCCCGATTTCGTCATCCAGGGCGGATGCCCCAAGGGCACGGGCACCGGCGGCCCGGGCTACACGATCGACTGCGAGATCGTGCCGGGGTTGAAGCACGAGGTGGGGGCGCTCTCCATGGCCCACGCCGGGACCTGCAAGCACGACCGCAAGACCGGCGAGAAGCTGAGCGGCGATTGCTCGAACGGCTCCCAGTTCTTCGTCATCCGCAAGCCCCAGCCCCACCTCGACGGGGTCCACACCGTCTTCGGCCGGGTGACGAAGGGCCAGGACGTGGTGGAAGCCATCGAGCAGGGCGACAGCATGGGCAAGGTGGAAATCGCAGGATAGGCGGTCGAGCGAACAGGCTGGGCTTTTACTCCTGCGCCCCTACATGTTGTTTTCGCGAGAGCCCTTCCGGTGCTGGGGTGCTTTCTCGAGCCTGATTCACATGATCTTTTCCTGATCGACATGATACCTTCCGGTCATTCCCCTCGCGGGGAAAGAAGGACCTCGATCTCGTCGCCGTCGCGCGCGTCCTGCAGCACCACGGAAGCGGCGTCGTGGCCCTCCGCCTCCACCAGGGCGCGGCGCGCCCCTTCGGGCACGACGGCCGCGTGCCGGCCCTCCTCGTTCACGTAGAGCGTGGATTCGGGGACGGGCGTCACGATGGGGCCGAGAAAACGGATGCGGACCGTGGACAGGGGCTCGAGCGTTCCCGGTTCCCGGACCTTGAAGACGACCGCCGGCAGGGGCGCATCCATCACGATCTCGACTCCCTTCGCCCCCTCGGGGATCCCCTCCACGCGGTCGATGTGGAAGCGGTGATGCCGCACGACGAGCGTGAGAACGTCCCCTTCCACGTTCTCGAGCTTGAAACTTCCGTCGGCGTAGCTGTGCGTGGAATTCGTTCCAGCGGTGATCACCGCGTCGGCGACCGGGTTCTTCTCCCCGTCCACGACGCGCCCCTCCACCAGGCCCCCCGCCAGGACCCGGAAGAACAGCGCCGGCGGGTCCTCCTCCCCCCTGAACTCGAGGAGGCGCTCCTCCACGCAGTCGGTGCCGGCATGGACGGAGACCCAGTGCCGTCCGAGGATGCCGTGGATCTCGAACCGCCCGTCGGGCCCGCAGACCGCATGCGGGAAGCGGGGCAGGAAGGTGTAGCGCTGGTCCTTGCTGTACTCGGTGGGGAAGATCTCGCCGGTGCAGGCCACCACGGCGCCCTCCACGGGAACGCCTTCCAGATCCACCACGCGGCCGCGGACCGTGAGCCCGCCCCGCGACAAGGGGACGTCGCCGAGGTCGTTGACGGTCCCCGGAAACAGCGTTTCCAGGTACCAGGCCACCACGGAGACGTACCCCTCCCGCTGCACGGTGAGGAAGGCCTTGCCGGCGCTTCCGAAATGCAGGTCGTCGGTGTTGAAGCCCTCGATCTCGAACCGGCCGCCGGGACCCGTGCGGACGCCCGCGACCTCGCGGAGATGGTGGTCATAGAAGAAGAGCCGCTTGTAGAAGGTGGAAAAGAGGACCACCGTGGCGTCGGGCACGCCGGCGCCCGTCGCGGCGTCGATCACGCGGCCCTTCAGGGTCGTCGTCCTTCCCGGCTCCATCTCCACGGCCCTGTCGTGTTTCACTTCATACGTGCCGGACCGGGTGACGTCGAGGAGGTTCTTTTTTTCCTCCTCCAGCCAGAAGTCTTCGAGGTCGAGCTCGGGATTCTCCACCTTCTCGAGAGGCCCGTGTTCCACGCCCCAGACGTCGAGCCAGGCCCGGGGATCCCCGGGCCAGACGTCGAGAAGCCCGGCGGGAAGCGGGTCGCGGCGGGAGATCGCCTCCCCGTCGGCCACGAGGTGGCCCGTGATCTCCAGGTTCGTGGTCACGCGAATGATCGGCTTCTCCGCCCCCTCGAGATCGATGCGGACGTCGCCGGGACGATTCATGCGTTCGTACTTTCCCCGCCGTCCGTCCTCCTCCCGCCCCGCCCCGGCATCGCCGGTGCGCTGCCCGGCGCTGGCGCCCGGACGGGATCGGCTGTTTTCGCCAGTCGATTCCGGAAAATCGAAATCCGGCATCGGCGAAGCCCGGTGGCCGGGTTCCTCTTCAACCCCCTTTGCGAAAGGGACGGAAACGATATCCGGTGTTTCTTCCGGTGAGACGAGATGCCAGGCGAAGGCGAGGGTTCCCCCGGCCAGGATCATCGAGAGCAGGATGGCGGGTCGCGACTTCATCTCTCCCTCCGCCGGGAATCGTTTCCGTTCTAAACGGAGAAAGACCGCCTTCTGTTCAAATTTTGGTCCCTTACGCTCGGAAAAGTCTTTTTCTCTCTGTGTTCTCTGTGTCCTCTGCGTTCTCTGTGTCGAAGACTTGCCCGCTGTGGTTGCGGCTTTAGGGTCTACTCACGTCCGGCCGAGAAGCCGGGCGATCAGGCGCGAGAGGAGCCCGGGTTTCCGTGCGGCGGGTTCGCGGCGGGTCCCCGGGAGGGAGGCGCTCTTCGGCGGCGTGCGCTTACGCTTCGGTGGCTCGGCCGGCGTTTTCGCGGGAGGCGAGGGGGGTTCGCCCGGGGCGGGAGCGGCGGGTTTCTTGCGGGCGGCCGGGGCCCTGGCCTTCGTCTTGACCTCCTCGCCGTGGCCCAGCGACCGGAGGATGCGGATCTTGTCGAGGTCGCCCTCGCGGACCCAGACCCCGCAACCGCGGGGGCACTGCTCGATCCGGAAGCCCGCGATGTTCGCGTAGTTCCTGCCCTTCAGCGTTCGGCCGCACTTGGGGCAGGGGTGCTCGGTGGGGGTGACGTTCTTGTCGACCTTGTATTCGGCGAGGACCTTGAGTTTGGCCGCTTCGACGGGGGAGACATCGGAGGCGTCCATGGTCGTGACGCCGGCGAACCCGCTTCCGGTGAGCCAGGATCCCCCGCAGGCCTCGCAACGTCCTACGGCGACGCCGCGATAATCCACCCTGGAGAGCCGTTCTTCGCAGGCAGGGCACTGCAAACCCGTCAACTCCTCCCGCCCCCTCGTCGCGCCCCAGGATAGCACAAGCGGCGCCGTCATTGTATTTCGGATTTCAGCCGGGGGAGCAGGGACGCGTAGGGATTGGACCCTTCGACTCGCTTCGCTCGCTCAGGACTACGGATTGTAGATTGTCGTCAGCCATGAGCCTTCGGCTCTCCCGGAAACCATGAAAACTTGGAGGGCGAGGGTCTCCGAAGGACCCGCCATAGCCCTTGCATGGGCAAGACAGGCGGCGGGCCCCCGAGCCCACCGATGTGGCTCGCCGGCCCGTACTACGCCGATCGGCTCTTGCAA
>CAZDSO010000112.1:0-16842 GCA_964508045.1 uncultured Planctomycetia bacterium | reverse complement strand
GACGCCCGCGCCCCGTGCTGCTGCGGGCGAGACGCCCGCGCCCCGTGTTGCTGCGGGCGGGACGCCCGCGCCCCGGGAGGGCGAAGCGTGAAGACGGAAACTTACGTCCCGCTGCATGCGCGCAGCAACCATTCGCTTCTGTGGGGGGCGTCGACCGTGGCGGAGCTCGCGGCGCGGGCTTCCTCGTTCGGCCTTCCCGCCCTCGCGCTGACCGACGACGACAACCTCTACGGCCTGATCCCCTTCCTCGACGCGTGCGGGAAGGCGGGCGTGCGCCCCATCGTGGGCGCCTCGGTCTCCGAGCCGGGCGGCCCCCGCGCCGTGCTGCTCGTCCGCGACGGGGAAGGCTACGAGAACCTCTGCCGCATCCTCACCCGCCGCAAGCTCTCGGAAGGGGAGGGCGAGCCCCCCTTCTCGCTGGCGGAAGCGCTGGCCGAGCGCAACGCGGGGCTCACCGTGCTGACCGAATCCGCGTCCCTGGCCGAGGCGGTGCTCGGGGCCGTCTCGCGCGACCGGCTCTGGCTCGAGCTCGTCCGCCCCGGACGCCCCCTTGCATTCCAGCGCAGGCTGGCCCGCGCGTCCCGGCGCCTTCGGCTCGGTCTCGTCGCCTCGCCCGACGCCGTCTTCGCCCACCCCGGCCGGCACGCCCTCCACCGCACGCTGGCGGCCGTCCGCAAGGGCGCGTTGATCTCGCAGCTCAAGCCCGGCGACGCCGCGCCCCCCTCCGCCTGCCTGCCCTCGCCGGCGGAGATGGCGGAGCGCTTCGCCGACGTCCCCGGGGCGCTCGAGAACACCCTGCGCGTCGCCGAGGCCTGCAGGGGTCGCCCCCCCGGCGGCCGGCACGTCTTTCCCGATTTCCCGTTGCCCACCGGCGAGACCGCTTCCTCGCACCTCCAAAGGATCGCCCTCGAGGGCCTGGCCATGCGCTACGGCCCCCTCCCGCCCGCCTCGGCGAAAGCGCGGCTGAAACGCGAGCTCGGCGTCATCGAGAAATTGGGCTTCTCGCTCTACTTCGTCGTGGTGGGCGACATCGTCCGCTTCGCCCGGACGCGCGGCATCCCCGTGGTGGGGCGCGGGTCCGGCGCCGGCTCCATCGTCGCCTACGCGCTCGGCATCACCAGCGTCGATCCCCTGCGCTACGGCCTCTACTTCGAGCGCTTCCTCCACGAGCAGCGCGCCGACCTCCCCGACCTCGACGTGGATTTCTGCTGGCGCGGCCGCGACGAGGTCCTCGACCACGTCTATGCCTTCTACGGGCGCGAGCGCGCGGCCATGATCAGCACGCTTTGCACGATGCGGCCGCGCTCGGCCTTCCGCGAGACGGCCAAGGCGCACGGCGTCCCGGCTTCCGTGGTGGACCGCCTCTCCCGCCGGATCCCCTTCCGGCCCGACGTCCCGCTGGCCGAGGCGATCCGCATCGACCCGGCGGCCTCGCGCGCCATCCCGGCCGGCGAGGAGCCTTTCCGAAGCGCCCTCGAGGACGCGGAGGCGCTCGAGGGCTTTCCCCGCCATCTCGGCATCCATCCCGGCGGCGTCGTCATCGCCGACAGGCCGCTGGATCGCTACGTCCCGCTCGAATGGGCCGCGAAGGGCATCGTGGTCACCCAGTTCGAGATGCGCGCGGTGGAGCGGATCGGCCTGGTCAAGTTCGACCTCCTGGGCAACCGCGCCCTGACCACGCTTCGCGACACCGTCGAGGGGGTCCGGCGCGACCTCGGCGTGACGGTCGATCTCGAGGCGATCTCCGAGAAGGACCCCGGCGCGGCCGGGCTCCTCTCCGAGGGATCCACCCTGAGCTGCTTCCAGATCGAGTCCCCGGCCATGCGCCATCTGCTCCGGCAGCTCGAGGTGAAGGATCTCGACGCGACGATCGACGCGCTCTCGCTGGTCCGCCCGGGGCCGGCCGGCGCCGGCATGAAGGAGGCGTACGTGCGCCGCGCGTCCGGCGCCGAGCCCGTGGTCTACCCCCATCCGCGCCTGGCGAACCTGCTGGCCGGGCGCTTCGGCGTGCTTCTCTACGAGGAGGACGTCATGGCGGCCGTGGCGGCGCTGACCGACGGGACGCTGGCCGAGGGCGATCTCGTGCGGCGCGCCGTGGCGAAGAGCGAGGGGGAGGAGGATCGCCGGGCCCTGCGGGCGGACTTCCTTCGCCGGGCGCGCGCGTGCGGGGTGGACGGGGCGGGCGCGGAGGCGGTCTGGGGCCAGGTGGTGAAGTTCGCGAAGTACGCCTTCTGCCGGGCCCACGCGGCGGGCTACGGCGTGCTGGCGCACCGGAGCGCCGCCCTCAAGGCACGTTTTCCCACCGCGTACGCATGCGCGGTGATGAACAACCACGCCGGCATGTATCCCTCGCGGGTCCACCTGGAGGAGGCGCGGCGGAGAGGGGTGGGCATTCTTCCTCCCGACGTGAACCTCTCCGCCGACAGGTTCGTCACGGAGGGGGGGGACGCCGTCCGTGTAGGCCTCTCGCGGGTGCGCGCGCTTTCACGGCGGACGCGGGAGGCGATGTACGCGGAGCGGGGGAGGCGGCCGTTCGAATCGCTGGGGGACTTTCTGCGCCGGGTGCCCGTGTCGTGGCCGGAAGCGGAGAACCTGATCCGGGCCGGGGCGTTCTCGTTCACGGGGCGCACGCGCCCGGAGCTTCTCTACCGGCTTCGCGTGGCGTTTCCGGGCGCCCGGCGCGAGGCAGGGAGGGGGGGCGGCCATCTCTTCTCGGGGGACCTCTGCCCGGCGGAGGGGATGCGCCTTCCCGAGTACGATCCGCTGGCGGTGCTGCGGCTCGAGCTCGAGTCGCTGGGCCTGTTCGTGAGCGGTCATCCGATGCGGGCGCTGCGGGGCCACCTGGACGGCAAGGCGGTTTCTGCGGTGGCGCTCGGGGGCCTTTCGGGGCGCCGGGCGTCGGTGGCGGGGTTGCTTTCGGCACGTCGCTCGACGCGCACGGAGAAGGGCGATCGGTTGATGGGATTCGCGACGCTGGAGGACGAGACGGGGCTTTGCGAGTGCACGTTCTTTCCGGCGTCGTGGAAGCGCTGCAAGCCGCTGTTGCGGGGGCTGGGCCCGTTTCTCGCAAAGGGGCGGGTGGAGGACCACTTTGGTGCGGTGAGCCTGACGGTGGAAGGCCTTCTCGGATTGCGGATCGAGGGATTTTCGATGGGAGATTCTTGATTGTCGTCGGGCGGATTTCCGCAATCCGCAAAGCACAGGGGCTACCGGGGCCGGAACATCCAGTCGCCTTCGAGTTCTTCCGGGCGATCCCTGTAGTATTCCAGGGTGGTCAGGACGCATTTTCTGAGTTCTTTCTCGTCCAGGCCGCTCACCGTTTCCAGTGATTACGTCAGCATCCTCTTTCGCCCATTTTTCATGAAGGACAAGGGCCAGAGAGGATATACCCGTTGCCATTCCGATCATGGCAACGACGATCAAGACGATCTTGCTCTTCATTTTGTCTTGAAGAACTCTACTCCCTGCGTATGAACCCATGCTCTACCGGCCGGTTCATCCGTCCATTCCTGATCTTCTTCCCACCAGTGAACATGACCAGCGTCGTTGCAGCCTTCATCGGCATCGCAAGGATTCAACACGAGGCATACCGCGATTCTTCTCTGCTTATTGCCCAGAAAACCGTTGAATGGGCACAAGGAAAGCAGTGTTGACCTCTTGTCATAGCCTGGATGGTCTTCCCATTTCTTGTGAGGTTTTGGTTTCTGTCCTGTCGAATAAATCTGGTTCTCGTGGATTAAATTGAATACATCACCTTTGGGTTTCAGTCCTCCATAGCCGAAGACCTCTCCTGTCATCGTTACATGTTGTTTCCACAACGCCCATTCCTTTCCATTCTTGTCAACAACGGTGTCTTGGACTCCATCCCCGTCTCCATCATACCGACTGGGGAATCCAACATGAACTTGCACGTTCGTTCCATCTTGTGCGTTAGGGCTACCCACCTTGTATACGCCCGGAGGCACAGCGGGGCAAGGCCCGGTCGTTGCACCAGGATCGTATCCTCTTCCACCAGGTTTCCCCGGTTCTGAATATGATCACACGCATCGCGAGGGCAGGATGGAGAGGATGCCGGAGATGAAAGGTTCTTGCTGCTTGCGGTTTCTTGTATCATGAACCGAGTTTGGTTCTTTCGCCATGAGGAGTCTCGATGCCGGACGACGCGCATCCGCTGGACGAGATCGCCCGCCGGGCGACCGAGCACTACAACGCCGTTCGCTGGGAGGAGGATCTCGAGACGTACCTGGCCGAGAAGGTGGAGAGGGATCCCTACAAGTTCACGCGGACGGCCTACCAGTATCTCGACGACATGCTGTCCCATTTCGGGCACGAGGTGGTGGAGGACGCGGGCGAGAAGTTCAAGAGGCACCGCCTGTTCGAGGACCCCTTCACGGGGGGCCTGAAGGCGGTGTACGGGCTGGAGCGCACGCAGGCGAGGCTGGCGGCGTTCATCCGGGCGGCCGCGCGTGAGGAGGGCAAGGAGCGCATTTTCGTGCTCATGGGTCCGGTGGGCACGGCCAAGACGACGATGGTGGATCTCATCGCGCGGGGGCTGGAGGTCTACTCCGCCACGGACGGGGGGGAGGTCTACTCGATCACGTGGAAGTTCCCGAGGACGCTGGAGGGGGAGTCGGGGGGGCTGGGGTTCGTGCGGACGGGCCCGGAGGAGGAGCCGGACGTGTTCGCGCGCATCCCGTGCCAGATGCGGGACCATCCGCTGTTCTTGATCCCGCGTCCGGAGCGGAAGGCCTACCTCGAGGGCCTGTTCGCCCGTTTCTATCCCGATCCGGCGAAGCGTCCCGTGATCCCCCGGAAGATCCTGGAGGGGGAGCTCTGCTACAACTGCGCCCAGATCTACGCCTACCTGATGCGGCGTTTCGAGGGGGACTGGAACCAGGTCTTGAAGCGGATCGCGGTGGAGCGTTTCCTGGTCTCGGAGATCAAGGGTCGCGGAGTGGCCAAGGTCCTGCCGGAGGGGAACGTGGAATCGCAGGCCAGCTTCGTCTCCTTCGACGAGAACTACAAGGCGCTGTCGCAGCTGCTCTCGGACGTGAGCCTGGTCAAGTTCAGCGGCAAGTACGTGATGGCGAACCGCGGCCTGATGCACTACAGCGACATCTTCAAGCGTCCCGTGCAGTACCTCCAGCACCTGCTCAGCGCCGTGGAGGAGCACCGCGTCGATTTCGGGGAGGTGGGCGCGGACATCGACGTCGTGCTGGTCGGCACGACGAACGCGCCGGAGTACGTCGCCTTCAAGCAGAACCTCCTCAGCCGGGGCATCCAGTCCCGCATGCGCCTGATCGACGTGCCCTACCTGTTGAACTACACGGAGGAGGAGAAGATCTACGCCCAGGGCCTGAGGGAGGTGGACCGGACCCGCCACGTGGCGCCGCACACCACGGCGCTGGCGGCGCTGTGGGCCGTGCTCACCCGAGAGATCCGGTCCCTGCTCTTCGAGTCGGAGGATCTGGAGGTCGCCGAGCGCCAGGCGGTCAAGAACGTCTCGCCCATCGAGAAGGCCCTCCTCTACGCGGGGGAGACGCCGAAATCCTTCTCCAGAGAGCAGCGGGAGGCCGTCACCCGGAAGGTGGTGCGCAAGCTCCGCAACGAGTATCCCAGCGAGGGCATGGAGGGCATCTCGCCCCGCATCGTCCAGAACATCTTCGCCGACATCTGCGAGAGCAGCGAGTACCGGTGCATCACCCCCTTCGAGTTCTTCCGGAAGATGAAGCAGATGATCGAGGAGGAGTCCGAGATCCGCGAGATCTACACGCGGGAGGCGGACGGGGAGTACGGCGACATCTCGGCGAACCTCAAGGCGGTCGTCTCCCGGTACGACGGCATCGTGAAGAACGAGGTGGAATCCTCCCTCATTGACGTGGATCCCAAGGAGCTGGACGGCAAGATCCGCGCCTACCTCAACCACGTGACCGCCTATCTCAAGAAGGAAAAGGTCCCCATGCCCGGCACGGGCCAGCTGACGGAGCCCGACGAGTCCCTCATGCATTTCGTGGAAGACAAGATGGAGGTCGAGGACGAAGAGCGGGAGGATTTCCGGTTCAAGATCCTCGCCCGGGCCACGGGCGGCGCCCTGGATGGCGGCCGGGTCGACATCCCCGACCTCTACAAGGACCTGTACCGGACCGTGCTGGAGGGCATGTACGAGGACAAACGAAAGCGCATCAACTGGCGGACGCTCCGGCTGGCCCTCGAGAAATACGACGACAAGCAGGTTTTTTCGAATATCGACGAGTGGACGCGGCGCACGGTCGAGACCCTTCTCGGCAACATGCGGGAGCGATACGGCTACTGCCTCCACTGCGCGCGATACGCCACCTTCTACGTGGTGGACCGCGGCCTGATCGAGTGACCCCCCATGGATGAACTTCTCCTCCCGCCCCGCTACTGTCTCGACTTCGACGCCCGGCGCCTGCCGCACGTCTTCACGGACGTCCTCGTCCTGGGCTCGGGCGCGGCCGGACTCCGCGCGGCCCTCGAGGCGTCCGCGTCCTGCGAAGTGCTCGTGGTGGCCCGCAAGGATCTCGACGACACCAACACCGCGCTGGCCCAGGGCGGTATCGCCGCCGCGCTCGGGCCCGGCGACGATCCCGCGAAACACCGGCAGGACACCCTCGCGACGGGAAACGGCCTCGCCGATCCCGCCGTCGTCGATTCCGTGACCCGCGAAGCGCCGGACTGCATCCGGGAACTCGTCGACTGGGGAGCGGCGTTCGACCGCGAGAACGGCGCGCTCGCCCTCGCCCGGGAGGGCGGCCATTCCGTCCCGCGCCTCGCCCGCGCCAGAGGCGACGCCACGGGCGCCGAGATCCAGAAGGTCCTCCTCCGGAAGGCCGAAGCGTCGCCGAACATCCGCTTCGCCGGGCGCACCTTCGCCGTCGACCTGCTCACCCACGAGGGCCGATGCGTCGGCGCCCTCCTCCTCAAGCCCGGAAGCAACGTGCAGATCGTCTGGGCCCAGGCGTGCATCCTCGCGACCGGCGGCGCCGGCAGGCTCTACCGCGAGACCACCAATCCCCCCGGCGCCTGCGGAGACGGACTGGCCATGGCCTACCGCGCCGGCGCCGCGTGCCGCGATCTCGAATTCGTGCAGTTCCACCCCACCGCCCTCTACCTCGCCGGCGCCTCGCGCTTCCTCATCTCCGAGGCCGCCCGCGGCGAGGGCGGCGTCCTCCTGGACTCGAAGGGGCGCCGCTTCATGACCGGCGTCCACGACAAGGCGGAACTCGCCCCGCGCGACGTCGTCTCCCGGGCCATCTCCGACGCCATCCGCCAGGCGGGCGGCAACTGCGTCTACCTCGATCTGCGCCACCTCGACGCCGTCGACCTGAGGGAGCGCTTTCCCGCCATCGCCAAGACGCTGGCGAGCTACGGCATCGACATCCGCAGGGACCTCATTCCGGTCCGCCCCAGCGCACACTACATGGTCGGCGGCCTCCTCACCGACGAACACGGCGCCACCTCCCTCCCCGGCCTTTTCGCAGCGGGCGAGGTCGCCTCGACGGGACTCCACGGCGCCAACCGCCTCGGATCGAACTCCCTCCTCGAAGCCCTGGTCTTCGGAAAACGCGCCGGACGCGCCTCCGCGAAACAGGTCGAGGAACAGGCCCGGCCCCGCGCCGTCCTCGATCTCGCCGCCGGCGGCGTCATGCCGGAAGGCCCTTCCGGCGCCCTGCATTTCAAGGACTTCGAGAATTCCCTCCAGAGCCTCATGTGGCGCGATGTCGGACTCGAACGCAACGAGGACGGCCTCACCGAGGCCCTGGAAAAGATCGCCTTCTGGTCCGGATACGTCCTGCACCGGCGCTTCCAGAGCCCCCGCGGCCTCTCCCTGCAGAACATGCTCCAGGTCGCCCGCCTGGTCGCGCTCGGCGCCCTCAGACGGCACGAGAGCCGCGGCGTCCACTTCCGGACGGACTTCCCCGAACCCGATCCCTCCTGGGCGCGGCCGAACCCCTGCGAGCCCTCCGAGAACGGCGCGCCGCGGGAGAGCCCGGGAACATGACATCTCTGCCGCGCTCTCAGGGTCGAAAGACGATGCGAAGGACGACCCTGGCATTGTAGAATGGGAGTGGATTGGGAAAGAGGAAGGAAAGCATCCGAACCGACCGAAAGAAGGGGGCCCTCCCCGAGGAATACGCCCAGGACCGTTCCGTGAGAGCGGAAAAGGCGTTCCTGGCCTCCCTGGTGACGAACGGGAGACGAAGCCAAGAGGGCGACCCCCTCGCCGAAATCCGCCGCCTCGCCTCCGACGCCGGCGCCGTCGTGGTCGGGGCCGCCGCGCAGACGCGCGCGCGCCCCGACCCCGCGACCTACATCGGGAAGGGCAAGGCCCTCGAGATCCGCGACGTCGCCGGGGCGAAGAACGCCGACCTCGTGATCCTCGACAACGACCTCTCCGCCGCCCAGGTCCGGAACCTCGAAAACCTCATCCGGCTCAAGGTCGTCGACCGCACGGAACTGATTCTCGACATCTTCGCTTCCCGGGCCCGCACCCACCAGGCCCGCCTCCAGGTCGAACTGGCCCAGCTGGAGTATTCCCTGCCCCGCCTGAAGCGGATGTGGACCCACCTTTCCCGGATCGAGGGCGGCATCGGCATGCGGGGACCCGGGGAAAAGCAGCTCGAATCCGACCGCCGGGCCGCCAACCGGCGCATCCGGGACCTGAAAAAGAAACTCGAGAAGATCCGCGCCCGGCGGAGCCGCGCCGCTTCCGCCCGGCAGTCCGTCTTCAAGATCTCGCTGGTGGGCTATACGAACGCCGGCAAGTCCACCCTCATGAACCGCCTCACCCGCGCCGGCGTCACCGTCCGCGACCGCCTGTTCGAAACCCTGGACACCCGGACCCGCGCCTGGAAACTCCCGGGAGGCCACCGCGCCCTCCTCAGCGACACCGTCGGATTCATCCAGCGGCTCCCCCATCATCTCGTCGAGTCCTTCCACGCCACCCTCGAGGAGACGAGGCAGGCGGACCTCCTCCTCCATGTCGTGGACGCCTCCGCCCCCGACGCCGCCGACCAGATGATCGCCGTGCAAAACGTGCTGAAGGACATCGGCGCCCACCGCATCCCCGACCTCGCCGTCTTCAACAAGATCGACCTCGCGGCCGACCGCCTCAAGGTCGCCGACCTCTCGGGTCGGGTCCCGCATCACGCGATCGTGTCCGCCTCGACGGGCGAAGGCATCGACGATCTCACCGAAAAAACCGCGGACATCCTCGAAAAGCAGATGGTCGAAGTGGACCTCGACCTGCCGCCGGACAGCGGACCGGTGGAGGCAGCCGTGAAGAGGGCGGGACGCGTGCTCTCCGTCGAGTACGGGGAACACGGGGGCCGGATGAAGGCGTTGCTCAGGCGGGACGACGTGGAAGGGATCCGGAAACTCGCACAGTCTTCTCGACCCGGATCAACCTGATGGACCGAACGAAATTCTTCGCCCCGAAGACCGACTAGAAGAGCCCGTCGCTGAGACGGATCTTGTCCTTCTTCTCCGCGGGGGCGGTCGGGTCCGGGACCGTGAGCTTCGTTCCCGCCGCGACCTTGTCGGGGTCTTCCAGCAGGGACTTGTTGGCCTCGAACAGGATGCGCCATTTCCCCGCGTCCCCGTACACGACCTCCGAGATGCGCGCCAAGGACATCTCCTTGGGGACCGTGTACGACAACGGGTAGGAACGCTCCCCGCCCTCTTCCGCGCCCTCCTCCTTCGCCAGCCAGGGGGCGGGAATCTCCTGGTGCTCCGCGGCGGCTTCCCGCGTCTTTTCGTCCACGTCGCCCGCGTCGGCCGTGATCCGCGTCTTGTCCGGAAGGACCGGCGCCGCTTCCGCTCCATCTCCCTCCTCGGGCGTGGAGGTCTCCTCCTCGCCGGGGGCCTCCCCCGGCTCCCCGCCCGGCTCCCCGCCGGGTTCCTCGCCCGGTTCCGCCCCCGGTTCTTCGCCCGGTTCTTCGCCCGGTTCTTCGCCCGGTTCCTCACCCGGTTCCTCGCCAGGCTCCCCGGCGGATTCCTGCCCGGAAGGCTCCGGCCCCGGTGTTTCGGGACCGGGCGCCGTGGTCGTGCCGTTCTCCCCGCCCGCCTCCTTCGGCTCCTCCGCCTGCTCCGGGACGGGAGGGGCGATGCGTTCCTTCTCCTTCCGCCCGTGATCCCACAAAACGACCGCCACCACGATGAAGGCGGCCACGCCGATCAGGGCGAAGATCGCATTCTTGTTCATTCCTTGTTCCTCATGACGGCACGGGTGCCTTGTTCAAGCGCGTTTCTAGTATACCGTTCAGCCTTCCAGGCCGAAAGGGATGGATCGGCAGAGCCATTCGCAATGCAGGCAAGTCATGAATGCTTCTCACGTTTTGGTTCCCGACTTCCATCGAATACCCCGGGTCAACCCTCACGTTCTTCATCCTCAAAGGGGTGGATGAATTTTTCCAAGATCTTTCACCCCAGCCCAGCACCGCTTTCGCAAAAAGAATACAACCGTTCGTAGTGAACCACGGAGCCGAAGGCGGAGTGCTGCAAGCACCTCGGTCCGCGCTGCTGCGCCACTCCGCTAGCGCTACGTGGCTCACTACGAACGTCTGCATGCTCCCTTCCCCCTTCTCCCCCCCCCCTCACGCGCCTTCGGCGCCCGGCCGGTAGACCAGAAGCAGGATCCCCACCGCCACGGGAAAGGCCAGGGCGATTCCGTCCAGGAGGATCATCTGGACGCGGAGGGGGCCGGTCTCTGCGTGGAAGAGGAAGATGGCCAGGTCGGTCGCGTTGACGGTCACGCCTCCCGCCACGTAGATCCAGGTGAGAAGGCGCGCCGCGTCCAGGCCCTTGAGCCAGGCCCGCCCGGACGCGAGGAGGAGGGCGCCGAGGTAGGCGCCGATCGCGGAGGAGAGCATGGCCCATTCCACGCTCAAGCCGAGGGCTTCCACGCCGTGGCCCGCCAGCGAGCTGCTCGACCACGTCTTCTCGCCGCCGAGGATCCGGAACGCGTTGAGGGAAAAGGGCACGACGCCCCCGATCACGCCGATCACGCCGGCGACGACCAGCGCCCAGCCGGCGAGGACGACGCCCTTGCCCCTTCGCGATTCCGGCCTCTCTTCCATGGTGCGGCGCGCGCCTCACGAGGTTTCCGGCGAGGATTCCTCCACGGCGATCTCGAACGGATCGAGGATGTACTTCGTCACGGCGCAGAACTTGGCGGCCTTCACCACCGCCTTCCGGTACTTGTCCGGAAAGGATGCCGGAAGCCGGATCACCACGCGAACGCAGCCGATGCGTTTCCGCTCCTCGTCCGGCTCGATGTCCATGCCGACCCGGACGTCGTCGAGGGGGATGTTCCGCGTCCGGCAGAACGCGAGAACGTAGTAGGCCGTGCAGGTTCCGATCGAAGCGAGAAAGAGGTCGAAGGGCGCGGGGGCGGATCCCTCCCCGCCCGAGCTCTTCGGCTGGTCCGTCCGGATCCTGCGGCCCTCGAACAGGGCATCCACCGCCTTGCCGCCCGGGAAGGTCATCTCCATGTCCATGCTTGCACCTCGAAAGCCGAAAACGGACATCATGCAGAAACCACGCCGGATTTCCAAGAGCCGCCATTCCTTGACAACGTGCCGCGTCGTCCCTAGCATGCTGTGTTGACCGGGTTTCCGGTCTCTCCAGCGAGAAAGGAGTCCCCGATACCCATGAAGTACCGTTGCCCGCACTGCAAGGCCGTCCTCAATCCCGGCACCAAGGTCATCCTCAGGATCACGCGCGCCCGCCGAAACGGCTTGATCCTGCTCAGCCCCAAGGTGGGAAACTACACCGTCATCCTCCCCGAAGACATCCCGTTGAAAGAGGGCGAGAAACCCCGCTTGGCCTGCCCGGTCTGCCACGGCGACCTGACCAGCCCCGCCAACAGGCAGTTCAACGAGCTTCTCCGCGAACGCCCGGGCGGGGGCTTCGACCGCGTCGAGTTCCACAAGGCCTACGGCGAGCACGCGACCTTCGTGATCTCCCAGGACGAGGTCCGCGCCTTCGGGAAGGACGCCCCCGAGTACGAACACGTCAACTTCTTCGGCGCCGGCTACACCGGCGACTGAGAGGCTGTCGGGGCCAACCCCCTCGCGAATGCCAGTGACACATCCCTTCCCTTCCCGCTATCCTGGTTCCCCATGAGCAGCGGCGTCCCCCTCATCTCCGTCCTGGCCGGCGCCGGCGGCCTAGTCGTGCTGGTGCCCCTCCAGGCGTGGAACCAGCGGCGGTCGCGGTTCCCCATCGAAGTGCGGGCCGTGCTCGACACGACCCTGCACGGGCTGGTGCCCGTTGCGGCCCTTACGCCCTTGTGGCTCGCGCCCGCCCCGCCCTTCGTACGCTGGCCCCTGCTGCTCGTCCCCTTCCTGGCCGGCTTCCTGACGGACCTCGACCACGTGATCGCCTTCCGGAGCCTTTCGATGAAGACGTGTTCCTCGCAGGAACGCCGCCCCTTCGGGCACGGGCTGGCCTTCGTCGCGCTGGCCGGGGCGGGCGTGTGGCTGGTTTCGGGCTCTTCCCTGCTGGCGGGGACGGCGGCCTTCGGCATCGCTTCCCATCTCTTCTTCGACGCCACGGACGCCTCCGGCGTGCCGCTGTTCTTCCCGCATCTTCGCATCGTGCGACGCATCCCGCTTCCCTTCTACGTCCTCTTCCTGCTGGCGGGCCTCGGCGGCGCAACGCTTCTCGCCTGAGAGGGATCCCGGTTTCCCCCTGGCGCCGTCAGCGGGGCCGGCTCTCGTCCTCCGGCACCCAGGTGTTCCCGCAATTTCCGCACACCATGACGGGGGGCATCCGGCGCGTCGCGAGCCAGTAGAGACCCGCGATCAGGAACGCGACGCCGCCGGTGAAGAGCCCGGCGAACAGGAGGAACCAGGTGAGGCGGACGGCGGGCTTCTCGGAAGCCTGGTCCGACCCGCAGGCCGGGCACCGGATCTCCCCGTTCTCCGCTTCGGGGGCGCCTTCGCCCTTCTCCTTCCCGGCTTCCATCTCCCGGAGGATGCGGGCGGCCTGTTCGGCGTCCTTCTTCGAGACCATGAGCTTCACGCCGCCGACCGCGTTGGAGAGGAGCCAGTCCATGGCGACGATCTCCTGGTCGGTCAGCACGGCCTCGATGCCTTCCTCCTCGAGACGGTTCTTCATCAGCTCGAGGCGGAACGGGTCGTTCGACTTCGCCAGGACCGCCCAGGCCGGTCCTTCGTCCTTGTCCGGGGCCTTCGTTTCCGGAGGCGTCTCGATCGGGGGAAGGCCCTCGGCGAGGGGGACCTTGCAGTCGGCGCAGGCGTCGAACGCGTCGCGGTAGAGCTGCTTGCATTGCGGGCAGTGCTTGGCCATGACACGATTACGATAGCAGGCGGAGTCCCGTCTTTCGAGCTGGTTTCTCTTCGCCACCAGAAGAGTGCAGCCGTTCGTAGTGAAGGACGGAGCGAAGTGGTTCGACCATGCTCACCACCACCCTGAGCCCCGTCGAAGGGCGAAGTGCTGCAAGCACCTCGTTGCATTGCTTGCACGGACCGCCGGCTTCCAGCCGGCAGCACTTCCCTTGCGCGGAACCACCCGCGCCTCTTTGTGCCCTCATCTTTCGCCCCGGGGCGGGCACATTGACCCGTCCCTACCCCCCTCGGGCAGATGCGGCTCGCCGGGAGGCTCGCCCTCCAATCTGCTTTCCCCCTCGGGCACATTCGCGTCAACTTAGAGGGTACGGCAAGTCTTTTCGAGCCTGATCTCGCTGATTTTTTTGGGAACATGGAAACCCGGAACCCAAAATACAGGATCAGCGTAGATCAGACATTCATCAGCGTGATCAGGGTCTAAGGGATCTTGGCCCTAGAAATACTTGGTGCCTTGGCGTCTTCGGAGGACGCGAGGAAAGCCGTGGCGGACGCCGAGGAGGTCATCGACCATGTGCGGGGCGAGATTTCTGGATGAAAGAAGAATCCTGGAGGATCTCGCCCGCCTGGCCTCGCAGCTGCGTGAAGCCGAGGAGGACGTGGTCGACGTGGTGCTCTTCGGCTCGCTGGTTTCCGGCCGCTATACTTCCACGAGCGACGCCGACATCCTGGTCCTTCTCAAGAAGAGCGGCGAGCGGTTCCTGGACCGCATCCCGCGCTTCCTCTTCCACTTCCTGGAAGCGCCGATCTCCGTGGACGTCTTCCCCTACACCGAGGCCGAGGCGAAGACGAACGCGTTCGCGAAACCACGGGCGCCAGTCCGATCTTCTTCAGGCCCTTTTCGTAGACCCGGACCTGCCTCATCAGCAAGGCGGCTTCCTGCGGCAGGGTCTTGTTCCGGAGGAGATCCTTCCAGTCGTACCGGAAACGGAAAATGTCCAGATGGAAATCCGCGCCCCCGCTCGCGAACCCCAGAAAGCTCTCGAAATTTTCTTGAGGAAGATGCGGGGCGTCCTCCACGCTTGTTTCCAGCACGCGCAGGATCCGGTTGTAGATCTTCACGGGGAATTCGAACAGGTTGTCCTGCGGAGGAAAGGTCTTGGCCTTCCCGGCCTGTTCCTTTTCCTCCGAGACGGTTGTTTCGTCCAGCTTGCGGCCGCACGCGGGAAAAACGAGAAGGGTCGCAAGGGACAGCAAGGCCAAAAGGTTCATGCAGCGCAAGGATCACCTCTCCTCAAACAGGTCGGCCATCCCCGCCGACGCGTCCTCGTCCGGCACGAAGCGAACCTGGATGTCGCCCGGGTTTTCGGCCAGGACGACCGCGGTGGCGGTGGACCATGTGTCGAAATGCATGCGGTTGCCCTCCCCCCCGAGGAGCGTGCCCGAGCCCTCCACGATCAGGGTGCCCCGGATGGGTCCCCCATTCTGGCTCAGCAGGGTCACCGTGACGGTGCTTCCCTCGATCGTCAGGTGGTGGGAGACCTCGAGCGAGACGTCCGGCGCGAGGCCCAGCGTCACGGGATTGCTGATCTTGTTTTCGACGTGGATCCGGGCGGTCAGCTCGCCCGTGTGCGAGACGGTTCCCGCCGGAAGCACGGCGGTCAGCGTTCCCTCGCCGGTCGCGGGGTCCGCGACCGCGTCCTGGACGGACATGGGGCCGCAGGGGAATTCTCCGGCCGCGAGGTCGACGAGGACGCCTCCGAGGGTGAAGGCGCCGGCGAGCTCCTTGTCCACCCGGACGTGGAAGATCACGGTGTCCCCGGGGCGCAGGCTTCGGGGGGAGGTTCCGACGGCGGAGACGGAGGTGACGGTGATGCCGTCGCCCTCGCCCCGGGCCGGCTGCTGCAGGCCCGCGCCGGCCTGCGAGGCGAGCTGCTCGTGCGTGGTGTGGTTGTCCTGCAGGGAGGCGTTGTAGACCTCGTTGGGGACGGTGACGGTGGTGCTTCCGTCGGGGGCGGTTTGCACGGCGCCTCCGCGGGATCCCGCCTGGTCGGAGACCATGAGGTAGGTGGCGCCGGCGGTGACGGCGGTGGTGAAGGTCATGTTGAGGGCGTTGAAGATGTCACGCCACGCGCCGTCGTCGTCCTTGAACTGGGCCCGGGTTTCCGTGCCCTCGGGGAGCTCTTCGGGGCGGCGTTCGGTCGTTTTCCCGTCGGGCCCTTCCGTCTTGACGGCGGGGGTGACGGTGATGGTGGTGAAGCGCTCATCGCGCCGGATGGACGTGGACGCGGAGACGAGGACCTCGTCGGGGGGTTTCCGTCCCTCGTAGGTCCCGCCCTCGGGTCCGACGACGGTGATGGTGGCGCCTTCGGGCCGGTCGCCGAGGCGGGTCTTGACGAGGGTGAGGGGGCGCCCCTGCCTGGCGGGGACGGTCTGCACGTCGGCGTCCGGCAGCTCGCGTCCCTCGTCCAGGACGCGGGCGTTGTCTCCCGGCGCCATGCGTTCGGGAACGACGAAGCGGTCGAAGCCGTGCTTTCGACCGATGTAGACGGCGGCGGGTTCTTGCCTGTCCTGGACGGCGAAATCGCCGGAGAGGAGGCTTTCCCTCCAGGACTGGAACTTTCCGAGATCGAAACCGAGCTTGGAGGCGAGCCGTTCCAGGTCATCGAGGACGCGCTTCCTCGTCCCCGGGGGCAGCTGGCGGATGATGTCGGGGTCGAGGCTGGCGAGGAAGCCGGCGGGGCCTTCCGGCTCCTCGGCGCCGTTTCCTCCGGTCTTCTTCGCCTTGCCGCCCCCCGGGCCGGGGGTCGGCGAGGGGGAGGGCGAGGGGTCGGGCTCCCCGCCGGCCCCGGTCTTGTCCTTGTCTTCCTTGATGCCGCAGTAGCACGGTACTTTCTAATGTCCACAGTAGTGCCATTTTCCTTGAAACCCGCAGTCCTTGACCCATTTGACTTCGATTTCCCATTTTCCGCTCATGATTCTCACATTCTCATGCTCCTTGCAACATTGATAGAGAGCCTTGTCGCTCGAATAGTATCGTTCAGAGTCCGGATTCAATGCGTCATTGAGCCCGAGTATGTTTTCGTCTCCCCAGACGTTCAAAGGCCCACCCATAACGATATTTTTCAAAATGGTGTTTTCTATCAACCTTTCCTTGTATTTGACCCTATAGACTTTCTTGCTTTTGATAATGACGCCGTAGTGAGTACAAGGGTTGCATATGCAATCCAATTCTTGGGGGTTCGGCAAATGAGAGGGCCAGCCTCCCGCTTTCTCATCTTGGTCATCCGGCGGCGGTTCCGTATCGCCCTGCTCCCAGCCGGAAGCCAGGGAGAGGCCGGACGCCATCGAGAAGGCGAGAAGAAACGCCAAGGCGGAAAGGGCCCTTCCTACTTTCTTTCTTCGTTCCATCGGCTTTTCAGCTCCTCACCAAGGTTTCGCTTGTACTGCCGGATCAGCGCTGCCGGCAGGGGATGATGGGGATGAAACTCTTCCGTGGCGGAAGAGAGCG
>CAZDSO010000111.1:0-17298 GCA_964508045.1 uncultured Planctomycetia bacterium | reverse complement strand
CGTCCTCTGTGTTGAAGACTGGCCCGCTGTGGTTGCGGCTTTGCTGCTCTATGGTCTTTCCATGAAGGTGAGCTACGAAAAGGAAGGGAGGACCACGACTTCTTTGCAGCGCGAAACGCTCAGGGCAGCGATCTCGTAGAAAGAGGCAGGGGATTGGAGGTATACTGTCCGGGAGGCGGGCGTTCGGGAAGGGGCTCTTCCCGTCCGGACGCCGCGCGCGAACGGCTTTCGAGAGGGACCATGAAGACACGGCGCAGCCTCGCCCTGTTTCTCGCCCTCCTGGGCGCGACGCTCCTCCTGGCGGCCTGCGGGTCGGACGGGACGTGGCAGGACCGCGGGATCCTCCGGGATATCCAGGAGAGCCCTTCCGAAGGGAAGGAGGAGGAGACGGGCCCGCCGGCGCCGCCTTCCGCCGAGATCGGCGTCGCCCTGCCGCTGACGGGACGCCTGGCTCCCTTCGGGCTCGCCGTCCGTCAAGGGGTGAACCTCGCCCTCGAGGAGCGCGGCGAGGACGGTGTCCGCGTCGTGGTGCTGGACACCCAGGGAACCGAGGCGGGAACCCGCCGGGCGTTTCAAACGCTCGGCGCGCGCCGCACGGTGCTGGCGGCACTGGGTCCGTGCACGTCGGGCAACGCCCGCACGGCCGCCAAGATCGCCGCGTCCTCCGGGCTTCCCCTTCTGCTTCCGACGGCCACGGCGTTCGACCTGACCCGGGAGAAGGCAGAGGTCTTCCGGATCTGTTTCACCGATCCCTTGCAGGCGGCGGCCATGGCCATCTTCGCCCGCCGGACGCTCGGCCTTCTTTCCGTGGGCATCGTGGCCGTGCGGGACGACCCGTACAGTCTCAGCCTGGCCGAGGCCTTCCAGAGGGCGTTTTCGGGCCTGGGGGGCGACATCCGCTTTCTCCAGTGGTTCGGGGAGGATCTGGACGGGACGGTCGCGGCGAACGCGCTGGCCGTGATGCGCCCCCCGCCGGACGCGGTCTTCGTGCCGGCCTATTTCGAGGAATCCGCCCGGTTCATCCGAAAGGCCCGGAAGCAGGGATACGCGGGAACGTTCCTGGGGGGGGACGGGTGGCACGACGGGGCGTTCCTGCGCCTCGGGGGCGTGGCCGTGGCCGGATCCTATTTCACCACCCACTTCATCGCCGACGACCCGTCGCGGGAAAGCAGCGCCTTCTCGGAGTCGTTCCGGGAACGATACGGCGAGGCGCCGGGGCCGTTCGCAGCGCTCGGGTACGACGCGGGCAGGCTGCTCGGGCAGATCGTCACGGACAGGAGCGTCCGCCGGCGCGAGGACGTGAGGAAGGCGCTCTCGGCGGTGGAGGCGTTCCCCGGCGCGACGGGTTCGATCACCCTGGACGAGAACGGCAATACGATGAAGGACGCCATGGTGGCGAAGGCGACCGAGGAGGGTCTCCGTTTCGAGGAGCGGATCCGCTTCGGGCCGCGGGTCCGATGACCCCCTGCGCCTAGAAATGTGCTTTTCGCGAGAACCTTTCCATTGCTGCGGTGCTTTCTCGAACCGGAATCCGCAAGAACCGGTTCAGTCGCTTTCCTCCTCTTCCAGGTTCTCCTTCGCCTTTTCCGCGGCCTCCTTGAAGAGATCGTCCAGGTTTTTCCCTTTCGCCTTGTCGGCGGCGCGCTCGAAGATCGCGTCGCCGGAGCCTTCCTTCTGGGCGACGGAGTCGACGACCTCGTCGAAGGCGTCGGACGCCTGTTGCGCCTTTTTCTTCCCGAAATGGCGGTAGACGCTCCCCGTGTCGAGGTCGATCTCCAGCTTGCCCTTGCACAGGGGGCAGGTGACGATCTTGTACTTTCTCATGGCCCGGCGCCTCCTGGACGAAAAGGGTTCCCGCGTCGCCCGCACGTCGGTGACGCGACAGGAATTGTACACGCTCCGAAGGGCTGTGTGTAGGGGGCCGGGGGGACCGGGGCCGGCCGGGGAAACCCGTTTGCTGTTGTGGGAGGCGTGTGTTCTGGGCCACGCAGGCTTTCGGCCCGGGACCACGGCGATGTCTGTAACCAGTCACCCGTAACCTGTGTGGCTGTGCTTTGCAAAGAGTTGTAGCAATCCACAGCACGAACAGGTTACTGGTTACCGGTTACAGACGAACCAAGCTCCAACCAACCGGCGGCTTCCTTTGCTCGCCTGTACAACAGGAACGGATCCGGTGTTTTTCCGACGGCCTGCTGTTCAGCCCGGGCAAGTGTACCACTCGCTCACGCTCGTGGCTGTGATGGCAGAATGGCAAGCCCGTAGCCCCGCTACAATCCAATATCTGTTCCGAATATTCGGGAAAAACCTTGATCGTTGACCGCCTTGGAGGGCGAGGGTCCTCCCGAGCCCAAACGCCTTGAGAGCATTTCCACCGCGGTGCTGCGGACAGGATGTCCGCGCTCCCGGCCTCGGCCGCTGCTTCAAACACCAAGGCACGAAGACACGAAGACACCAAGAAGGGGTAGATTTTGCGCGAGGGAAGGGGTCAGTCCTTAGTTTTTAGTCCTTGTTCTCTTCGCGAGGACGGGTTTCCTCTCGCAACGAAGGACGAAAAACTAAGGACTGACCCCATTCCTGCAGGAAAACAACAATTCGACGTGTAGGGGGCCAGATCCAAGATTCCTTCGTGTCTTCTTGCCTTGGTGTCTTCGTGTCGAAAACCGCGGTATCACGTCGCTGTGGGCGAGTGCGGACGGACTAGCGTCCGTCCCTACAAGTGCGCGGCTGGAATCTGGAATCCCTGCCCGTCTCGTTGCGCACGCCGGCCCGTCCCCGACTGGTTTCTTCGCAACGGTCTTGATAGAATCACGCGCCATGAAAGAAGAAACCGAAAACGCCCCCCCCGATCCACTCGTCTCCGCCGCTTCCCGGGGCGACTGGGAGGAGATGGAATCCCTCTGGCTCGAACGCCTGGAGGAGGAGGCCCCCGCGGCGTCTCCCTTTCTCGATGGTGCCCGCGCCCTCGGCCGGTGCGGGGAAACAGAGCGCCTGAAAGTGCTCGCCTCGATGACGGCGCCCGCCCTGCTCGCGTCCGGAAGCCCGGAGGCCGTGATCGAGCTCGCCCGGGAGGCTTCCTCGGCCTCGATCGACGACCCGGACCTCGTGGAGGCGATGCTGGGCGCCTTTCGCACCGCCCGGGGGGACCACACCGCCTGCGGCAAGCTCGTCGACCGGGCCGACCTGGAACGGGGCCGGGGCCTGGCCCACGTCCTCGAGACACTCGATCATTTCTTCCGTTTCGACCAGGGCGATCTGGTGCGTCACGCGGGGGGATGGGGATTCGGCGACGTCGAGAAGATCGTGCCCCGCCGGGAGGAGATCCACGTCCATTTCGAGTCGGGGCGCACCCATATCTTCCCCATGCGAACGGCGGGGGAATACCTCGAGCGCCTTCCCGGCGACCGCATCGAGAACCTGGCGCGCCGCGACCCCGAAGCCCTCGCCGCCGAGGTCCATTCGGATCCCCTGCGGGTGGTGGCCCGCGCGGTCGAGGGGGCCGGCGGCACGGTGGACGGCAAGGACCTGAAGGCCCTGCTCGTGCCCCGGGCGATTCCGGAAGAGGAATGGATCGGCTGGTGGGGACGCCTGCGGGAGAAGCTCCGCCAGGATCCCTTCTACGAGATCGGCGCGGGGGCGAATCCGCAAATCACGCGGCGGTCCACCCCCCGCACGTTTTCCGACGCCGCCGCCTCCCGCTTCCAGAAGGCCGGAGGCTTCTGGGACAAGCTCGACGTGCTCCGCCGGTACGTCAAGAAGGTCAAGCGGCGCGAGGCGGAGGCCTCCCTGCTCCAGGATTCGTTCGCGTCTCTCGCCAGGAGGGCCTCGAGCCTGGGGGCGGGCATCGCCCTCCATTTCCTCCACGAGGACCTCACCGCCCTCTCGTCCGCCGTGCC
Organism: uncultured Planctomycetia bacterium; assembly: GCA_964508045.1. Taxonomy (GTDB): domain Bacteria; phylum Planctomycetota; class JAKEIC01; order JAKEIC01; family CAZDSO01; genus CAZDSO01. Next base: position 13,405 of record CAZDSO010000111.1, on the reverse strand, counting down.
GGCGCCCGGCTTCCCCGCCGCCCTGGACCCGGACGATCTCGGGTCCGTTCTGGAAGAGATCGAGGTGACGGATTACCGGCTCCGCCTTCTCGACGAGGTCCGTGGCCGCTTCCCGGACCGCTGGCCCGGGGCCTTCGAGGCCCTCCTTTTCCGCGTGGCGGATCCCAGGATTCTCGAGGAAGCCGTCGGGGCGCTCATGAAGGGGGGCCACGGCGACCGCATCGCATCACGCATCCCGGATCTCCTCGCCGACCACGTCGGCAGGCCCTGGCCCTTTCTCTGGTTTTCGAAGGCGGCTCTCGAGGGAAAGCTCGCCGGCCTTTCCTGCCTGCCGGGACCCACCGACCTCGCGGACATGCTCCTCGACATCGTCCACGGGGCGTCGACGTTCAGGATCGCCGAAGGCCGGGAAGCGAAACGTATCCTGGCGAAGGCCCGGGCCACCCTGGACCGCGAGGCGTTGCAAAAGGCCTTCGACGGCGTCTCGGAGGCCGTGGCGAAACGTCTGTGGCACCGCATCCGGACCGAGGGTCTTTCCCAGACCACGGTTTCCCGCGCCGAGGTCATCGTCGCGGGCGCCTACCCGTCCATCATCGCAGCCGAGAAGGAGAAAGACGGGGCGTCCGGGGAGGAACAGGTCCTCTGGACGACGGCCGAGGCCCTGAAGAAGAGACGACGCGAGTACGACCGCCTGATCAACGAGGAGTTCCCCCGCAACGCCGAGGCCCTCGGCAAGGCCATCGCCATGGGGGACCTCTCGGAAAACGCGGAATACGACGCCGCGCGGGAAGAGCAGGGACGGCTCACCGAACGCGCGAAGAAGATGGAAGAGGAGCTCCGGATCGCCCGCGTCATCGATCCCGCCCGGGCGGCGGAGGATATCGTCCGCGTGGGAAGCGCCGTGAAGGTGGAAGAGAAGGGGGGGGGGACGTCCGAGTTCCACATTCTCGGCCCCTGGGACGCCGAGCCCGACAACGGCGTGATTTCCTATCTCTCCCCGCTGGGCCAGGGCCTGGTGGGCAAGAAAGTGGGGGAGACCGTCCGGGTCCCCCTGCCCGAGGGCGAGAGGGAACTCACCGTCCTCGGCGTGGAACCGGCCCCGGAACTCCGGAAGACCTCGTAGGCCCTCAAGGCGCATACCCGTACCGCGTCGATTTTTCGAGCCTGATTCACCGGAGACGCAAGGGATCGATGACGCCGCCCCAGCCCAAATCCGCGGATGAATCCTACCGGCCCGCCCTCCAGGAAGCCCTGCAGGCGTACTGTCGGCGCGATCCCGCCGAGGCCGCCGAGGCCGCCGGCGCCGTCTTCGACCCCGCCGGGCTCTCCGTCGAACTCGCCCTGATCGGCACGCGCTACCGGATCCTGGACAAGGGGGAACGCATCCTGCGCCCCGACGCGTCCGCCGAGGCGCCCGCCGCCGTGAAGATCCTGCTCCTGCACTACCTGGCGTCCGCGACCGGCGCTCCCCTGACGGGGCGAAGCGTGGCGTTCCGGGAACTGCCCGGCGGCGCCTTCTACAGCACGACCTTCCAGGCCCATACCGTCACGGTCCTCCTCCAGGCCTTCGGAAACGACGACGTCGCCTTCCGCTCCGCCTGCATGGCCCTCGGCGCCGTCGAAAAGGAAGGCTCCGGCACCCCCATGCGTTTCCAGGCCCTTCCCCGCGTTCCCGTGACGCTTTCCTACTGGCCGGGGGAGGAAGAGATGCCCCCCGGCGCCCAGATCCTCTTCGACGCCTCCGTGAGGGCCTACCTTCCCCTCGAGGACGTGGCCGTGCTCGGGGAGACGCTGGCCCACCGCGTCGTCGAACAGGGCGGACGGGGCGGGTCCGTCGCCCTGTACGAGTACGGGGACGGGCGCTAGTACTTGAGCCGCAGGAACATGCGGTGCACGGGCGTTCCCGTGGAAAAATCCTTGGTCCAGTACACGGCCGTCCCTTCGAGGTCGTCGGGGTCGTCCTTGAGGAAGGGCAACAGAAGCCCCCGCAGCTGGACCGCTTCGGGAAAGACGTCGTCCACCAGCGCCGGGTCGGATCGCCAGGCCGCGCGCCCCGGATCGAACTCGTTGTACCAGATGTGCTCGCCCTGGTGGAAGAAGACGCCCACCCGGTCGCCGTCGACGGCATCGCCCAGACGCGTGGCGGTCAGATCCACGCCGGTGTCGATCTCGGCCGGCGCCGTCGCGCCGTCGGCGGGGGGCAGGAACCTCTCGCCCCAGGCCGCGGTGGAATGCTTGTCGAAGCGGCGGTGGCGAAGCGCCAGCTCCCCCCGGTCGAGATAGCGGTATTCCCGGACGAAAACGTGGTGGTACCGCCCCGCGTCATCCGGCCGGCCCGTCACGTCGGCGTTGCGGGGCGTGGTGATCACGCGCAACCCGTCCCAGGCCTGGCGGGGATGCCAGGTGCCGGCCGTAGTTCCCGCGAGGCTTCCGATCTCCATCTCGCCCGCCCCCGAGCGGTACTGGTACAGCCGCCGGGAGGCCGGGGCCGAGGATCGGGCGTCCCGGATGTAGTAGAGAAGGGGGGCGCCGGGGGTTCCGCCGCTTCCGCCGCCGTCCATCAGATGGACCTCTTTCATGACGAGTCCCGTGTCGTTGAAATCCACCGAGCCCTCCGATCCTCTAACGGCCGAGGGGGGTGAGCCCAGCGTCACGGTGATCGAGTTGAACCGGAGCGTGTCGACGCTTCCCGTCTCATCCTGCTGCCAGGCGAGGTTGACCACGTTCCGGTCGCTCTGGACGCCTCCGAAGCCGAGCTCCCGCTGCACGGTGAAATCCTCCTCCACGGGAGGACCGCTGCCGGGCGCCTGGTCGACGCGATAGGCGCCGGTCACGGCGTCGCCCAGGTCGGGCGGCGTATCGGTGCGGGGGGTCTGGATGACGTTGACCCAGAGCGCGGGCACGGCCGTGTCCTCGGCCTGGTTCTGGATCCAGACCACGAGCACCCATTCGCCCGTCCGGTTCATCACCACGGCATCCTCCGCGCTGCCGGGGAGGACGTCGAACAGCGACGTCGTACCCGTCCCCGCGTCCAGCTCGACGCGGTCCGTGGTTTCCGAGAAGGCGCTGGCGGCGTCCGTGGGATCGACCTGGAAGGCGTAGAGGCTGTTCTCGCCCATCGTCCCGCCCGTGCACTCGAAGACGCCGAGCACGCGCGTCAGGCCGGTCTCGGGGCCGAAGAGGGCGCCGGGGGCGGGCAGGAGCGCCGTATCGGGGTCTCCGGTGGAGGGCGAGAGGGCATGGGCGGAGGCGAGCAACGCGCCGGCGGTTTCGTCGTGGAGCGCGACGAGAAGCGTCGTGTCGACGCCGTCGGTCTTCCGGAAGAAGAGCGCGTTCTCGACGACGCGCGCCCCGGCCGTGTCCACCTCGTCGGAAGCGCCGGCGCCCGGGTCGAGGGCGACCTCGGCGGGGGGCCCGAACTGGTCGCCTGCGTTGGCGTCGGTGAGGTCGAAGGAAGCGCAGTGCATTCTCACGGGCGCCCCGTCCGAGGCCGCCTGGGCCCAGAAGAACAGGAGGTAGGGCGTCTCGTCCCCCTGTCGCGGATTCGTGTAGGGCACGGCGTCGGGAAAGGACAGCGGGCCGATCGACCCTCCCGAGAGGAAACCCGCCAGGGCCACGTCCGCGCCGGTGTAGTCGTCATCGGTGAGGTCGAGGGCGGGACAATCGGTCTCGAACCCGTACCGGATGGAGACATCGCCGCTCTTGGACTCCACGGCGCGGCCGGAGCGGTCGAAATACGCGGTATAGAGACGGACGTTGGGGTCGATGGTTGCGCTGCTCCCGGCGTCATCGAGATCCTGTCTGAGGAAACCGATCACGGCGTCTCCGTCACGCTCGTTTCCCGGGTAGAGGAACGCGACGAAGGCCCTGGACAGATCCACCGGTTCGGAAGGGTCCTGGTTGCGGCCGCGGAGTTCGACGGGCGGCGTGAAGGCCTTGCCGTCATCGTAGGAGGCGAAGAGCAGCTCGTCGCCCGCACCGGGTTTCCGGACCACGCAGAGGAATACGGCCTCCCCCCGGCCGGAATCGAAGCGCCGCACGTCGGAAAAGTCCAGCCCGGATTCCGTGAAGGCCAGCCCGTCGCTGGACAGCGCCGTCAGGCTCAACGGCGTCCCCTCGAACCCGCCCGTGCCGACATGGGCATCCTGGTAGACCGTGGTATTCTTCTCCGCGTTGCAGGCAGCGCCCGCCAGAAGCGCCGCCAGCGCGGCCAGCAACCGGAAACGGACCGTGATGAAGCATGGCATGGCATCGACCTCCAGGGAAACGACCGGACGGCCCCATGGGGGGAAGTTGGGTCCAGGACCTCGCATGACTACGATACTCCTTGCGCGTCAGGATGCAAGCCCGTTGGTGAGCCATTCGCGCTGTGGCTGTTTGGATGGGGCGCGGACGGACGTTCGTAGTGATGCTACGATCGGTTTTGAAAATCCGGGCCATACCATGATCATTGACCGCCTTGGAGGGCGAGGGTCCTCCCGAGCCGAAACGCTTTGAGAGCATTTCCGCCGAGGTGCTGCGGGCAGGATGCCCGCGCTCCCGGCCTCGGCCGCGGCTTCAAACACGCCTCCCACAAACAAAAACCCCGGAAAAGGTTTCCAGGAAAACAACGATTCGACGTGTAGGGGTCCAGACCCAAGATCCCTTCGTGTCTTCGTGGAGGTGTCTGTAACCTGTAACCCGTAACCCGTGTGGCCCTTCTTTGCCAAGAGCCGTGGCAATCCACAGCATAAAACTGGTTACAGGTTGACCCGCAGGAGGCAATCCAACACCGGTATACGTTCCTGCGGTCTGGGCGTCCGCAAGGGCCGCCCCTACATGTTGCTCCAACCTGAAATCTGAAATCTGTCATCGCTCGCGCCTCCTTGCGCATCCGGCCTGGATCTCGCGACGCGGTCCTGTTTCAATGGGCGCGGCAGATCGTGCAGGGAGGATTTCGTGGGCAAGGACACGGCGACGATCGAGAGGCCGCGCTCCGAGTCGGAGAGGAAACGAAAGGCGAAGCGGCAACGCGGGAAGAAGGAGGAGGCCGGGAAACTCGGCCTCCTGTCCTGGAACGTCAACGGCCTCCGGTCCGTGGTCAAGAAGGGCTTCGAGGACTGGTTCCGGGGCGTCTCGCCGGACATCCTCTGCCTCCAGGAGACCAAGGCCCACCCCGAGCAGCTGTCGCCCGCGCTCCGCGAACCCGAGGGGTACCAGGCCTTCTTCAGCGCGGCCGAGCGCAAGGGCTACTCCGGAACCGCCCTCTACACGCGGCTGGAACCCCGCGACGTGCAGACCGCGCTCGGCGCGGACGCGTTCGACCACGAGGGGCGCACCGTCATCGCCGAGTTCGACGACTTCACCCTCATCAACGTCTACGTGCCCAACGGGCGAAGCGACCGGAGCCGCGTCTCCTTCAAGCTCGCCTTCTCCGACGTCCTGCTCGAGTTCGCCGAGTCCCGCCGGAAACGGGGGAAGGGCGTGATCCTCTGCGGCGACTTCAACACCGCCCACAGGGAGATCGACCTCGCGAGGCCCAAGCAGAACCGCAAGAGCACGGGCTTCCTCCCCGAGGAATGCGCCTGGCTCGACACGTTCATGGGAAAGGGCTACGTGGACACCTTCCGGCGCCTCCATCCCGACAAGACCGGCGCCTACACCTGGTGGGACTTTCGCACCCGCGCCCGGCCGCGCAACGTCGGATGGCGCCTGGACTATTTCTTCGTCTCCGAGGACCTCCTGCCCCGCCTGAAGACCGCTTCGATCCACGACGACGTGATGGGGTCCGACCACTGCCCCGTCGGCATCGAGCTGGCGCTTGGAAAGGCGAAGGTCGGGACGAACGGGCCGCGAGGGTAGGTCCGATTCGGATTGGAGTCAGCCATGAGCCTTCGGGTATCCCGGAAACCATGAAAATGTGGAGGGCGAGCCCCTTCGACCGTTCGACCCGGCTCACGGTCGATCCTGAGCCCGTCGAATGGATCGACTTCGCTCAGGGTTGTGGTGAGCCTGTCGCCCTTCGACGTACCTCAGGGCGATGGTGAGCCAGGCCGGACCATCGAACCACTCCCGGCGAGCCATGGTTTGGGCTCGGGAGGACCCTCGCCCTCCAAGGCCGTCACCGATCATGGTTTTTTCGGAATCCCTGAATCCCTCAATCCGAAATGCATGACTTGCATGCAGCGCGGAAGCCTCCATCGGCGGCTTCATTGACAAGGCGGTGCGGGGGCCCCATAATCGCGTCGTTTCGGGAACCCTTCGAGCGGCGCAAGCATGGCAGCAGCGGCGAAACGGCGCCTGCTGGGCGAGGTTTTGCAGCGCCTGGGGTACTGCAAGGCCGACGACGTCAAGCGGGCGTTGCGCTACCAGCAGGAGAACGGCGGTCTCATCGGCGAGGCCCTGGTCCAGCTCGGCGTCATTGACGCGGTGAAGCTGACCAAGGGGCTCGCCAAGCAGAGCAACGTTCCCTTCGTGAACCTCTCCAAGGGGAACCTCCCCGCGTCGGTCGTCTCCCTGGTGCCCCGGGAAGTCGCCGAGGAGCACGGCATCCTTCCCGTCAAGGACACGGGAGACGCGCTCTTCGTGGCCGCGGGGGAGCCCCTGGACCCCTTCACGCTCGACAACCTTCGCTTCGCGCTGAACCGCAACGTGAAGTGGGCGCTGGCCACGCCGGAGGACTTCGAGCGGACCCGCAAGAAGGCGTACGGGGAAGGGGGGGAGAGCGGCCGGATCCAGGCGGGCGCCCGGGGCGGGGCTGCGGCGGCCGTGGCCGCGGGCGAGGGCGACGACGCGCCGATCATCCGGCTGGTGGAGAAGATCATCTCCGACGCCGCCCGGGCGAAGGCCTCCGACATCCACGTGGAACCGCTCGCCGACAGCCTTCGCGTGCGGTACCGCGTGGACGGGGTCTGCCACGAGATCGAGAACCCGCCCAAGAACCTCCAGGGCCCCATCCTGAGCCGCCTGAAGCTCATGGCGAACATGGACCTCTCGGAGAAGCGCAAGCCCCAGGACGGCCGGATCAAGTTCGCGTTCCAGGGGCGCAGTCTCGATCTGCGCGTCTCCGCGCTTCCCGCCTACCACGGCGAGAGCGTCGTGATGCGGATCCTGGACAAGGAGGAGAGCCTGGTGAGCCTGGAGGCGCTGGGTTTCGAGGGCGAGGACTACAAGCGGTTCGAGAACATCATCAAGCGGCCCAACGGGATCTTCCTGGTGACGGGCCCGACGGGATCCGGCAAGACGACGACGCTCTACGCCGCCCTGAAGGAGCTCAACCGCCCCGACGTGAAGATCATCACGGCCGAGGACCCGGTGGAGTACAACATTCCGGGCATCAACCAGTGCCAGGTGCACCGCCGGATCGGTCTGGACTTCGCCCGGATCCTGAGGGCGATGCTCCGCCAGGCGCCGAACATCATCCTGGTGGGCGAGATCCGCGACCTGGAGACGGCGGAGATCGCGGTGCAGGCGGCGCTGACGGGCCACCTGGTCTTCTCCACGCTGCACACGAACGACGCGCCTTCGGCCATCTCCCGTCTCATCGACCTGGGGATGAAGCCCTTCCTGGTCTCGTCGGCGATCCAGGCGGTCATGGCCCAGCGCCTGGTGAGGCGCCTGTGCCCGGCGTGCCGGAAGCCCCACAAGCCGGCGGAGGCCGACCTGCGGGCGGTGGGCCTTTCGCGGTCGGACATCGGCAAGGCGGTGATCTACCGGGCGGAGGGTTGCGACGATTGCATGGGGACGGGATACCGGGGTCGGGTGGGGGTGTTCGAGCTGATGGAGCTCTCCTCGCAGATGCGGGAGATGATCTTCCGGGAAGAGTCGATGGAGCGGATCCGGGAGGAGGCGAAGGTTACGGGAGAGATGACGACCCTGCAGGCGGACGGCCTGCGGAAGGTCCTGCAGGGGGTCACGACGATCGAGGAAGTGCTGCGGATCACGCAGCGGGTGGATATCGCATGAGCCTGAACATCAAGACGTTGCTGAGACTGGTGGTGGAGCGGGGCTGCTCGGACCTTCATCTCGCGGTGGGGCGCTCGCCCGTGGTCCGGCTGCACGGGCGGCTCCGGGGTCTGGAGATGGAGCCCCTGGCGCCGGAGGACACGATGGCGCTGATCCGCCAGGTGGCGCCGGAGCGGTCGCTGGAGGAGCTGGAGGAATGCGGGGGGGCGGACTTCGCCCACGCCTTCGGGGACAAGGCGCGGTTCCGGGTGAGCATCTTCCAGCAGCGGGGGCACGCGGGCATGGTGATGCGGCTGATCCCGCACCGGATCATGAGTTTCGAGGAACTCGGGCTGCCGGAGGTGGGGCGTACGATCTGCGAGAAGCCGCGGGGACTGGTGCTGATGACGGGTCCGACGGGGTCCGGCAAGACCACGACGCTGGCGACGATGATCGACCACATCAACGAGAACCTGGACCGCCACATCGTCACGGTCGAGGACCCGATCGAATACTACCATCACCACAAGAAATCGGTGATCACGCAACGGGAGGTGGGGGTGGACGTGGAGGGGTTCGCCGAGGCGCTCCGCCGCTGCCTCCGCCAGGACCCGGACGTGATCCTGGTGGGGGAGATGCGCGACCTGGAGACGATCCACGCCGCGATCACGGCCGCGGAGACGGGGCATCTGGTGTTCGCCACGCTGCACACGACGGGCGCGGCGCGCACGGTGGACCGGATCATCGACGCCTTCCCGATGGACCAGCAGGAGCAGATCCGCGTGCAGCTCTCCGTGTCCATCATCGGGGTGATCAGCCAGGTGCTCATGCCCCGGGCCGACCAGGAGGGCCTCGTCGCGGGGTTCGAGATCATGGTGGCCACGCCGGCCATCCAGAACCTGATCCGGGAGAACAAGACGTACCGGATCCCCTCCTCCATCCAGACGGGACGCAAGATGGGGATGATCCTCCTGGACGATTTCCTCTTCGACCTCTTCCTCCAGAAGAAGATCTCCCAGGAGGAGCTCCTGGCGAAGGCCCAGAACCCCGACGACGTGGCGGAGAAGATCCAGGATTTCAACTCGGCTCAAGAGAAGATGGGATAGGCAGGGATGGCAAAAGGACGCAGGCTGATCGGTCAGATTCTCAAGTCGATGGGCGCGATCCACGAGGGGCACGTCCAGCAGGCGCTGGGGGTGCAGGCCGACGAGGGGGGGCTGATCGGCGAGGTCCTGGTGAAGCTGGGCGCGGTGACCGAGGACCAGGTCACCGAGGCGCTGGGGCGGCAGGCGGGTCTCGACGTCGTGAAGCTGCCCCCCGAGCCGTCGGATCCGGATCTTCTCGATCTCGTGCCGTTCTCCACGGCCGACGTCTACCAGGTCGTCCCGGTGGGGCGCGAGGAAGGCGCGGTGGTGGTGGCGATGGCGGACCCGGACAACGTCAGCGTGCTGGAGGATCTCCGTTTCATGGTGGGGGGGGAGGTCAAGGCGGTCGTCGCGGGGAAGGCCGATCTGGCCCGGGCGCTGAAGACGTGGTACCGGGGGCGGGAGGAGTCGCTGGAATCGGTGGTGGAGGGCGAGAGCCGTGCGGCGGAAGCGGGCAAGGCGTTCGACCTGGATGATCCGCAGGCCGCCGCGAGCGCCGCGCCGGTGGTGAAGCTGCTCAACCTCATCCTCCTCCAGGCCATCAAGGACCGCGCCTCGGACGTCCACTTCGAGCCCTTCGAGGACACGTTCTCGATCCGGTACCGGATCGACGGGGTCCTCTACGAGATGAACCCGCCGCCGAAGGATCTTGCGCTGGCGGTGATCTCCCGGATCAAGGTCATGTCGAACCTGGACATCGCCGAGACGCGCATGCCCCAGGACGGGCGGATCGAGCTGACGATCGGCGGCCGTCCGGTGGACCTCCGCGTCTCGTGCCTGCCCACGAGCTTCGGGGAGTCGGTGGTGATGCGCGTGCTCGATCGGAGCAACGTGCAGCTGGACCTGGAGAAGCTGGGGCTCCTTCCGCAGGACCTCGCGACGATCCGGAAGCTGAATTCCCTTCCGAACGGGATCATCATGGTCACGGGGCCCACGGGCTCCGGAAAGACGACGACCCTCTACTCGGCCCTCAACGAGGCCAACACCATCGACGTCAAGATCATCACCACCGAGGATCCCGTCGAGTACGACCTCGAGGGGATCATGCAGGTCCAGATCAACGAGGAGATCGGGCTGGGGTACGCCCAGTGCCTGCGGTCCATCCTGCGGCAGGACCCCGACAAGATCCTGGTGGGGGAGATCCGCGACCCGGAGACGGCCCAGATCGCGGTGGAGGCCTCCCTGACGGGCCACATCGTCTTCTCCACCCTGCACACCAACGACGCGCCGTCGACGATCGCCCGCATCCTCGATCTGGAAGTGCCGCCGTTTCTCGTGGCGGCGACCCTGGAGGCCATCATTGCGCAGCGGCTGGTGAGAAAGGTCTGCGACAACTGCAAGGTGCCCTACGAACCCGAGGACCGGGAACTGATGGAACTCGGGCTCACCCGGGAGACGCTGGGCGGCCGGCCGTTCTACCGCGGCGGCAAGTGCGAGAAGTGCCACGGAAGCGGCTACCGGGGCCGCACCGGCCTGTTCGAGATCATGGTCGTCAACGAGGACGTCCAGAACCTGATCATGGACCGGGCCTCCACCGACGCCATCCGCTCCGCCGCCCGCCGCCAGGGCATGAAGACCCTCCGCGAAGCCGGCATCCAGGCCGTCCTCAACGGCGTCACGACGTCGGAAGAGATCCTGCAGGAGACCTACGTCTGGTGACGGGTCGATCCTGAGCCCGTCGAATGGATCGACTTCGCTCAGGGTTGTGGTGAGCCGGGTCGAACCACTTCGTCTCGTGCTTCACCTTGACGGTTGCAATCTTCTTTTCGTAGCGATGATGAGCTGGGGTGAGATTTCACGAGAGGCAAGCCCCTTGTATCGGCGAAAGGCGGCTGGTACATTGTGGCATCCCCAACGTCGAGGCCCGCGATGCCTGAATTCAGCTACGAGGCGGTGGACAAGCACGGGCGCAAGGTCACCGGCCAGGTGGACGCTTCCTCCAAGCAGGAGGCGAAGACGAAGATCCAGGCGCTCGGGTACTATCCGTCCTCCATCCGGGAGTCCCAGGAGGGGGACGCGGGCGGCGGCGCGGCGTTTCTGGAGAGGGCGAAACAGGGATTCACCCTCGGGGTGAGCCGGAAGCAGCTCACGCACTTCACCGCGCAGTTCTCCACGCTGCAGGACGCGGGTCTTCCCATCGTGCGGTCGCTCCGGATCCTCTCGGGCCAGATGAAACCGGGGCTCCTCAAGAACGCGGTGGAAGAGGTGGCCGAGGACGTGGAGGGCGGCGAGTCGCTCTCCGAGGCGATGGAGAAGCACCCCAAGGTCTTCAACATCCTCTACGTGAGCATGGTCCGCGCCGGGGAGATGGGCGGCGTGCTGGACACGATCTTCCAGCGGCTCGCCGACTTCATGGAGCGGGCCTACAAGGTCCGGCGGCAGGTCATCGGCGCGATGATCTACCCCAGCGTCGTGGTCGGGTTCGCGATCATCCTGGTCACCATCCTGCTGATCTTCATCGTGCCCCGCTTCCAGAATCTCTTCGAGGAGCGGAACCTGGATCTGCCGACCCCCACCCAGCTCCTCATCAACACCAGCGAGTTCATGAAGACCTCGTGGTATCTCCTGGTCTTCGCGGTGATCGCCCTCGCCGGACTCTACATCCTTTTGATGCAGCAGCCGAAGGTGCGCTACCACGTGGATTCGCTGAAGCTGCGCGTGCCGCTGTTCGGGGGACTGGCGAAGAAGAGCGCCGTGTCCCGCTTCGCCCGGACCATGGGGACGCTTCTGGCCAGCGGCGTCCCCATCCTCGATGCGCTCCGCATCTGCCGCGACGCCATCGGCAACGCGCGCGTGGCCGACGAGCTCGAGCACATCCACGCCGGCATCAAGGAGGGCGAGCCCATGGCCGTGCCCATGGCCGACAGCGTCGTCTTCGACGATCTCGTGGTCAACATGGTGGACGTCGGCGAGCAGACGGGCGAGCTCGACACGATGCTCGTCAAGGTGGCCGACAACTACGATCTCGAGGTCGAGGTGGCCGTCGACAGCCTGGTGAGCACGATCGAGCCGATCCTCATCGTCAGCCTGGGGGCGGTCGTGGGCTTCATCGTCCTGGCGCTGTTCTGGCCGCTGATGAAGCTCATCCAGGTGCTCCAGTAGGATCCGCGCCCGGCATGCTTCGGGGAGGGGCCGCGTGTCGATCAGGCTCAAAGTCGTGCTCGTCGTCATCGGGGTGATGACGCCGGTGTTCGGCCTCCTGCTGGTGGTGGTGACGGCGAACACCTACCGGCACTCCCGCGACCTCGAGGCCCGCATGCGGAACACGCTGCGGCCCATCATCGAGGCCTGGGTCGACCGCGAGCAGTGGCTCGACAACCACTCCTGGTCCGATTTCATCCTCAAGCTGAACCGCGCCCAGCGCACGCGCCTGATGAAGAAATTCGCGGTCGTGGACCCGGACGGGAACGTGAAGGCGAGCGAGGGCATGGAAAAGGAGGAACGGGAGGCCTTCCTGCGGGGGGACGAGGACCTTCGTCGCGCCATGGAAGAGCAGGCCGTCACGATCTACCCCGACGAGCGCTACATCGCCGTGCCCCTCTCCGTCGAGGGCGTCCCCTGCGGGGCCATCAAGCTCGAGGTCAACACGGGGCCGCAACCCACGCTGCAGGAATCCTTCGCCGAGGCCTTCGTCAGCCTCGCGATGATCCTGCTCGTGGCCACGTTCGTCCTCATCGCCTCCACCTACCTGCTGCTGGACCGCCGCGTCCTCAAGCCGCTCGGGCTTCTGGTGGGCGCCAGCGGGCGCGTGGCCGAGGGCAACTTGAACGCGGAGGTCCCGGGCGTCGGGGGCGGGGACGAGATGGCGACGCTCGTGAGCGCGTTCAACGCCATGATGTGCGAGGTCCGGGACTACCGGGACCACCTCGAGAAACGGGTGGAGGAGGGAAAGGCGCGCGTCGAGGCGGCCCAGCGCCGGCTCGTCATCGCCCAGCGCCTCGCCGCCACGGGCACGCTCGCCGCCGGCATCGCCCACGAGGTCAACAACCCCCTCGGCGGCATGATCAACGCCGCGCGCCGGATCCTGGGGGACGAGGACCTGAAGCCCAAGCAGCGGGAATACCTGGATCTCATCCTGGAAGGACTCGTCCGCGTCCAGAAGACCGTCGAGAAGATCCTCCAGTTCACCCCGCGGGAAGTCCGGCCGCAGGCGGTAGACCTCAGGGACGTCTGCGAGAAGGCCGCCTACCTCGTCTCCCACCGCCTCGAGAAGAAGTCCATTACGGTGGATCACGACTTCTCGGCGGATCTCCCCATGGTCTTCGGCGACCCGTCGGAACTCCAGCAGGTCTTCTTGAACCTGATCATCAACGCGGTCGACGCCGTGGACGAGGGGG
>CAZDSO010000110.1:0-17305 GCA_964508045.1 uncultured Planctomycetia bacterium | reverse complement strand
GCAGGCCGGAGCAGGCCGGCGGACCTCGAAAATGACTACAGCGCGAATACCTCAAAACCGAAACCACTACCGACCCGCGGTCCATGAGGGCGGCTTCCACCGGCAGATTGATCAACCTGTTCCAGATCCGAGGAAGGCAGATCAGCGTGGATCAGCAGGAGATCAGCGTGATCAGGCTCGAAAGACGATTCCTGCGTTCCTGGCTGAAATCTCCAATCTGAAATCTGAAATCCCAGACCCGGCTACGAAGCGAGGGTCCTCCCGAGACCAAAAACAGCCGGCTCGCCAGCCCGTACTACGCCGATCGGCTCTTGCAAGGGCTACGTAGGGTCCTCCGTAGCTCTCGCAACCACCTGCAAGCGAAGGAGGAGAGGCTCGCCCTCCAATCCTCCGTGTCTCCGTGGCCTCCTTCCCCCTCCCCTCACGCCGGCGGGGACGCCTTGAGCGTCTCCACGACCCGCTCGCGGATCCGGTCCATGAAGAGACGCGTGCGCTCGTTGTAGCGGCCCGTGTAGTCCACCAGCGTGGTTCGCGGGCCGCCGCCCCGCGGGACGAGCTGGAGACGCCAGCTGTGGAAGAGCTCGAGCTGGTGGTCGTCCGCGATCGCGCCCCGGCGGAAAACGTTCGCGAGACCCCCGTACCGCCCCCGGGCGTAGTGCCAGCGGTGGGTCTTGACGGCCTCGCAGCGGTAGTCGATGTCCCGGAAGTCGGAGCCGGGCCGGACCCGGAAGGAATAGGGGATGCCGAACAACGCCTTCTTGAGGCCGAACTCGCCCGTGTGCGTGTCGAGGAAGACCCGCTTGGTGAACACGAGCTCCCCGTCCAGGATCTCGGCGCGGCCGCCCACGTCGCGGACGATCGCGAGCGTCCCCCCGTGGATCCAGTCCATCAGCGCCTCGGGGTGGGAAGCGCGCAGCTGGAACATGCGGCCGAGGACGGCGAGACAGAGCACCGCCCCCGCCACCCCCGCGACCAGAAGCCCCGTCGAGCCCAGGGACGCGCCGAGGGCGATGAGGACGATCGAAGCGACGACGGCGAACAGGTACATGGAGACGAAGACCTCAATCCTACAGCACCATGAAACATTCTTGCGAGTGCAACCTTGGAGGGCGAGGGTCTCCGAAGGATCCGCCATAGCCCCTGCTTGTGCAAGGCAGGCGACGGCGGGCCTCCCGAGTCACAACATGGCCGGCTCGCCGGGAGGCTCGCCCTCCAATTCCTTCATCGGTGGCTCGTCTCTAACCGCATTACCAATGACCAGTGACCCATGACTACATCGCCCGCCCCGCGAGCCGCACCGGGCAGGCGAGCCGGATGCTGATGCGCGGAGGGTAGACGGAGGAGGCGGCGGCGCCGAGGCGGTAGGCGGCCCGGATGCCGTAGCCCGAGGAGCCCCACGAGCCGCCGCAGACCACGCGCCACCCCGCCGTGCCCGCCAGGGATTCCAGGCAGGGGTCGGACCCGTTGCCCCCCAGGCCCCGCACCCCGTACGGGGACTCGTCCGCAGGCATCGCCCGCACGCCCGCCGGATGGATGCCGTCGGGAAACGCGCGATTGTTGTTGCAGAAGCTGTCGTCGCTTCCGTGGCCCCACGGGTAGAGCCGGGCGTCGACGCCCCGGGCCGCCTTTTCCCACTCCACGGCGGTCGGGAGCCGGTACGCGAAGCCCTCGCGCTTCCGCCTCCACGCAGCAAAGGCCACGGCGTCCTCCCAGGAGATGCCCATCACCGGCCAGTCCTCCTCCCAGTCCCGGGTGGCGTGCTGGAGCCGGCCGGCCTTCTCCCTCTCCCCGGGCGCGGCCTCCTCGAGCCACGCCGGCGTGGGGATGCAAAAGCGGCCGCTCCCGTCCTGCGGCCAGGAGGGCACGCCGTCGGGCCGGCGGGGGGCGCGTTGCCGCGCTGCCTTTGGATCCCTCGAGGCGAGGTCGTCCAGGAAGGCGAGGTACTCCTCGCAAGTGACGTCGAAGGCGGCGAGGAAGAAATCGTCCACGGGCAGGATGCTCTTCGGCTGGGAGTTGGGGACGTCCCGGTCCCCCTGGTAGATGAAG
This sequence comes from uncultured Planctomycetia bacterium, assembly GCA_964508045.1. Lineage (GTDB taxonomy): Bacteria > Planctomycetota > JAKEIC01 > JAKEIC01 > CAZDSO01 > CAZDSO01. The sequence goes on along the minus strand of CAZDSO010000110.1, from coordinate 15,259 downwards.
GGCCCGGCGGGCACGTGGACGAAGCCTGCAGGGATCTCCGCTTCCCGGAACAGCGTGACATCCACCGACGCGTCCGCGTTCCGTCCGATCAGCACCGGGACGCGGACGGGAGCGAATCCCTGATCAACCTGATCAGGGGCGGGATCGTTCCCTTCTCCCAGGATCATCTTCAATCGTTTTGTTCCGGCGGGCGGCTCGGGAGGACCCTCGCCCTCCAAGGGCGTTTTCTTGGAGGGCGAGCGGCTCGACTGAGCTCGCCGAAGTCCTCCCGGCGAGCCGTCGTGCGGACCGGCGATGACGAGCAAATAGGAGCCCATGGGGATTCGGAACGGCCGAATCGGCGTCCTTCCCAAATACAAACCTTCCGTCGGGCGATAGGGCGATCCAGGATCATACAAACGATCCAGCACCTCCTCGGGCGGAATGCCTGGTGACCACGGTCTTCTGCCTGCCTTCTTCCCCGGAAAGCCTGAGGACTGGTCCGGTTCCCCGGCGGGCTCGCTCTGATCGGGTTGATCAGGCAATGCAGGCTTGCACGGCAGGAGGAGCCTGTCTTTTTCCTCGTAGCGGAAGAGCCAGACGTCGGCGCCCTCCACGGGCTCGGTCCGGCAGTCCGCGCCGTGGACCTTGAGGCGGACCGGTTCGCGGGGCTCGTACGCGGGGAGGCCCTCGGCCCCTTCCCCGCCCGCGAGGTCGCGCCCGGAGAAGGGGTGGAAGCCCGCCACTCCCGGCTCACCGCCCGGCCGAGAGGGCGAGCGGCCCGGTGAGCCCGGTTCGCTTCCGAGCAGCTCCGGCGGGGAGACCCTCCGGCCGTCGAGCAGGCAGCGGCAGGGGAAGCGCTTCGTGGAGACGGCCAGCGTCCCGTCGCCCTTCAGCTTCTCGTCGTAGCGTCCGTCGTTGTACTCGCGGACGAAGTTCTCGTAGATCGCCATCTCGGCGCGGTTGCCGCCCTCCTCCTCGCGGCGGAACTGCTCCCAGTACATGTCGGCCAGCGCGGCGCGCGCTTCGGGGTGGCGGGGCTCGAACTCGAAGGCGGCCTGGAAGGTGGTCGCGGCCCTGGAGAAGGTGCTCGCGATCTCTTCCTGGAGTTGCCCGGTCTTCGTCTCGAGGCTCCAGAGGACGCGCTTCTTCTCCACGGGCCAGTGGGACTTGACCCGCGCCCGTTCTTCCCCCAGGCGGGCGAGGACCTGCGCGTACGCGGCGCGCCTCTGCTCCACCTCATCGAGGAGGCGCCTGCCCTCGGCGACCTTCTTCCGCGCGTTGACACGGTTGCGCTCCTTTTCCTTCTCGCCTTCCAGGAAGGCCTGGACGTCGTCGTGCAGAGCGGTCACGCCGGCGTAGCGGTCGGCCCGGTCCGGGGCCATGGCCTTGAGGACGATCTCCTCGAGGTCGGGGGGGACTGATTCCGGATAGATCTTTTCCGAGACCTTCTGCGAGGGCGGGACAAGCGCGCCCTTGAGGACCTGGCCGAGTATGGAGAACTTGTTGGGCCCCTCGTAGGGCGGCCGGAAGGAGAGGATCTCGTAGAGGATGGCCCCCAGCGCGTAGATGTCCGACCTCTCGTCCACGGCGTCCGTGTCGCCCCGGGCCTGTTCCGGCGCCATGTACGAGGGGGTCCCCAGCACCTCCCCGTCCAGGGTCAGCGCGGTGTCCGAATCCCTGTGGTCCGGCGCCTCGGTCTCCCGTTCCGCCCGGTAGAACGACTGGATCCGCTCGGCGACGCTGCTCGTCTTTCGCGGCTCCGCCCGCTTGCCTTCCTCCCCGCCCCCCGGCCCCTGATCAGGTGGATCAGCTTCCGCCGGAGCCCCCGCATGATGCAATCCAGGCGAAGGCGGATCCGGTGGATCAGGAGCCTCAGGTCGATCAGGCTTCCTAGGCTGCTTGGCGAGGCCCCAGTCCACAACGTAGACCTCGCCCCAGCGGCCCACCATGACGTTGGCGGGCTTCAGGTCGCGGTGGATGACGCCGTGGTCGTGGGCGTAGGCGATGGCGAGACAGACGTCCTGGAAGACGCGGAGCAGGCGGTGGCGGCTGAATACCCTGCGCGGATCATCCTCGATCCCGGTTCCTGTTGCCCGCCCCTCCGCCCTCTCCCACGATCCGCGTTCCACGGCCTCGAGGATCTCCTTGAGGTCGCGCCCGACGATGCGGCCCATGACGAAGAAGGGGCGGACCTTGCCCCCTTCGCCGATTCCTTCCGGGCGCACGCCCACGTCGAAGACCGGCACGATGTTGGGATGCAGGAGCCGGCCGGCCATCTCCCCCTCGCGGAGGAAGCGTTCGAGCAGGGCGGGGTCGTCGGTGCTCCGGATCATCTCCTTCATCGCCACCTCGCGGCCGAGGACGCGGTCGACGGCCGCGATGACGCGCCCGAGGCCGCCCTTGCCGATCTCCCCGCCCGGCGCGTAGCGGTCCAGGCCCGAGGCGGCGCCCTCCTGGGCGGCCCGGCCCGCGAAGGCCTGCGTCGTCGCGTCCCGATCCACCGGCGCTTGTTCCGCGGTGAAGTGCAGGGAGGGCAGTTCGACGTCCATCTCCTCCTCGAGCCCGTCCAGAAGGCCTCCGCCCCCCCCGGTATCGCCGGTCTCCCCGTCCCCTGTCCCGGCGTCCGCGGAGGCGCGGCGGGAAGCCTCCTCCAGGCGCCGGACGTCCGCCGGCTCGAGCCCCGCCTCCTCGATGACGGCCCGTTTCAGGTCGGCGAGGGTCCCGTCCTTCCAGGCGCCGAGCCGGACGCGGAGGCGCCCGGGGGCGAGGCGCCCCTCTTTCAGGGCGAGCAGGGCGAAGAGGAGGTCGTCCGATGCAAAAGCGTGTCCTTCGCTGGCGGTCATGGCTTCATTGTTCAGGATGGCCCGGAGAGGATCAATAGGCCCCTTTCGCCGGGCGGCGTCTTGCGGTACCTTCGAGGTTTCGAGAAGCAACGCCCGGAGGGCGTCCGCGGGTGCGGCGCGCGCGTCCGGGGAACGGCGGTTTCCATGATGGAGGGAGAAGCATGAAGCGCATTCTCGTCCTGGGCGCGGGTCTGGTGTCCCGCCCGCTGGTGAGGTACCTGCTCGACGAGGGATTTTCGGTGACGGTGGCCTCGAGAACGGTGAGCAAGGCGGAGGCCCTCGTGGAAGGGCATCCGTCGGGCCGGGCGGCGGAGGCGGACATGGACCGTCCCGCCTCGGTGGAGGATCAGGTGGAGGAGGCGGACGTGGTGGTGAGTCTTTTGCCGCCGCCGATGCATCCGCGCGTGGCGCGGATGTGCCTCGACCACGGCAAGCCCATGGTGACCACGTCCTACCTGAGCGACGCCATGAAGGCGCTGGACGGGGAGGCGAAGGAGAAGGATCTGGTGATCGTGAACGAGATCGGCGTGGATCCCGGGATCGACCACATGTCGGCGATGCGGGTCATCGACGCGGTGCACGACGCGGGGGGGAAGATCCGGTCGTTCCGTTCGTACTGCGGGGGCCTTCCGGCGCCGGAGGCCAACGACAATCCGCTCGGCTACAAGTTCTCCTGGGCGCCGCGCGGGGTGCTGCTGGCGGCGACGAATCCGGGGGTGTACCAGCGGGACGGGAAGATCGTGGAGACGCCGGGGACGGAAATCTTCGCCGACGTCCACATGCTCGAGGTGGAGGGGCTCGGCTCGTTCGAGGCCTACCCGAACCGGAATTCGCTGGGGTACATCGACCTGTACGGCATCCCGGAGACGCGGACGATGTACCGGGGGACGCTCCGGAACCCGGGTCACTGCGAGACGTGGTACAAGTGGGTCCACTTCGGGCTGTTCGACGCGACGGAGCGGGCGGATCTCCCGGGGACGCCGTACGCGTCGCTGATGGCGGAGCTCGCGGGTTCGCCGGAGGCGGGGGAGGCGCGGGAAGCGGTGTCCCGGGCGATGGGGGTGGAGCCGGCGCATCCGGCGGTGGAGAAGCTCTCTTGGCTGGGGCTCTTTTCGTCGGATCCGGTGCCGCCGGGGGTCATCACGGTGCTGGACGTCCTGGCGGAGCGGATGCTGGCGCGGATGCGTTACGAGGAGGGCGAGCGGGACATGATCGTCCTCTGCCACGAGTTCGAGGCGGAGGGGGCGGGAGGGGAGAGGCAACGGATCACGTCTCGGATGATCGACTTCGGGATTCCGGGTGGGGACAGTTCGATGGCGCGTTCGGTGAGCCTTCCGGCGGCGGTGGCGACGGCGCGGGTGGCGCGGGGGGAGGTGTCGGAGCGGGGTGTCTGCATTCCGGTGGTTCGTTCGATCTACGAGCCGGTGCTGGAGGCTTTGGCGGGTCTGGGGATCGAGTGCGAGGAGACGTGGAGCTGAGAGGCTGGGAAAAAATCCAGGTGGTTCTAGGCAAGGGACTTTCCCACATTTTTTCACAAGTGCCTCGTGAAATTGGCACATGTTTTTATGGATTCCAGGTTGGAATACAAAATCGGATTGATATATTTCCTTGTTTTTTGTGTTTTTATTGAAAAACAAAACATTTCGCTTTTCAAAACGAATGGAGCGGCAAAAAAATAATTTTTCTTTTTTGCCCACAAAAAACCACATGTGATCTATACTTACTGGAGGAGATGCCCCGGAAAGGACGGAATCCATGTCAGCCAGCAAGCGCGGTGTTGCCCTCGTCGTCCTCTTTCTCGTCCTCGTCATCCTCGTCGAAACGGGGTTCCTCTGCCTCCTCCTCCTCTCCACCGACGCCGCCATCCGGGACCGGACCGCCCCCGAGATCGACAGCGCCGGCGAGATCGCCGACGCCGGGGTCCACCTCGCCCTCGCAAGACTGAAGCAAGCCACCGACGCCCGGGACAACGACGGCGACGGCGAGGCGGACGAGGGCATCCGCTACCACCGCGACATGCTCGATCCCCGCGTCATCGAGCGCATCGAGGGGAACCTCGGGCGCATCGGCACCCTCGCCTGGAGGGAAGAAGACGACCGCAACGGAAACGGCCTCCCCGATTTCGGGGAAGCCGGCGTCTCGCCCCTCCCCCTCGCCGGCGGCGCCCTGATCACCTATTCCGTGTTCAGCCAGAAAGACGGCATCGACAACGACTGGGACGGGGCGGTGGACGAGGGGGACGAGGCGGGGTCGGTCACCCTCGTCTCCCGGGGACGCTTCGGCCGGGCCACCGCCGTCGTCTCCTACACCGGTTCCTTTGCCAGGCGTTTCACCCCCGTCGATTCGCCCCGGTGGCGTCCCGGCGCCTGCCTGATCTCCGGAGACGACCTCCGCATCGCGGGAAACGCCCGCTTTCTCGGAACCCGGGGGAACGTGCACGCGAACCGTTTCCTCGCCCTTCTCGGCACGCCCACCGTCGCCGGGAACGCCACCGCTTGCCGGGGCCTGACCCGCTCGGACCGCGCCGTCGTCGACGGCGTCGCCGGCGGACGGGCCCGGGCGTGGCCTCTTCCCGACGTGCGTCCCGAGGCCCTGCTCGACGGGTGCCGGTACGTCCTGGCCGGGGACGGACGCGTGACCGACGGCGACCGCCGGATTCTCTTCGATCCCGACTCCCGGGAGACCTTCCGGGGGTGGTCTCCCGGCCAGGGTGGATGGACCTTCAGCGGGCACGGGGTCGATCCCTCCCTGGCCCGGGGCAGCTACTTCGTGGCGGGGCATGCGACCCTCGCCGGGACCGGACAGGCCGGCATCGTGGGCAAGGGGGCGTTCGGCCCCTCCACGCGGACCTTCCGGATGAGCGTGGTGGCCACCGGGGACATCGAGGTGGGCGGCAACACCCGCCTGCGACACGACCTCCCCGGCGGACTTCTCCTGGTGGCGGGCGGGGACATCCGGATCCAGGGAAACGAGGATCTCGACCAGTACCTGGAAGGCCTCATCATCGCCGGGGAACAGGTCGTCATCGCGGGGTCCGCCGACATCGAGGGGGCGGTCCTGGCCCGCGCGTCGCGGAACGACTCCGGCTTGAACGAGACGTCGGAGGTCCGCGGGTCTCCGGCGATCACCTACAACGGGGGCCTGGTCACGGCCTTCCCGGTGCTGGACCCGAACCGGCCCTTTTTCATCCTGGAGCCGAGCCTGATCTCCTTCAAGGAGCGGTGAGAATCGACAACGAAGCACCCCTTTCCCCTCGGCGTGGGCCTCATGGCGCCCGCGCCTTTTTTTTGCCTCTGGCCCGGCTTCCCCGAAGGCGGATGGAAATGGGAAAAAAAAGCTGGGGGGTCAAGCCCGATGTGAGACAATCCCCGCGGGGACGAAGGAAACCCGGCCTCCTTGCGAGCCGGTCGGAGGGGGACCCGCCGGGCCACGGGCGCGGGCGGGGCCGGGTCCTCGCATGTTGCGGAGACGATCCGATGGGGGATTCCCGAGACAAGGACGATTCCCCGGGCGCCGGAAGCGAGCGGGACGAGGAGGCCCGTCTGCTCGTGCTGAACGGAAACAGCGCCGGCCGCGTCTTCACCCTGGCCTCGCCGGGCGTCACGCTCGTCGGTCGCCACGAGACCTGCGAGATCCGCCTGCTGGAAGAAGGCGTCTCCCGCCGCCATTTTTCCGTCGCGAAGGCGGGCGCGGACTTCCGGCTCGAGGATCTCGGGTCCTCCAACGGCACGTTCGTGAACGGCGAGAAGGTGGCCTCCCACGCGCTGCAGGACCAGGACCGGATCCACGCCGGCCCGGTGGAGATCCAGTTCCGGGTGAAGCGGGCCCCGGCGAAGACGCGCCGCGTTTCGCTTCCCACCGAGACCACGATCCGCCGGCGCATCGAGGACGAGACGATCGCCGGCGACATCTCCCCGACCTCCGCGGTGGAGCTCGAGCGGAACCGGGAGATGCTCAGGACGCTCTACCGTGTCGGGAACCTCATCAACGCCGAGACGGACCGCGAGAAGATCTTCGAGACCATCATGGACATCGTCCTCGACGTGCTCCATGCGGACCGGGGATACCTCCTTCTGTGGGACAAGGCGACGGAGACGTTCGAGCGGGCCGCCATGGGGGGGCCCCGGGCGGACCAGGATCTGGCGGGGCCGTCGAGATCCATCCTCCGGGAATGCGTGACGAAGGGTCTTTCCATCCTTTCCACCGACACGCTGGAGGACGAGCGGTTCAAGTCGGAGGAGAGCATCGTCCTCCACAACATCCGCTCCGCGCTGAGCGTGCCGCTGGAATCGAAGAGGCGCGTCCTCGGCGCCCTCTATCTCGACAACCTTTCCGTCAAGAACGCCTTCTCCGAGTACGATCTCGAGCTGCTCTCCGCGATCGGGAAGCAGGCCGGCATCGCGGTCGACAAGGTCCGTCTCACCGAGGAGAACGAGCGGCTCTTCCTGGGGACCATCCGCACGCTGGTGGCCACGATCGAGGCCAAGGACCACTACACGCGGGGCCATACGGAACGGGTCACGGCCTACGCCACGGAACTGGGCCGGCACCTGGACCTTTCCGCGAGGGACCGGGCCGATGTGCGACTGGCGAGCCTCCTGCACGACGTGGGCAAGATCGGCATCCCGGAGTCGATTCTCACGAAGCCGGGGCGCCTCACCGAGCCGGAGTTCGAGGTCATGAAGCGCCATCCCGTCATCGGGGCCGAGATCGCCGGCAACATCGACAACATCGAGCGCGTGCGCGGGATCGTGCTGGCGCATCACGAGCGGTGGGACGGCACGGGGTATCCCGGGGGGCTGACCGGCGAGGAGATTCCCCTCGGCGCGCGCATTCTCGCCGTGGCCGACGCCTACGACGCCATGACCTCGTCCAGGACCTACCGGCGGAACTTCAGCCGCGAGGAGATCGTTCTCGAGTTCCAGCGATGCGCCGGCTCCCAGTTCGACCGCGGGATCGTGGAGGTCTTCCTGAAGGCCCACGAGACGGGGCACATGGAGCCGCCCGACATCCTGGACATCGAAGGCCTCTTCCACGACGACCCGCCGTCCTGAACCCGCGTCGAAAGGAGACCGCCGCAACCCGCAATCGGGAATCCACGATCGAGCGATGGTGACGTTTCTCCACACCGCGGACTGGCAGCTCGGCATGAAGGGAAGCGGACTCGGCGAGGCCGCGGAACTCGTGTCGGCCGGGCGCATCGACGGCGTCGGGCGGATCCTCGAGATCGCTTCCGAGGCGGGGGCGGATTTCGTCCTGGCCGCCGGCGACCTGTTCGAGAGCAACCAGATCGGACCTGCGATCGTGGAAGGCCTCGTGAGGGTCCTCCGCGCCCATCCCGGCGTCGAGATCCACGCCATCCCCGGCAACCACGACGCGGCCGGGCCCGACAGCGTGTGGAACCGGCCCCTGATCAAGGGCGTTCCGCATCTCAAGTGCCACCTGGAGGCCGGCGCGGTGGACCTGCCCGGAACCGGGGCCGTTCTCCACCCCTGCCCCGTGACGACGCGGTTCTCCACGCGCGACCCCCTCGCCGATCTCGAGGACCTCGCCGGACGGCCGGGCGTCCACATCGCCCTGGCCCACGGCCACCTCGCCACCGAGACGTTCGGCGCCCGGGAAGACGAGATCCACCTTCCCCTCGATCCCGCCCACGTCGCGCGCGCGGGCCTCGACTACCTCGCGCTGGGCCACTGGCACGGCACCCGCATCGTGGAGGCGTCCGACGGCGTCCCCCGCATCGCCTACGCCGGCACGCACGAGCGGACCTCCTTCGAGGAGAAGGACGCCGGCAACGTCCTCATCGTGGAGATCGAGGAAAAGGGCGCCCCCCCCCGCATCCGCAAGCGCCCCGTGGGACGCGTCGCGTGGGCGGACCTCTCCCTTCGCTTCGAGGGGGACGAGAACCTGCACCGGCTCCGCTCCCTTCTGGAGGAGACGGAGGCGGACCTCCTGCGCGTCCGCCTGGAAGGCGCGCTGCCCGCCGGCCTCACGGCCGCCTACCGGCAGCTGGAGGAAAACGCCCGGGGGAAGTTCGCGCACGTACGATTCGACGACGACGACCTCGCGTGGCTCGCGGCGCCCGGCGAGGACTTCGCGATCGCCGACGCAGGGCTTGCGAAGGTGCGAGACGCCCTGCTCGACGGCCTCGCCGGCGCGGGGGAAGAGGAGGCCGCCGCCCGGCGGGAGGCGCTGTCGATCTTCAAGCGGACGCTTCGGGAGGAGGGGCTGTGAGGCTGCATCGGGTCGCGGTGAGGGACTGGAAGCGCTTCCGGGGAGGCCCCTTCGGTCTCGTCTTCCACCCCCGGAGCACGCTGCTCACCGGCCCCAACGAGGCGGGAAAGACCTCCCTCTTCGAGGCGCTGCGCCGCGTCCTGTTCGACGAGGCCCGGACCGAGTGCCGGTGGGTGGAATCCGTCGAGCCCCAGGGGCTGACGGGCGCGGAACCCGCCGTGGGGCTCGAGTTCGAGCACGCGGGGCGCGCCGTCCGTGTGGGGAAGACGTTCGGGAAGAAGGGAAGGACGGAACTTCACGTCGCCGGGGAGGCGGGGTGGAGGCTCGAGGCGAGGGGCAAGGAGGCGGAAGCGAGCCTGCGCGCGTTGCTGGGGTCCGACACGGCGTCGACCCGGAGCGACGGCTGTCTCGCGCGGGACTGGGGGGCGTTCCAGTGGCTCTTCGTTCCCCAGGAGGCGCGAAGGCTTCCGGAGGCGGAGGACGGCGCCGTCACCCACGTCGGTCTTTCGAGCGCCGGCGTGACGCCGGATTTCGACGCGGTCCTGGACCGGGTCGCCCGGCTCCACGCCGAGTTCTTCACGCCGTCCGGCGAGCGTTCGCGCTCCAGGAAATCGCCCCTGTGGGCCGTGGAGAAGGAGATCGAGCGGCTGGAGGCGTCGGCGGAGCCACTGCGCGAGGAGATCCGGGCCGTCGAGATGATGCGGCGCGAGTTCGAGGAGATCCGGGAGGGTCTTCCCGCCCTGGAACAGGACGCGGCCCGGGCCGAGGAAGCGCGGGAGGCGGTGGAGGCGGAGGCGGTGGATTTGTCCGCGGAACGGGAACGCCTGAAAGGGGCGGAAGCGGAGGCGGGGCGTCTGTGCGCGGAGGCCGACCGGGCGAGGGCCGTGCTGGCGGAGCGGGCGGAGCGGGAAGGGGAGGCCGCGCGGGCGCGGAAGGCCGCGCGGGAGGCGGCGGAGAAGCGGGCGGGGGAGAAGGCGCTCCTGGCGCAGGTGAAGGAGAGGCTCGATCGGGTCCGCGAAGCGGTCCGGAAGCGCCGGGGGGAGCGCGACCGTCTCCGGCGGGCGCATCAGGACGCTGCGATCCGGGTTTCACTCCGGGAGGGCCGCGCGCGGGTGGCGGCGGCGCGCGAGGCCCTGGAAACGCTGAGGGAGATGGACCGCGAGATGCATAAGGCGCGAGGCGCCCTGCAGGGGGAGGCGCCGGGGGAGGAGGACGTCGCGCGGGCGGAGGCGCTGGAGAACGAGATCCGCGTCCACCGGGCGCAGCTGGCGCGGGCGGCGCTGGCGGTGGAGCGTTCGGGCGAGGGGGCGCTGGACGTCCGGCTGGACGGGCGTCCTCTGGAGGGGAGGCAGGGCGTGGCGCTTGAGCGCGTCGAGGTCCGGGGACCGGGCGGGGAGGTGGTGCGGATCCAGAGCGGGGCCGGGGAAGCCCGCCGCCTCGCGGAAGAAGCCGAGCGAAAGGCGGCGGATCTGTCCGCGCTGCTGGCGGCGTTCGGGGCGGACGACGCGACGGATCTTCGGGCCCGGTGGCGGGAGAGGTTCGAGGTGGAAAAGGGCGTGGAGACGCTCCTGGCGAGGCGGCGCGCGGCCGACGCCCGAAGCACGGAGGCGGTGGCGGAGGCGAAAGCCGCGGCGGAGGCGTCTCTCGAGGCCCTGGAGAAGAAGGCCGCTTCCCGCGCGCTGGATCCGGAGGCCGCGGAGGGGCCGGAGGATGCGCTGGCGAGCCGGCTGGAGGCGCTGGAAGACAGGCTCCGGCTCGCCGAGGAGGAGCTCGGGAAGGCGGAGAGCGAACGCGAGCAGCTGGAAGAGGCGGTGGCGGCGGCGGAGGAGGCGTCCCTGGCCGTGGAGCGGGCGGTGGTGGAGACGGAGGTGGAGGAGAGGAAGGCGGTGGAGGAGATCCAGCGCCACCTGGGAATCCACGGGCCGACGGAGCGCTGCCGGGAGGCGCTCGCTTCGCTGGCCGGAAAGGCGGAAGAGGCCTCGGCCCGGGCCGCGACGACGCGGGAGGACGTGGCGCGGCGGGAAGGCGACGCGGAGGCGGAGCGCCAAAAGGCCGTCTCCCGCGCGCGCACGCTGCGGGATCTGTTGAGCGCCCGGCGGGCGAAGGCGGCGCAGCTGGAAGAGGCGCTGGCGGAGCGCGCGTTGCGGGGCGCCTACACGAGGCTCGCCGAGGTGGAGCGGACGCTTCTTTCCGAGCGGGCGCGCCAGGCGAGGCTCGAGAGACGCGCGCGCGGGCTGCGGATCCTCAAGGGCGCGCTGGAGGAGGTCCGCTCGTCCGCGGTGGCGCGCGTGACGGCGCCCATCAAGGACCGCCTCGACGCCCTGCTGGGGGAGGCCTTGCGGGGGCGCTACACCAGCGCGACGCTCAGCGACGCCCTTCTGCCCACGCGCCTCGAAGGGCTGAGCCCCTGCCCCTTCGCGCTGGGGTCGCAGGGGCTCCGGGAACTCGTCGCCTCGCTGGTCCGCCTTTCGGTGGCGATCCATCTCGCGGAGAAGGAACCCCAGGTCCTTCTCCTGGACGATCCCGCCGTGCACGTCAGCCGGGAGCGCTGCGAGCGCCTGGTGGACATCCTCAACCGCGTCACGGAACCGGGACGCATCCAGGCCGTCGTGCTGACCCACCGCGCGCCGGCGTTCGCGGGACTCGCCGGCGAGGCGGTGGACGTGGAGACCCTCGAGCCGGATCCAGGACTGGAAGACCTTCTGCCCCGCTGAAACCCCCGGTTGGCCGATGACGGACACCGCGCACATTCTGGTGGATCTCCTCGGATTCTCCGCCGGCGTGCTCACCACGCTTTCCATGCTTCCCCAGGTGATCCAGACGTGGCGGACGCGTTCGGCCGCGGATCTGAACCTGAAGACCTTTCTCATGCTGGCAACGGGCCTCTTGCTCTGGCTCCTCTACGGCGTCTGTCTCGGGGCGTGGCCCCTGATCGTCGCCAACGGCGTGGGGTTCGCCCTCGCAGCCACGGTGGTCTGGTTCAAGCTGCGCTACGGCGCCGGACGCGGGGACGCGTAGGGATTTGGGATTGCCTAGGAAGGGATTGTAGATTTCAGATTTCAGCCCTCAGATTCCAGTCAGCCACGAAGCGTAGCGGAGTGCCGCAAGCGCTTTTGCTTGCGTGGCTGCGCCACTCCGACTTCGTCTACGTGGCTGACGACGAGGCCAATGGCGGCCCTTGCACTCTGGGCGGCTGAAATCCGAAATCCGTACTCGGTGACACCGCGAAGGGCTCGGAAGCGGTTCGACCTTGCGGACGGTCCCTGACTTCCTATAATGCAGGCAGAGCGATTCCGGCGGCGCCGCCGGTCCCGATCGCCCGCGGGAAAGGGCGGGCAAGGGCTCGAGAAAGGAGGTGATCCATTGGAATCTGACAACCAAGGCTGTATACACACAAAAGTGGAAGGTGCGGCCGGCTGAGACCGCATCCGTGCGGGACCGGCCTCGCCGGCATCTTCCCGCGCCTTGAAACTTCGGCGGGTGGGACGTCATCGCAGTCCCACCCGCCCTTTTTTTTGGGATTTCCGATTGGAGATTCCAGCGGTTCGACAAGGCTCACCACGCCCCCGCGTTTGTGGGAGGCGTGTGTCCCGGGCCACGCGTACACCCGGTCCGGGACCACGGCGATCCTGCGGCGAAGGGCTCGGATCCCGGACGGTTGATCCGCGGCGCGCCGCCGTGTATTCTTTTCCCACTTCCGGGGAGGGGCCCCGCTGATTCGATAGGCCGTCTGGCGGGTGCGACATGGATTTGCAGGACACCTTCCGGGAAGCCGGGCCCGACATCATCATGGAACTCTCGCCGGAGGGCCGTTTCCTGCGGGTCAGCCCTTCCGTCGAGCGTCTGACCGGATGGACGCCGGCGGAGTTCACGGGCCGGGAAATGGACTTCCGGCTCGTCCACCCCGACGACGCTCCCCGCGCCGAGGCGATGTGGAAGCAAATGCTTCTCGAGTCCCGCCCTTCCCGCCTCGAGTTCCGCTTCCGGTGCAAGGACGGGCGGACGCTGTGGATCGAGCAGACCCACACCCCCGTTCGAGACGACGAGGGCGGGCTCGAGAAGGTGGTGGTGGTGGCCCGCGACGTCTCGGCGCGCAAGGAGATGGAGAAGACGCTCCGGCAACGGGTGTCGATGGAGCGGCTCCTGGGGGACATCTCGAGGAAGTTCATCGACATCGGCGAACGCGGCATCCGCGCGAAGGTGGAGGAGGCGCTGGAGCAGATCGGACGGTTCCTGGGCGTGGACCGCCTCCTGTTGCGGGAGCTCGACGAGGAGCGCACGCTCCTTGCGACCACGCATTGCTGGTGCGCGGAGGGCGTGCCGCTGTGCGAGGAGGCCACGCCGGTGGCGGGCGAGGGCGGTCCCGCCTGGGGCATGGATCAGATGGAATCCTTCCAGCCGCTGGTCGTGGAGCGCCTCGAGGACCTTCCCGCCTCCGCGGGGGCGGAGCGGGAGGCGTTCCGCCGGGCCGGGGTCCGTTCCGCGGTCGTCGTGCCTCTGTCCATGGGGCGGGCGTGGATGGGGATGCTGGGATGCCACGCGACCGAGGAACGGGCATGGTCGGAGACGGAGCTCGTCTTCCTCCGGTTCTGCGGGAAGATCCTGTCCGGGTCCCTCGACCGCGAGCGGTCCGAGAAGAGAAGGCGCGGCCTCGAGGCGCGCCTGCTTCATGCCCAGAAGCTCGAGAGCCTCGGCATGATGGCGGGAGGGATCGCCCACGACTTCAACAACCTGCTCACGGGGGTGCTGGGCAACGTGGACCTGGCGCTGGCGGATCTCGGGGAGGATGCGCCGGCGCGCTGGAATATCGAGCTGATCCGCAAGGCCGGCCAGCGCCTGTCCGAGCTCACGGGGAAGATCCTCGACTACGCCGGGAAGCCCCGTTCCGTCATCGAACGCGTGGACCTTTCCGACCTCGCGAAGGACATGGTCCCCCTTCTCGAGGCGTCCATCGACCGGAAGACCGCCCTTGCCTTCGAGGGCGATCCGACCGCGCCCCCCATCGAGGCCGACCCCGGCCAGATCCGGCAGGTGGTCATGAACCTGATCGCCAACGCCTCGGAAGCGCTGGACGGCAAGGAGGGGACCGTCACCGTCCGCACGGGCGCCGCGTCCTTCTCCGCCGGCGAGCTGGATGCGTCCTTCACCGGCGAGATCCCGGGCCCCGGCGCCTACGTCTTCCTGGAGGTGGAGGACACGGGTCCCGGCGTGGACGAGGAGACCCTTGCGAAGGTCTTCGATCCCTTCTTCACCACGAAGTCCACGGGGCGCGGCCTCGGTCTGGCCACGGTGCTGGGCATCGTCCGCGGACACGGGGGCGCCATGCTCGTGGATTCGGTCGCGGGGAAGGGATCCCGGTTCCGCGTCCTCCTTCCCGCCGGCGCCCCGCCCCGCCGCGTCGCCCCGGAGGCCGCAGGGGCGCCGCGCGGGGCCGGCGGCGGAAACGGGACCGTGCTCCTCGTGGACGACGAGAAGACCGTGCGCAAGGTCGGACAGGCCATGCTCGAGAAGGTGGGGTACGAGGTGCTGATCGCCCGCGACGGCCGGGAGGGGCTTTCGATCCTGGAGGCGGGGGACGGGGCGATCTCCGCGGTGTTGCTCGATCTGGCCATGCCCGGCCTCGACGGCGCCGAGGTCCTGCGCCGCATCCGCCGGCGGTGGCCCGGCCTTCCCGTCCTCCTCGTCAGCGGGTTCAGCGAGGAGGCCGCGCGGGCGCGCTACGCGTTCGAGGCGCCCTCGGGATTCCTCCAGAAACCCTTCCGGCGCGACATCCTCCTGCGCGTCCTGCAGGACGCGCTCTCCGGCTGACCGTCAGAACTTGAAGACGACCGAGAGGAGGTAGGTCGCGTCCCCCCGCTTCTTGCCGAAGGCGGGCGGCTCCACGTAGTCGTACCGGACCGTGAGCTTCAGAAACCACCCCCCCGTGAGCGCGCGCGCCACCGACGTCTCGCTGTGCAGCGTGTGCTTGCCGGCGTCCTCGAGGCTCACGAACACGACGGTCTTGTGGTGGAAGGCGAAGCCGAGCGGCAGGGCCAGATCGAACTCCGCCATCGCCCGCCCCGCGGGGTATTCCTCGAAGGTCACGGGGGTCTGGCCGGCGGCCCGGGCCGCGCGGATCGCGTGGTCGTTGTAGAAGGTTCCCACGTAGGACACGCCCAGCTCGACATCCAGCCTCACCCCCTCCTCCTTGACGGCGGTCC
>CAZDSO010000109.1:0-17649 GCA_964508045.1 uncultured Planctomycetia bacterium | reverse complement strand
TAGCTCTCGCAACCACCTGCAAGCGAAGGAGGAGAGGCTCGCCCTCCAATCCGAAAGGAAAACGCTTGACGTGACGGCCTATCGGCGCGAGCGTGGGCAAGGTGGGCTCATACAATTTGCCATGAAGAGACAGATACAAGATTCCGGAATAGGAGGAGCGATGCGAAAAGCCCTGTCGATCCTGATGATGTTTGCCCTCGTTGCGGGTCTCCTCGTCGCCTGCGGCAAGGACGGAAACGGGAAGGAAGGCGGGGAAGAATCGGGGGAAGAATCGAAGGAAGAGAAAGGCGATCCCCGGGCGGAGAAGGTGAAGAAGCGGATCGAGGAGATGTTCGAGGTCATGGAGAGCGGCCAGGATGCGGACATCGCCTCGTTCGTCGTGTACAAGGGCCCCGACAAGAAGCGGAAGTGGAAGGAAGTCTGCGACTTCGAGAAGGGGGGGGACCGCATCGTCGTGGGCAACGCCATGGACGAGATCGAGAAGCTCATGAAACTGGGCGAACCCGAGTTCGTGAAGTTCTTCACCCAGAAGGACGGCGACCGCGAGCTCCTGATCTGGGAGCTGAAGGCGGGCGGCAAGAAGAAGATCGTGGCCATGCTCGACGTCGGGGGGACCCTGGCGCTGGTGGATATCGATTGAAATAATCAGGGTCCTGTTGCTTTACGCTACAAGGCCAAACTGGGACTGCCTCGCAACGATCCTCGAGCCTGATCTCGCTGATGGTGTGTACGCCCATCCGATCCACATGATAGAGGTCTCGGGTTTTCCGGAATCTCGAATCTCCAGAGAAAGATCATGTAGATCAGCATGAAGATCAGGTAGATCAGGGTCGAGAAAGCAGCGCCCGGTATTTAAATCGCACGGCAGGTTCACGAGGACGCCAGGCTTTTCAGCACCTCCCAGTTGGCCTCGATCGCGCGGTCGACGTGGTCCTCGGCGTGGGCCGCCGACACGAACGCCGTCTCGAACTGGGCCGGGGCGAGGTAGATCCCGCGCTCGAGCATGCCGTGGAAGTAGCGGCCGTAGAGGGCCGTGTCGCTCGCCATGGCCTCCTCGTCCGAGACGACGGGTCCCTTGCGGAAGAAAAGGCAGCTCATGGACTTCAGGGCGTGGAAGGTGGCCGGGAAGCCGAGCTCCCGCAGGTTCAGGCCGATGCCGTCGGCGAGGCGCTTGCCCAGTCTTTCCAGGCGGTCGTAGACGCCGGGCTGCAGGAGCTTCCTCAGCGTCGCCAGGCCGGCCGCGACCGCGACCGGGTTGCCGGACAGCGTCCCCGCCTGGTAGACGGGGCCCTCCGGGGAAAGGCGCGCCATGATCTCCGCCTTGCCTCCGTAGGC
Organism: uncultured Planctomycetia bacterium; assembly: GCA_964508045.1. GTDB lineage: Bacteria > Planctomycetota > JAKEIC01 > JAKEIC01 > CAZDSO01 > CAZDSO01. The sequence continues at coordinate 16,314 of CAZDSO010000109.1, read as the reverse complement.
GCCCACGGGAAGACCGCCTCCGATGATCTTGCCGAGCGTCGTGAGGTCCGGCGTCACGCCAAACAAATCCTGGGCGCCCCCGGGCCCGAGACGAAAGCCCGTGATGACCTCGTCGAAGATGAGGACGATCCCCTCCTTCGCCGTGATCTCCCTAAGCCCCTCGAGAAAGCCCGTCTTCGGCGGGATCATCCCCATGTTGCCCGCCACCGGTTCCACGATCAACGCTGCGATCTGCCCCCCGTTCTCCTTCACGAGGGCGTTCACCGAGTCGAGGTCGTTGAAGCGGGCGAGCAGCGTGTCCTTGACCGTGTCGGCGCAGACCCCCGGCGAATTGGGTTCCCCGAAGGTCGTTGCGCCCGACCCCGCCTGGACCAGGAAGGCGTCGCCGTGGCCGTGATAGCAGCCCGAGAACTTGATCACCTTGTCACGGCCCGTGTATCCGCGCGCGAGACGCAGGGCCGACATGGTGGCCTCGGTGCCGGAGTTCACCATGCGGACCCGCTCGACGGAGGGGACGTGCTCGACGAGGATCTCGGCCAGATCCACCTCGGCCTCGGTGGGCGCGCCGAAGCTCGTCCCCCTTTCCGCCGCACCCTTCACCGCGGCCACCACGTCCTCGTCGGCGTGGCCGAGGATCAGAGGGCCCCAGGAACCGACGAAATCGATGTAGGTCTTCCCGTCGGCGTCGGTCAGCTCGGCGCCCTTGCCCGAGACGATGAAGGGCGGCGTTCCGCCGACTGCGCCGAAGGCGCGCACGGGGGAGTTCACGCCGCCGGGGATGACCTTCCTCGCCCGCTCGAACAGCGTTTCACTTCGATTCACGATGCACCTCGATGTTGGATGAGGGATTTGGGTCGTATTCTTCGACTCGCTTCGCTCGTTCAGAACTCCGGATTCCAATTATCAGCCGAAGACATTCAGTTTATTCCTTCCTCGCTGAATTCTGTAACCTGTTCCGCAAATTCGTGAAAAAAACTGAATCGATGGGAGCCTTGGAGAGCGAGGGTCCCGAAGACGCCCCGAAGCCCTCGCTCGGAGATAGGAGGCGGAGGCGTGATTCCGTGCTCAAACACGGCCGGCTCGCCAGCCCGTACTACGCCGATCGGCTCTTGCAAGGGCTACGTAGGGTCCTCCGTAGCTCACGCAACCACCTGCAAGCGAAGGAGGAGAGGCTCGCCCTCCAATAGAAAGATGGCGTAAACGAGAACTACGGAACAAACGTCATGCTTTCCTTCTTCAGCTCGCGGACGCTCTGGAGGACCGCGAGATCGTCCGCGCCCGTTGCCTTCTTCACCGCGTCCACCGCTTCGCTCAGCGCTTCGGCGCTTCTGGCGTGGACCATGGCGAAGAGGCCGAAGGGGAAATCCGGGGGCGTTTCGCGCTCGTAGGCGTGACTGACGAACGGAAGCCTCGCTACGGCCCTTCCCGCCTCCTCGATCCGGCCGGCCGGCACGCGCGCCGCGACCATGGCGTTGTGGGCGAATCCCACGCGCCGGTGGCGGACCACCGCGCCGATGCGTTTCAGGGCTTTCTGTTCCTTCCAGGTCTGCAAGCGGTCGAGCACATCCGGAAGCGCGATCCCGATCCTCTCCGCCAGCGCCTGGAAGAGATCAGGCCGGAATTCCAGATCTCCCTGCAGCGCGCGGACGAGTTCCCGGTCGATTCCGGAACCGGGGACGGGCCCGGAGCCTCCCGCGGGGCCCCGCTTCTTCGTTTCGCCCGCGGAAGGGGATGGAGAACCGGCGGCGCCGCTTTCCCCGGCGTCGAAGCGGACATCGAGCTTGAACCGGCGTTTCTGGGGCATGGACCAGGCTTGGTCTGCGAGCGCTTCTTCGCGCAGGGCCTCGAGGAAGGCGGAAATTTCCCCGTCCGTCTTGACGGCGAGGGTGAACCAGACGTTGATCCGATGGTCGCGCACGTAGGCGTGAGTGACGCCGGGATGCTCCTTCATGCGCACGTGCAAATCGTCCAGCCGCCCCCTTGGCGCCACCGCCCCCACGAGGGTGGTGATCCAGCCCATGGCGCGCGCGTCGAAGACGCCGCCGAATCGGCGGACGACCCCGTCCCGCTTCAACGCGCGAAGTCCGCGCAGGAGATCCTCCTCGGAGAGGCCGGCCTCGTTCGCCCACGCTGAAAAGGGACGCTTCCGGAGGGGGAGGTCGCCCTGGGCCAGGTTCAAAATGCGGTGCCGATCTTTCATCGAAGGTAGGATTTCCTCTCGGATTGTAATCCACCATGAGCCTTCGGCTCACCCAGAAACCATGAAAAATAGGAGGGCGAGCCTCTCCTCCTTCGCTTGCAGGTGGTTGCGTGAGCTACGGAGGACCCTACGTAGCCCTTGCAAGAGCCGATCGGCGTAGTACGGGCTGGCGAGCCGACTGTGTTTGGGCTCGGGAGGACCCTCGCCCTCCAAGGCGGTCATCGATCATGGTTATTGCCAAATTTTCGGAACAGATTTCAGATTTCAGCGAAAGAGATGATCCACAGGCACATCCGACTGAAACCTGAAATCCCTCAGGGTACCCGTCTATGTTTTTCCGCGCTCTTCCTCTGCACGCCTCTGGAAGCGCTTGGGGACGTACGAGCAGAAGGGTTCCTCCTCCATGTAGTCTCCGGTGAGGGCGAAGGCGCGGGCACGGCATCCCCGGCAGACCGGGAGGTACTCGCAGGCGCCGCACTTGCCCTTGTACTTCGAGGTGTCCCGGATGTCGTTGAAGACCTCGGAGGTCTCCCAGAGTCGCCACAAGTCGAAATCGGCCTCCCGCAAATCCCCGCATTCGAGGTCGAGGAACCCGCAGGTCTGGAGCTTTCCGAGATGGGAGATGAAGAGGAAGTGGCGGCCCCCGAGACAGCCCCCGAGCGATTTTCCGCCCCGGTGCCCCTTGGCGGACGGCGGCCTCTTGGACGAGTCGTCGTGGCCGTCTTCGTCCTCGTCCCGCGCCATCCGGCGCGCCACCCGCTGGTAGTGGGGCGCGCAGGTGGGGCGCACGGGAAGGGGGCCTCCGCGCTGCTTTCGATACACCCAGGCCAGGACCTCCTCGTACTTTTGTGCGGAGACGGATTGATCGGCGAGTTCCTTGCCGCGGCCGGCGGGAACCAGCATGAAGGGGTTGAAGAGGTCGGCGCCGAGCCGCACCGCCAGGTCGTAGATTTCCTCGATGTGGTCGACGTTGTGGGCGGTGATGGTCGTGTTGACCTGGAAGGCGATGCCGTTGCGGCGGGCCGCCTCCACGCCGGCGAGCGTCTTTTCGAAGGCGCCCTCCACGCCCCGGAAATCGTCGTGCGAGGCCGCGTCGTGTCCGTCGAGGCTGATGCTGATCTTGTCGATGCCGGCGTCGAGGAGGCGCCTGCACGTATCGTCGTCGAGCATCCACCCGCAGGGGGAGAGCACCATGCGAAGGCCTGCGGCGTTTCCGTAGGCGGCGATCTCGTAGACGTCGTCGCGGGTCATGGGCTCGCCGCCGGTGAGGATGACCAGCGGCTTCGCGCGGGAGGCGACGACGTCGATCAGCCGCTTGCATTCCGCGGTGGTCAGCTCGCCCTCGTATTCCACGTCGCGGGCAGCGCCCCGGCAGTGCTTGCAGTTGAGGTAGCAGCGCCGCGTGATCTCCCAGGCGATGATGTGAAGCTGATGGTCCATGATGGTCCTGCCTGAAACAAGGCCTGTAGGGACGGGCGCTAGCCCGTCCGCACAACCTTCGCGTTTGCTCCCTGGGATGCGCGAGGATGCGCAAGCGCGGACCGGCTAGCGCCGGTCCCTACATCCCCTCCTATTCGAAACGACGAAAACCGAAAACAGGAATCGATCATCATATGCTGCAACTCCGTTCTCAGGATGAGCCCATCACCCTCGCCACGTCCTTGCCGAAGTAGGTGAGGATCAGCTGCGCGCCGGCGCGCTTGATGGACGTGAGCATCTCCATCATGACGCGGTCGCCGTCGATGACGCCGGCCTTCGCGGACGCCTTCACCATGGCGTACTCGCCGGACACGTTGTAGGCCGCCAGCGGCAGGTCGAACCGGTCCCGGGCCCTCCGGATCACGTCCAGGTAGGCCAGGGCCGGCTTCACCATGACGATGTCGGCGCCCTCCTCCACGTCGAGCTCGATCTCCCGCATGGCCTCGCGGGCGTTGGGCGGATTCATCTGGTAACCGCGCCGGTCGCCGAATTTCGGCGCGCTGTCCGCAGCGTCCCGGAAGGGGCCGTAGAAGGCGGAGGCGTACTTCGCGGCGTAGGAGAGGATCGGCGTCCTCGGAAAGCCCGCCTCGTCCAGGTGCCGGCGGATGGCCCCGATCCGCCCGTCCATCATGTCGGAAGGGGCGACCACGTCGACGCCGGCTTGAGCGTGGCTTTCGGCCATGCGCGCGAGCTGAAGAAGCGTCGCGTCGTTGTCCACGCGATCGCAGCAGAGGATGCCGCAGTGGCCGTGGGTGGTGAACTCGCAGAGGCAGACGTCGGTGATCACCATAAGGTCGTCCCGGAACCGGGTCTTCAGCGCCCGGATCCCCTGCTGGACCACGCCGTCCTCCCTCAAGGCCACGGCGCCCTTCTCGTCCTTCTCGCGGGGCACGCCGAAGAGGATGACCGCACGGATCCCCATCTCGAGGACCGCTTCGCACTCCGCCACGGCGCGGTCGATGGAGAGCTGAGAGACGCCGGGCATGGACGCGACGGGGTTCTCGACCTTTTCCCCCTCGACCAGGAACAGGGGATGGATGAGATCCCGCATGTCCAGACGGGTCTCGCAGACCATGTCCCGCAGGACCCCGTTTTCCCGCAGGCGGCGCATTCTCGTGTTTGGAAACATGGATGTCCTCTTGTACGACTGGGGAGGACACACGGGCCCTCCCCGACCACGGCTCAACGGGGGCGACCACACGGGGTCGCTCCTACGAGATTTCCTCGTCGGTCAGGTAGCACGCCGGGTCGGGCGCCCAGAGGTCGCCCGTGGCCGCCTCGGCACGGACGCGGAAGTTGCCGGCGCAGACGTCCAGCCAGCGGCACGAGGCGCACCGGCCCTTCACGTGCTTCTTCTTCTCCTTGAGTTCGGCCATGAGCGGATCGGAACGATCCGTCCAGATCGCCGAGAAGGGGCGTTCCCGGACGTTTCCGAAGCTCCGGTGCCGCCAGAACTGGTCGGCGTGCACCTGGCCGTCCCAGGAGACGCACCCGATCCCCACGCCCGAACTGTTCCCCGCGTTCATCTTCAACAGGTCCAGAACCTCCGGGGCCCGGGCGCGGCCTTCCCGCACCATCCGGAGGTAGAGGTAGGGCCCGTCGGCGTGGTTGTCCACGGTCAGCACCTCCACCTTCTTCCCCTTCTCGTACAGCGCGGACGTGCGGTCGATGATGAGATCCACGGCCCGGCGCGTCTCGCCGTGGTCTAGATCCTCGCTCATCAGCTCGCTTCCCCGCCCGGCATAGACGAGATGGTAGAAACAGATGCGCGGCACGTTTTCCGCCTCCAGCAGATCGAACATCGGGCCGATCTCGGCCGCGTTCCGCCGGTTGATCGTGAACCTCAGCCCGACCTTGATGCCGCGCTCCCGGCAGAGCCGGATCGCCCGCACGGCCTCGTCGAAGGCGCCCTCTCTTCCCCGGAACCGGTCGTTGACCTCGCCGATCCCGTCGAGGCTGATCCCGACGTAGGCGATCCCGGCGTCGGCCAGCCGGTCCGCGCGGGCCTCGTCGATCAGGGTGCCGTTGGTGGAAAGCACCGCCCGCATGCCCCGCTCCACCGCCCCCCCGATCAGCTCGAAGATGTCCTTGCGCATCAGGGGCTCGCCGCCGGAAAAGAGCACCACGGGCGAGCCGAACGCCGCGAGATCGTCCAGCAGGGCCAGGCCCTCCCCGGTGGTCAATTCGTCCCCCCCCTTGCGATCGTCGGACGCGGCGTAGCAGTGGACGCACTTCAGGTTGCACCGCTTCGTCACGTTCCACACGACGACCGGCTTCTTGTCCTTCGAGAACTGGAGCAGGTGCGAGGGCAGCGCCTTGCTGCGCGCCCCGTACCGCAGGACGTCCGAGGGTTCGACCGAGCCGCAGTAGAGCTTCGAGATGCCGATCATGTTTCCCTGATCCTCCTGATGCGTCTTCGACGCAAACGGATCACTTCTGATTCGCCTGTCGCGCAGGATCCTCGAAATAGTCCGTCAGCGTCTGCACGAGACCCGGGATCGTATGAGTCCTCGCCTCGGCTGCGGGCTCCGCGCCGAGGTCGCGGATCGTCTGCGAGGTGACCGGCCCGATGGAAACGTAGGCGGTCTTCTTCGAGAACGTCTTGAAATTCCTCGGGCCCACGCGTTCCTGGAAGTAGCGGACGGTGGAAGAGCTCGTGAACGTCACGGCGTCGACCGTGCCGTCGCGCAGGCGCTTCTTCACGGGCCCCGCCGGGGTGCGCGCCGGGACCGTGTCGTAGAGCACCAGCTCCGACACGCGCGCCCCCCGCTTCCTCAGGTCCCGGGCCAGCTGCGGATTGCCCTCGCGCGCCCGGGCCAGAAGGAACCGCGGCGCCCCCGCGAACACCTTCGCCGGCAAGCCGGCCGCGAGCGCCTCGGACGTGTATCGCGAGGGGAGGAAATCGGGGCGGAGGCCGTACGTCTCGAGTCGTTCCCCCGTCGCGGGCCCGATGGCCACGAGGCGGAGGCCAGCGAAGGCCCGGGCGTCGAGCCCGAGCGCGAGAAGGCGGTCCCGGAAGATTTCCACGCCGTTGACGCTGGTGAACACGATCCAGTCCCAGCGGGACAGGGAACGCGCGGTTCGGTCGATCTTCTCCCGCTCCTTGCCGGCGACGGGCCGGATCTCGATGGAGGGGAACTCGACGACGCGCGCCCCCAGGCCGCGAAGCCGGTCGGACAGAACGCTGGCCTGGGCCCGTGCGCGCGTCACCACGACGGCGCGACCGAACAGGGGCCTTCCGGAGAACCAGTCGAGCGCCGGCTGATAGGAAACGGTCGTTCCGATGAACACGAGCGCAGGCGGCCGGATGCCGGCCTCCGAGGCGCGCCGGGCGATGTCCGCGACCGTCCCCGCCACGGTCTGCTGGTCGGACAAGGTGGCGTTTCGGACGATCATCGCCGGGGTGTCGGGGGACAAGCCTCTGTCCACCAGCGCGGAGGCGATGGCGGCCAGGCGCCCCACGCCCATGTAGAAGACCAGCGCCCCGCACCTCGCCAGGGCCTCGTAGTCGAGGGTGGAGGCCTTCTTCGTCGGGTCCTCGTGCCCGGTGACGAGCGTCACGGAGGCATTGGTCTCCCGGTGGGTCAGCGGGATCCCGGCCGTGGCGGAGGCGCCCTGCGCGGCCGTGACGCCGGGGACCGTCTCGAAACGGACGCCCGCCTCGCGCAGGACGGAGGCTTCCTCGGCGCCCCGCCCGAAGATGTAGGGGTCCCCGCCCTTCAGGCGGACCACCGCATCGTGCTTGCCGGCCAGCGTGACGAGCAGGTCGCCGATCTCCTCCTGGGATTTCGTGTGCCGGCCCGCCTGCTTGCCCACGTAGACGGCGCGGGCGCCCGGGGCGAAGTGCTCGAGGATCCCCTCTCCCACGAGGTTGTCGTAGACCACGACGTCCGCCCGGCCGAGCAGGTCCGCGGCCCGAAGGGTGAGGTAGTCCGGGGCGCCGGGCCCGGCGCCGACGAGGTAGACCGTGCCTCGTTTGTTCGGCTTCATCAAGAAGCCTCCCCGGAAAGGTTTTCCAGGATGTGCCGCGCGCCCGCCTCGAGCGCCTCGTGCGCCAGGGTGCGCCCGAAGTCGTGCGGATCGATTCCGGACACGGCCTCACGGCGGACCAGCGCGGACCCGTCCACCGCGCCGACGAGGCCGACCAGGCGCAGGCGTTGGGGATCCTGCGAATCGATCGTCGCCCGGGCGCCGATGGGGATGTGGCACCCTCCGCCCAGGGCCGCGAGGAAACCGCGCTCGGCTTCCACGCACCGCCTCGTTTCGTCGTGGTCGAGGACCTCGAGAAGAGGGCGTAGGTCGTCGCGCGCGGCCAGGACCTCCACGGCCACGGCGCCCTGGCCCGGAGCGGGAACGAGGTCGAGATCCTCCACGGTGAACCGTGCGCGGTCCACGCCGAGCCTCTCGAGCCCCGCCTTCGCCACGACGAGGGCGTCCATCTCTTCGGCTGCGAGCTTGCCCAGGCGGGTGTCGAGGTTGCCGCGCAGGTCCGCCATGACGAGATCGGGACGTCGCGCCTTCAGCTGGGCGCGTCGCCGCAGGCTTCCCGTTCCGACCCGGGCGCCCTCCTCGAGGGCCTCGAAGGATTTTCCCGAGGGCAGGACGGCAGCGTCTCCCTGGGATCCGCGGGGCAGCACGGCGCCGATGGCGAGCCCTGGGGGGAGCTCCGTGGGCAGGTCCTTGAGGCTGTGCACGGCCATGTCGACGGAGCGGTCCAGGAGGCGGTCCTCGAGTTCCTTGGTGAAGAGACCCTTGCCTCCGATCTTGAACAGCGGGCGGTCCAGGACGCGGTCGCCGGTGGTCTTGACCTTCACGATCTCCGCGTGGCGATCGGGGAAGGAATTCCGAAAGGCGTCGAGGACGAACCGGGCCTGCCAGAGGGCGAGGGCGCTCGAGCGTGTTCCGATTTTCAAGGAGGAGGTCACAGCTTGGTCATGCCTTTTCTGGATTCACAGGCCTTGCTCGTCGTTCACGAAGGCGTTCAGATCCGGTACACCTCCTTGAGGAGGTCGAGGTAGGCTTCCAGCGTGCTCTGGTCCCCTTCGGCGCGGGCTTCGTTGATCTTCTTGATGAGAGGCTGCGTGATTTTTTTGATGATGTGGCTCGAAAGCCGCTCGAGTTTTTCCACCTCGGAGAGCCGTGTGTTCTTGCAGACGCGTTTGATTTCCCTCTCCCGGATGCTTTCCATGTAGCCGGCGAGGGACTGGATCAGGGAGGCGTTTTTCCGGGTGGCGATCCATTTCATGGCGTCCTCGACCTCCTCGAGGACGAGGGATCTTCCCTTCTCGGCTTCTTCTTCCCGGCGCCGCCGGTTCACGTCCACGAGGCCGTTGAGCGCGTCGATGTTCTTGAGGGTGCATCCCGGCAGACCGTTGATCTCGGGATCGACGGTGCGTGGGATGCCGATGTCGATGACGAGGAGGTCGCGGTCCGGTTTTCCCAGATTGTCCGGGGTGACCAGAAAGCCGTCGGCTGAACAGGCGGAGAAGAGGAGGTCGGCATCCCGGGCGGGGGTCGCGTACGCCTCGAGGGCGCGGGCGGTGAAGCCGAATGTCGCGGCGAGTTCCTGGGCGCGGCACAGCGTGCGGTTGGCGATGCAAACGGAGGCGACGCCCTTGGAGGCGAGGTGCCTGGCGATCAGTTCGGCCATCTGGCCCGCGCCGAGAAGGACGACCTTCGCGTGCGGGAACGTCTCGCCCAGGTCCCGGGACGCCATCTCGACGGCCGCCTGGCTCACCGAGACCGCGCCCTCGGAGATGCCCGTCTCGGCCCGTACCCGTTTGCCGGCGCGGAAGGCGGCGTGAAAAAGGCGGTTCAGGATGGGTCCCGTGGTCAGGGCCTCCACGGCGCAGCGGAAGGCGTCCTTCACCTGGCCGAGAATCTGGGCTTCGCCCTTCACCATGGATCGCATGCCCGCCGCCACGCAAAAAAGGTGCTCCACGGCCTCTTCGTTATTCCGCCTTTTCCAGAGGGAGGGATCGGGTTCGATCCCCTTGAACGCCATGATCTCGGAAGCGGGATCGATCCCGCCGGGCACGTCCGCGGGGTGGGCGTAGAGCTCGGTCCGATTGCAGGTGGAGAGAAGGGCCGCCTCGGTGAGCTTCGTTCTTTTCAGAAGCGCAGGCAGGAACCTGGAGATCTCCTGCCGGTCGAAGGCGAGCGCTTCGCGAAGCTCCACCGGCGCCCTTTCGTGATCCACGCCGATCATCTGGACGGCCATGACAGTTTCTCCGGATCGAGTTCTGGAATCTTCCCCTCAAGGAAATCCCTCATGTGCGACCCTTCCACCGCCCTCGTGAGGATCGATTTGCGCTCCGCGACGGTCAGATCGTCCCGCCTCTTCAGCGCGGCACGAAGGTCGCCCAGCACCCGAAGCGCCTTCGCGTGGCGTTCGGAAAAGATCGTCTCGAGCTGTTTCCGGACGCTTGCGGCGAAGGCGGGCCCCTTCCCCCCCGTGGAGACGGCGATCTTCAGATCGCCCCGGCACACGACGGCCGGAACGTGAAACCCGCAAAGATCCGGATCGTCGACCACGTTGCAGAGGATCCGGCGTCGCGCCGCGCCCCGGGAAACCGCGAGGTTGACGTTCCGATCGTCCGTGGCGGCGATGACGAGCCGCTTTCCCTCGAGATCGTCGTCGCGAAACGGGCGTCGTTCCAGACGGATGCGGCCCGCTTTCTCCAGACCGGCCACGCCGGAGCCGGGATCGGGCGAAACGACCGTCACGGACGCGCCGCCGTCCAGGAGGGGCCCGCTTTTGCGAAAAGCGACCTCGCCTCCCCCCACGACGAGACACGGCTCGTCCCGGAGGTCCAGATAGAGAGGATAGAGCGTATTCATCGATGGAGCACGGAAAATACCGAGCATGAACCGGTGTATTTATCTTGAATCCCGGTGAAGCCTTCAAGGGCCGGCAGGATGAACGGAAAAGTTTTTTATTTCTTTTTCCAGAATGTTCGGGGGCCGAAGAAAGGCCCCGCGTCAGTCCTTTCGAGGTTCCGATGCCTGGAGGGTGCTGCCGGGCTTCGGGTCCGGGAAGCGCCGGGTTCGTCCGGTCGGCCATCGGACCTCGAGCACGTCGGGTTTCCGGTTCCCCAGCCCGAAATGGACGAGGGGAGAATCCTGCTGGCCGTGGGAGCTGGTACCCGCCCTCGTTTCCCGGATGGCGAGATCCTCGCCGAAGCGGAGCGTCAGGCGGGCGCCGATGGCGGTGCCCCCGTTCCCGTCCGTCCGGAGCCGGACCTTCAGCCATTGTCCCTCGCCGCCCGGGTTCCTGTAGAGCATGAGGCGGCGTTTCTTCCCGACCTCGGGGCGGCCCCAGGTGGCGAGGTCGAGGAAGCCGTCCTCGTCGAAATCGGCCCAGGCCCCGCTGTAGGTATCGAAGACGCGGACGCCGGCCTCGTCTTCCACGCGGGTGAGGGTTCCGTTTCCCTCGTTCCGGTAGAGATGGGCGAAGGCCCACGGCAGATCGTATACCTGGGGAACGAAGGCGTCGAGATCGCCGTCGTTGTCCATGTCGCCCAGGGCGATCCCCGCCCAGAGTTCGTCGACGATGGTCTTGGAGCCGTCGGGTTTCTCGCCGATCCCGTCCAGTGGCAAAACGGCGATGCCCATGTCCTTGCGGGCGTCGCGGAACGCGAAGTCGGGCGCGCCGCCGTTCAGGTAGATTTTCGAGTCGTCGCAGATATATCCGCGGTGATAGCCGTACTTGCCGTCCTTGTGGACGAGGTTCGAGACCCAGAGGTCCAGATTGCCGTCGTTGTCGAGATCCCCCCACGCGGCGGCGATGGAATGGCCGTACCAGGTCCTGCCTTGCCCCTTGAATCTCCGACCGGTGCCCTTGACGCCCTTGTCGGCGGCCACGTTCACGAAGGTCCCGTCGCCACGATTTTCCCAGAGGAAGTTGTCTTCGATGCGGTAGTTCGCCACGTAGAGGTCGGCATCCCCATCGTTGTCGAAATCTCCGAAGATCGCTCCGCGGGTATAGCGGGGCGGGGCGCCGGCGATGCCGGCTTTTTCGGTGATGTCCTCGAAGCGTCCGGCCTTTCGGTTGCGGAAGAGGAAGCGTTTGAAATAGCGCGGTTTCCCGTCGTTCCAGTCCTCGCTGCAGGCCGCGAAGAGATCCGCCCAGCCGTCCTGGTCCACGTCGGCCCAGGCCAGCACGCCGATGTACTGGAAGTCCTCGCGTTCCTCGAGCCCTTTCACGAGGATCTCCTCGAAACCGCCCTTTCCGTCGTTCATCCAGAGCTTCACGGCGACATCCGGCTCGGGTTTCCCCTTGGCGGGGACGGCGAGGTCGGGGACTCCGTCGTTGTTCGCGTCCGCCCAGACGCCCTTGCCCCCGGGGGAGCCGCCGAAGAGGTCCCGGGTCACGTCCGAGAACCGGAAGTCGGGGGGACCGCCGTTTCGGTAGAGCCTCCCGCCGGCATAGAGGTCGACATGGCCGTCCTGGTCGTAGTCGCACCAGGAAGGGAAGGCGCCTCTCGCGCCGTCCAGGCCGACTTCCTTGGAGACGTCGTGGAAGCGCCCCGGACCTTTCTCCGCGGCCCGTGCGGCCGCCGCCGTTGCCAGAGCGAGCACCATCACCCAGAGCATGCGCGGGTGGATCATCGGGCCTCCTCGTCCTTGATCTTTCGTTCCGCCTCTCGTCGCCCGGACGGAAGCATCGCCAGGGCCGGAGGGGTTCGTCGACTCCCACGTTGCAAAAGGATCCGGGATTTTGCAACGTGAGGTAGCCATTTCTTTTTTTCGCAGAGCCTGGAACCATGAGCGAACCGACGGGGAAGGGGGGCGAGGACGCGTTGCGCCTGGAGGGGGTGCGGGCCGGGTACGACGGCCCGGACGTCCTTCGAGGGGTGGATCTGACGTTCCGGCGGGGTGAGTTGACCGGGATCATCGGCCCGAACGGGGCGGGGAAGACGACGCTGTTCCGGGCGGCCACGGGATCGCTTCCCGTTCGGGAAGGTCGCGTGCTGTTTTCGGGTCGTATGCTTGGGGAAATCAAGGCTGGCGAGATCGCCCGGCGGGTCGCGCTCACGCCGCAGGTGCTGGACGTTCCGTTCTCCTTCACGGTGGAGGAATTCGTGGGCATGGGGCGCCTGCCCCATCTCGGGCGGTTCACGGCGCCCGGCGAGGCCGACCGCCGCGAGGTTCGTCGTTCGATGGCCCTTGTGGATCTGCTTCCTTTTTCGTCCCGTCTCCTCCAGACGCTGAGCGGCGGGGAGCGTCAACGGGCGGTGATCGCCCAGGCGCTGGCCCAGGAGCCCGATGTGCTGTTGCTCGACGAGCCGGCGGCGCACCTCGACGTGAACCACCAGGTGGAGGTATTCGAGCTTCTCCTGGCGATCCGTTCACGGGGTCCGGCGGTCGTGGCGATCCTGCATGATCTGAACCTGGCTTCGGAATACTGCGAGCGCGTGATTCTGGTCGAGGAGGGCCGCATCGCGGGGGATGGTCCTCCGGAGGAGGTGATCACGACCGGAAACCTCGCGAGCGCATTCGGGTTGACGCTGGACGTCTCGCCCGATCCCCTGACGCGTCGGCCGGCGGTTCGGTACCGGCGGACCCCCCCGGCGTCCGCGGATGTGGACCGTCCGAAGGTGCACGTGGTATGCGGCGGGGGTTCGGGGGCCACGCTTTTGAGGCGTCTCCATTTCGAGGGATTTCGCGTATCGACGGGCGTTTTGAACGAGGGGGATTCGGACGCGTCCTGCGCGCAATGGTTGGGGATCCCGGTGGTGCTCGAGGCGCCCTTCCATCCGGTGGGGGAGGCGGCGACCGCGAAGGCGCAAGCCCTGATGGAGGAGGCCGAGGCCGTGATCGTCTGCGGGGTGGCGATGGGTCCCGGCAACGTCGGGAACCTGGAGGTCATCGATTCATCGATGGCCGGGCGCGTGATCTTCGTGGATCTGAAGGGAGAGTGGGACTTTACGGGAGGGCGAGCGCGTTCCTTGCTCGAGAGCCTGCGGCGAGCGGGGGCCCTGCCGGTCGGGTCGGATCGAGAGGCGTTCGAGGCTCTTCGCGAGAGGGTGCGAGGGTGTCCGGGAGGCGGCGCGAGCTCGTGACGCTCTCGCCGGCACTTCTTGACACTCGTGCCGGGGGAGAAATAATACATCCGATGATACTTCTGAAGGTGGAAAAGGGTCCTCTGCAGGGACAGGAATTCCGCGCGCCCGAGGAGGGGAAGACGATCATCGGGCGGAGCTCGATCTGCGACGTGGCGCTGGTGGATTTCAAGCTTTCGCGGATCCACTGCCAGCTGGAGTACGCGGAGGGGGAGATGATCCTCGAGGATCTGGGGAGCCGGAACGGAACGTATCTGAACGGGAAGAAGATCACGGGTCGTGAGAAGGCGTCCGTCGGGGACCGGATCACCGTGGGGGACACGGAGATCCTGATCGCGATGCCGTCGGAGGCGGAGGGCGGTGCGGGCGAGGCGGGTTCCCGTCCCCGTGGAGGGCAGACGACGTTTTTGCGCGATCGGGCGACGTGCGCGCGATGCAAGGCGATCATCCCGCGGCGGGAGCTGGAGCAGAACCTCGCGCGGGAGATCGACGGCGAGATGGTTTGCAGCCGCTGCCTGGATCCGTTGCTGGAGGTGGAGATTTCGGGGTACCAGCTGGAACGGAAGCTGGGGGAGGGGGCGATGGGGGCGGTGTACAAGGGGGTACGTCTTTCCGACGGGCACCCGGTTGCGTTGAAGTTCCTGTCGAAGAGCATGACGTCCAAGCCCGAGGCGGTGAAGCGATTTCTTCGGGAGGCGGCTTCCGGGGGGGCGCTCGACCATCCGAACATCGTTCGGATTTTCGAGAGCGGGGTGGACGTGGACCGGGGCCTTTATTTTCTCGCGATGGAGTACGTGGAAGGCACGAACGCCCGGGCGCTGATCACGGAGAAGGAGTACCTCAACCCCCACCAGTGCCTTTCCATCGGTTTTCAGATCGGGAAAGCCCTGGAAGCGGCGTTCCAGTCGGGTGTGGTGCACCGGGACATCAAGCCGGCCAACATCCTGGTTTCCTCGGAGGGGCGTGCCAAGCTGGTGGACCTCGGCACGGCCAAGAGCATGCAGCAGGCCGGGCTGTCATCCCTGACGCGGACGGGCATCGGGATGGGGACGATTGCCTATATGCCTCCCGAGCAGATCGAGGACGCGAAACACGCCGACCATCGATCGGACCAGTACGCCCTGGGGGCGAGCCTTTTCCACATGCTTACGGGCCAGCGCCCGTTCGGGGGGAAGACGCCGGGGGAGTATTTCCGCGCAATCCGGTTCGAGAAGGTGTCGTGGCCGGAAACGCCCGCGATCCCCGAGGAGGCGCGGGAGATCGTGGAGACGATGCTGGAAAAGTCCCCCGGGGACCGGTATCAATCGCCGGCGGAGATGATCGCGGCCATGGCGGAAACGCTGAAGCAGCTGTAGGGGTCGGCGTCCGTCAAGAGAGGACGGACCCATCGCCCAGCGGGCGGCTGGGCCGCATCCGGTTCGTCATTCTTCCACCACCACCACATCCATGCCGGCGTCCGCCACGGGGATTTCGGAGAATTCGACGGGCTTCATCAGGCCGTCGCATTCGGCGCAACGGTAGGTCCGATCGGGATCGAAGTTCTCGACCTCGGCCTTGCGGGAACACCCTTCGCAGCGGAGGATGCGGATCCCCTTCTCCTGGAGAACGTGGTGGATCTGGCCCGCGTTGAGGACGGTTTTCTTCATGAGGATTTCACCGAGCCGGGCGTACTGCCCCTCGTTTTTGAGGCGTTCCAGAAGCCGAAGGGCTTCCTCCACGTCGCCGGTGGCGGCCAGCCTTTTCATTTCCACGAGGTGGCCGAACTCGGTCTCCTGCTCGTCGGCCTCGCCGGGGAGTTTCTCGGGTTCCCGGGCCATGAACTTGTCGGCGAGGTCCATTTGCTGTGAGGTGACGACGTTTTCGGCCAGGAGATAGTCGGACAGGGAGCCGTCGAATCCCCGTTTCTTCATGTCGGCGAAGCACTCGTTCACCTTGTCGCGGGTCACGAACCCCATCTGGATGACCATCTCCGCGAGGAGAAGATCCTTCGGGTCTTCAGACATGCACCCTCCTTTTCCTATGCCCTGTCTAGACGTGCGATCGCCCGTCCTCTCGAAGTTTCCATTATAGGCAGGTCTCTTTTCCGATGCAATTCAAACCTGGCCTCAGCGGAACCAGAGGGTGTCGGCGAGCCAGCGGCCCTCGGTTTCCACGAAGGTGGTGAGGGTGCGCCCGTTTTCCATCTTCACCTTGACGGTCTTTTTCCCTTCGTCCTCCCCGGGAGCCGAGTCATGCCAGAGGTCCTCGAATGCGTAGTCGGAGATTTCTTTCTTCGCATCCTCCACCAGCGCGGGCGTGATCCTGCCGCGGAGGCGTTCGGTGAAGCAGGTCTTCAGCTGTTTCACGTCGCCCCGTTTGATGAGATCGAGTTGATGGGCCAGCGCCGATTTCGGATCGCCGAGGGGATCCTTCCCGGTGCCTTCCTTTGCGGCATCCCCGTCCTGTTCCTCTTCCGCTCCTTCGTCGGCCATGGCCCCCTTGGCCACCTCCCTCTCCACGACCACCGTGGCCTGCACCTCCATCGCCGCTTCCGGCATGGGCGCTGCGGCCAGCACATCGCCCGCCTGTTCG
>CAZDSO010000108.1:0-17928 GCA_964508045.1 uncultured Planctomycetia bacterium | reverse complement strand
TCTCAGGCACTTGCGGCAACCTCGCTACGTCTTCATGAATAATCCGGGCTAGAGGCGCGGGATCGAACGGAGCCGGACAAGGAGGATCCCCACCACGACCAGCGCGACGAGCGCGCCCAGCGCGCCGAACACCGGCCTCTCCAGGAGCTTCTGCAGGCCGACCGGCCACAGATACGCCCCCGCGGCCAGGGCCAGGTTGCCCGCCAGGGAGCCCGCCACGATGCCCGAAAGGGTCCGGCTCCGGGACAAACCCAGGAGGCGGCCGAAAAACGCCCCGCCCACGGCCCCCGTGCCCCCCAGGGGAATCGCCACGAAGAAGAAAAGACCCCCGTACGTGAAAGCCTTCTTCCCCGTTGAATGGTGAAGGATCGCCTTCGATCGCTTCTCCAGCGCCCGAAGCAGATCCCCCGCACCCGGAAGCCGGTAGAGCACTTCGAGATTGTACGCCAGCGGAAACGCGAGGCAGAGGTCCACGTAGAACACGGCGGCCGCGATGGCGAAAGGCTCGAACGAGCCGAGACTCCCCGCCTCCAGCACCACGAGCTTGCCCGAGGATATGCAACTCAACAGCGAGAGACGCATCCCCTCCCAGGCCGCCGAGGGACCGTACAGGATCAGGAACGCCGGCAGCAAAAGCCCGGTGAGCAACACCGGAAAAAGAGCGAAAAGAAGACGCCGGGGAACGAACCGGGAGCCGCGCGTGCCGGACCCGGACAGGACCCCGGCACGGAATCGAGGCGCCGTCTCGGCCACCTTCGTCCCGGTCACGAAGGAGAAGCGTCTCTCTTCAAAGCCTCCAGGCGGGGGGGAATACGTCTGCATGGGCATCTGGCACCTGGGGCGGCGTGCAAGCCGCGCTCGTTACGGTTTCAAAAGAAAATACAGGATCACGGCGTTCGCCAGCAGCATCACGATCCCCAGGAAAATGCCGAATTTCGCCATGTCCATCCCCGTCGCCGGCATCTTCTCGATGTCCCGCCCGGTGCGGCGGGCGATCACGCCCAGCACGATCGCCAGGATCGGCCCCACGCCCACCAGCGCACCCCCCAGCACCCCCAGCACCAGGCTCGCCGTCGCCAGACGCTTGCGTTTCTGCAGGGCCCGGCTCATCCGTTCCACCAGCGGAGAATCCGACACCCTCTCGGTCATGAGCATGTCGAATTCCTTCTTCAGATCCGGAGGGATCTGGTAGAACTCCGAATCCTTCGGCCGTCGGTCTTTTCGCGGATCCTTCGGCCCGGCTCCCTCGCCTTCCATCTACCGGTCCTTCCAACGGGGCGAACGCTTCTCGAGAAACGCCGTCAGACCCTCGTGCGCATCTTCCAGCTTCATCAATTCGTCGAGGTAGACCGATTCCACATCGTCGAGCGCTCCCAGTGCCGGAGCGCCACCCGCGCGAAGCGCGCGTTTCGTCGCCCGAAGCACGGGCCGGGAAAGGGAGGCGAGCCCGCCGAGGTACGTCTCCGCCTCCTCCTCGAGGGCGTCCCCCGGATGACACCGCGAAGCCAGTCCCATCGTCACGGCTTCCGCCCCGCGGATCGTCCGCCCGCTGAAAATCAGGTCCGCGGCCGCCGCCCATCCCATCCGCCGCGGCCAGGCCGCCGCCGCCACCGGGGGAAACACCCCCACCTGGATCTCCGGCTGCCCGATCTTGCTCTCCTCCGCCACGAGCACGATGTCGCAAAGCGACACCAGCTCGCAACCCCCGCCCAGAGCCATCCCGTGGACCACGGCCACCACGGGGATTTCCACCGTCTCCAGCGCCCGGAACAGGCCGTGGAACACCTCGATCATCTCCTGCGCCTTCTCCCCGATGTGCTCGGCCACCTCCACGCCGGCGGAAAATCCCTTCCCCTCCCCGGATATCGCCAGCACGCGGACGTCCTTGCGTCCCGCCACCTCCTCGAACACGCCCGTCATCTCGCGCATCATCGCCATGTTCATCACGTTCACGGGCGGCCGGGAAAGCACCAGCCTCGCGACCTTCTCCTTCACGGAGAACTGGATGTTTTCAAAAGCCATGGATGACCTCTCGAATCAGATGTATTGGCCCCCGTCCACCTTGATCACCTCGCCCGTCACGTGGCGCGCCGCCTCCGAACACAGGAAGGCCACCACCCTCGCCACGTCTTCCGGCGCCCCCAGACGCCCCAGGACGATCTCCGCGAGCGCCTTGTCCTTCACCTCCTGGCGGGCCTTAGCCATCATCTCCGTCTCGATCAGGCCGGGGGCCACGGCGTTCACGTTGACGTGGAAACGCCCCAGCTCCCGGGCCAGGGCCTTGGTCAGCCCGATGATGCCCGCCTTGGCGGCGGAATAGTTCGTCTGGCCGAATTTGCCCCGCAACCCGTTGATGGACGTGATGTTGACGATCTTGCCGCTGCCGGCGCCCTTCATCAGCGGCGCCACGAACCGGATGTAATTGAAGTAGCCCTTGAGGTTCACGTCCAGCACCTTGTCCCACTGCTCCTCGGCCATCTTCCAGATCACGCCGTCGCGGTTGATGCCGGCGTTGTTCACCAGGATGTCCATCCCCCCCAGCGCCTCCACGGCCCGGTTCACGGCCGCTTCCGCTTCGGCGAACACGGAGGAATCCGCCTGGATGGCCACCGCCTTGCTTCCCGTCTCGGCGATCTTCGCCTCCAGGGCCTTCGCTTCCTTCTCGTGGCGCCGGTACGTGAACGCCACGTCGGCCCCCTGGGCCGCCAGCTCCACCGTCACCGCCGTCCCGATGCCCATCGACCCCCCGGTGACCAGCGCCCGTCTGCTTTCCAACGGTTTTCCGTTCACGTGGATCCTCCGTCACGCTCGACCGTTCGGACCGTCCTCGCGGATCCCGCCTCCGATGGGGACGGGGATTCTCAATCCCCTTTCGCTTTCCCGTTTCCGTCCCCTCCGCCCTGCCCGTCCTTTCCCTTCTCCGCTTCCGCCGCGGCCCTTCTTGTATAGATCCGGTCGATCTCTTTCAAGATTTTTTCAAAGGGGGTCCGGCGCTGGGCATCGAGAGCCGTGCGCCTCAGGAGAATGGAGCCGTCCGCGTCGATCACGAAGACCGTGGGAAGGGGGCGGCCGATCTCGCGGAAGACGACGTTGAGGATGCCGAGCTTCCAGGCGGCCCGCCCGTCAGGGTCGGAAAAGAGAGGGAATTTCAGGCCCTTGCCCTCCTTGACCTTGTGAAGAAGCCCGGGATCGGACGGCGCCACGGCCGCCACCCCCATCCCCCGCGTCTCCGCCTCCGGGAGGAACTCCGAGACCTCGCTCAACCAGGCCAGATCGGAAGGGAGATCCGCCGAGGGGAGAAAGAGGAGGATCAACCCCCGGAACGCCGGCTTCCCCCACAAGAGCCGGTCCACCCGGTCCGTGGACGCCAGCAAGGGCAAGAGGCGCCCCTTCGCCACGCGCCAGGGAACGCCTTCCCCTCCCTCGGCGCCGGCCACGAGCGTGATCTCGGGGAACGGATCCCCGACGCCCGAGGTTTTCCAGCCCCGGGCCAGCATCGTGGCCTGCTCGAGCAGGCGCGTCCAGGAGGCGTTTCCGGCCTCCCCCTCGAGCGCCTTCTCGAGATCCGCGACGGCCTTGTCGTACTTCCCGAGCCCCAGGTAGGCCTGCCCCCGGTGCCCGAGGCCTCGCGGGTTTCCGGGCTTGCGTTCGAGAAAGGCGTCGAAGTCCTCCAGGGAATCGGCGTAGCGGCCGAGGGCCAGCCGGCACACGCCGCGGCAGTAGCGCGCCACGACGTGATCGGGGCGGCGTTCGAGGATGCGCTCGAACACGCCGGCGGCCTCCTCGAAGCTCCGGTTCTGGAGGAGATTCAGGCCGCGGTGGAAAAGCCGGTCGACGTCCCCCTCCTCGCCGCCGGGGGCCGGTTCTCCGGCGTAGGAAAGGGACACGGCCGCCAGGAGAACCGCGAACAGGAGACGAGCCGCCGCGCTGTCGTACATGATCGATTCCTTTCGGCGGGGAGAGGATTTGAGGGGGCCGGGCCGCGAATACGCAGCATGACGTATTTTATCCCCCGCTGGAGACCGCGTCAATGGGCGGCCGGATCGAGCATTCGCGCTGTGGCTTTTCTGATCGGGCTCGGGCTGACGTTCATCGTGAGCCACGGAGCGGTTGCGGAGTGACGCCGCAGCGTTTTCGCGCCTCCCATCCACGATGTGGATGGGGGAAGGACGAAGCGTCTCGGAAGCCGGATCAGCGTCTCCGCCGCTTTCTCCAGCGGCTGGGCTGGCTCTTGATCCAGCGCCGCCACTTCTTGTCCAGCTCGTCCGGGGACAGGCCGAGCACGGTCTCCATGGCCCGGCCCTGGTCGCTCTTGGTCTTGAGCATCTCGAGGAACTGGACGAACTGCTCCTTCTCCTTGTCCCGGCGGGTCAGGTAGCGGATGATGGACCAGCCCTTCACGTAGGTCTTGTTCTGGATGGACATGACATCCTTGTGCCAGAACAGGATGAAGTCCTCGTCCTGCTTGGTGCGCACGTCCCGCTTGAGCAGGGTGACCCAGTCATCGATGTCGTTCCAGGCCCGGTCCTCCTTGGTCTTGGCGTGCGTCTCGAAATTGATGCAGCCGGGCCCGCAGGTGCCGAAGACGTCGATCTCGCGCATCTTGGCGAAGGACTCCCAGAGCCACCAGATGATGCCGTCGTGTCCCGATTTCGCGAGGCCGTGGCAGAAGAGGTGGTTGAGGGAGTGGAAGACGTTGAGCTTGTCCTGGTCGGCGGTGGACCCTTCGCGGGAGTAGTTGATCGTGAAGGAGGGTCCCCACTGGCCGCCGATGTTCTTCAGCCGCTCCAGCTCGTGAGGCGGCCGGCCCTTGTTGCGGGCCCGCATGAGGCATTCCCACTCGGCCTTGTTGGCGATGATCGCCACGTGGGCCCGCGTGTTCCACAGCTCGTACGTCTTCGGGTCCTTGCCGCACCACTTCAGGAATTCCCGGTACGCCCACTCGCAGAACGAGATGTAGTCCTTGGCCGCCTCCATGTCGTAGGAGGTCTCCAGGATGAAGTGCTTGTTCCTCCGCTTCCGGTACTCCGTGAACAGGATCTTTTCGATCTCGGACTGCTCGGTGACCTCCTCCCCGATGAATTCCGGGTCCTCGAGGATGTTGCCGTACTCCTTCTCGTCGATCTCCATCGCCCAGGAGACGTCCGGGACCAGGAGAACGAGGGCGAGGGCGAGGGCCGCGACCGATCCGACGAACATGGTTTTCATGGCTTCCCCCTTTGAACGCGTGCACTTTGCTCTTTCTTGATTGTAGCCCCGTGGGAGAACGCTTCAACGTGTTTTTGATCCCCGGGCCCCTCCCGAGGGCCATTGTTACCGAACTATTACATTCCGCCCCTCTCAGCCCCTTTGCCGGCGGACCCAGCGCCTCCATCGCCCGTCGAGCGTCTCCGCGTCCATGCCCAGGACGTCCTGCAGGGCCCGATCCTGGTCGCCCTTCGTCTTGAGGCGCTCCAGGAAGGCGACGAATTTCGCCCTTTCCCTCTTCCCCCGCGTGAGGTAGCGCAGGATCGACCAGGCTTTCACGTACGTCGTCTGCCGTATGCTCTGGACATCCTTGTGGCGGAACACGACGAAGGGCTCGTCCTGCTTCATACGGACGTCCACCTTGAGAAGCCTCACCCAGGCGTCGGGATCCCTCCAGGCGGGATCGTCACGGTGTTCCACGCCCGTCTTGAAGTCCGTACAGCCCGGCCCCGGCGCACCGAAGACCTCGACCCCCCGCATCATGGAAAAGGCCTCCCAGAGCCACCAGACGCACCCCTCGGGACCCGACTTCGCCAGGCCGTGGAGGAACAGGTGGTTGAGCGTGTGGAAGAGCTGCAGGCATTCCCCCTCCAGCGTCGCGTCCCCCCGCGAATGGACGAGGGTGAACAGGCCGCGGGCGCTCCACTGCCCCCCCACCTTCTTCAATTTCTCCTTCACGAACCTCGAGGCATCCCGGTTCCGCGCGAGCATGAGACTCTCCCATTCTCCCCGGTTGGCGATCACCGCCACGTGGGCACGAACGTTCCAGAGCCCGTACGTTTCCGCGTCCTTTCCCGCCCACCGCAGGAAATCGCCATACGCCCACTCGCAAAACGCGGCGTACGCCCTCGCGGCGTCCGCGTCCCGCGACGTCTCCACGAAAAAGTGCGGGGTCCTGCGCTTTTGGTACTCCGTGAACAGGTCCTTCTCCAGCTGCGAGGTCTCCTTCACCGGCTCCCCGACGAAGGCCGGATCCTCCAGCATCGCCCTCCACGCCTTCTCCTCGATGCGGCCCATCCCCCAGGCCTGTCCGACGGACGACAAAAAGGAAAAAAGAAGAAGCGTCCCCGTCGATGCGATCGTCTTCATGGCGTCCCTCCGATATCAAAAGGCACTAGGAAACCTCTTCTCTTTTTATGCATCGAGGGGATGGGAAGGTCAAACCGCTATCGAGGCCCTTACGGATTTGGTACGGATGTGCGACACCGACTCGACCCGGGCGGGACGAAGGCGCGACAAACGGCACCGCGTCGGGGAAATCCCGCAGCACCTCGGTTTTCATCGGAGTCGGCTTGGAGGGCGAGGGGCTCCGCCGCCGCCTGGCTCGCACATGCAAGGGCTTTGGCGGAACCGCCGTAGCTCACGCTTCGCTAACCAAGCGAAGGTGGACTCCCGAGCCAGAAAGCAGCCGGCTCGCCAGCCCGTACTACGCCGATCGGCTCTTGCAAGGGCTACGTAGGGTCCTCCGTAGCTCACGCAACCACCTGCAAGCGAAGGAGGAGAGGCTCGCCCTCCAAACCATCATCGAGCATCCTTCGAAAATCCTTCAGCGTTTTCAGTTCCCCTTCAGCGTTCTCAGGGTCGAAAAACTTGCCTGGATTGCAGCTTTCAGGTTTCAGATTGGGGGAGGCGAATCCTCCGGCAAGGCGGAGATTCGGCGGTCTGCGGCGCGCAGGGATCGCCGTGGTCCCGGGCCGGGAGCGCGGGCTTCCAGCCCGCAGCACTTCCCTTGCGCGGAACCGCTTCGCTTGGAATCCCATATCCCCAATTTCCCTCGGTGCCTCAGTCGAACCCCCTCACACGAATCCGCCCCCTACACGAACCCCGCCCGCCCGAGATCCTCCATGCTGATCCCCCCGCCCGCGCCCGGCTTCCTGCCCAGGATCCGTTCCACCGCGCGGACCACCGTCTTGCCCAGGATGTCCGCCTCCACGTTCACGCCCTCGCCCGCCGAAAGGGCGCCCAGCGTCGTCGCCTCGAGCGTCTCGGGGATCAGCGTCGCCGTGAAGCCGTCCTCGAGCAGGTCCACCACCGTCAGGCTCACCCCGTCCACCGCCACCGACCCCTTCTCCACCAGCAGCAGGAGGAGGTCGGGATCGAAGCCGACCTCCAGCAGGCTCGCGCCCTCCTTGCGGCGCAGCGCGCGGACCGCGCCCACGCCGTCGACGTGCCCCTGGACGAAGTGGCCCCCCATCCGGTCGCCGGCGCGAAGCGCCCGCTCCAGGTTCACCTTCCCGCCGGGGGACGCGGAGGCGAGCGTGCTCCTTTCCAGCGTCTCCCGGTTCACGTCGAAAACGAGGCGGGGGGGGCGGATCTCCACGGCGGTGAGGCAGACGCCCGAGACGCAGACGCTGTCCCCCCGCTTCACGCCTTCGCTGACCGGTCCGGCCTCGACCGCGAGCTTCGCGCCCTCGCCGGAGCGCTCGATGCGCTCGATCGTCCCGATGGATTCGATGATGCCGGTGAACATGTCGTTACGCTCCCTTCGGAAACCGGGCGTCCCTTCCTCAGCCTTCCCGGAACGCCCCCGCGTCCAGGCCGTACTTCTTCATCAGCCGGTGGACGTAGCCTCTCTCGAGTCCCGCACGCCGGGCCGTTTCGGACACGTTGCCTCCCGTGCTCTGCAAGAGCCCTTCGAGGTAGGCCTTCTCGAACCGCGCCTTCGCTTTGCGGAAATCCACCCCCGCCGGCGCCGGGACCTCCTCCTCCCCCGCATCGAGACCCAGCCGGCTCCCAACGTCCCGAGCCGTGATCCTCCCCTTTCGCGCGAACACCGACGCGCTCTCCACCACGTTCTTCAGCTCGCGCACGTTCCCCGGCCAGCCGTGGGAGGACAGCGCGCGCAACGCGCCCGTCGTGAAACGGACGTCGCCGGATGCCTTCCCCTCCGCCTCCAGGTGTTTCGAGAGGAACGTCTCGGCGAGCAGGGGCACGTCTTCCTTCCTCTCGCGCAGGGGCGGAAGGCGCAGGTGGAGGACGCGCAAGCGGTAGAAGAGGTCCTCGCGGAACCGCCCCTCCCCCACCATCGTCTCGAGGTTCCGGTTGGACGCGCACACGATGCGGACGTCCACCGGGACGGACGCCCTGGCCCCCACGGGCCGGACCTCCCCTTCCTGGAGGACGCGGAGCAGCTTCGCCTGGAGGGCGAGGGGGAGGTCCCCGATCTCGTCGAGGAACAGGGTGCCGCCGCTGGCGAGGACGAAGAGGCCCTTGCGGTCGCGGTCGGCGCCCGTAAACGCTCCCTTGACGTGGCCGAAGAGCTCGGACTCCAGCAGGGTTTCGGGGATGGCGGCGCAGTTGACGTCGACGAAGGGTCCCGCTTTCCGCGGCCCGTGGGCGTGAACGGCGCGCGCTGCGAGTTCCTTGCCCGTGCCGGTTTCCCCCTCCAGGACGACGGGCAGGGAGGAGGCCGTGACGCGGTCGAGAAGCCCGAAGACCTTCCGCATCGCGTCCGAGCGGCCGAGGATCTCCCCGAACATGTCGCGCCCCTCGAGCTCCTTCTCCCGGGCGTGGAGCTTCTCACGCACCGCCTCCAGGGCGACGATTTGCGTCTTCACGTGCTCCTCGAGGTTGAGGGCCCGCTCGCGGAGTTCCGCCTCGCTGGCCTCCAGGCGGAAACGAAGCCGTGCGGCGTCGAGGGCGATGCCCGCGAGATCCGAAAGCCCCTGCAGAAGGAGCCGGTCCTGCTCGCCGAACGCTTCCGCGCGCTCGGGATCGTCCAGGTAGACGGCGCCGATCCTCCCCCCTCCCGCGCGGAGGGGGACGCAGAGGACGGATTTCAGCCGGAGATCCCGGATGGACTGCGCGCCGGCGAAGGCCGGGTCGGCGCCGGCGTCGGCCGACAGCACGGCCTCCCCCGTTCGGAAGACCTCCCGGGCGACGGTCCCGCTGAAGTCGCGGGCCCGCTCGTCCTTCCCGTGGAAGTTGCGCGCGGACGCCGATTCGAGCCCGTCCTTTCCGTGCAGGAGGAGAAAGCCCCGCTTCGCTTCCGAGACGGCGATCGCGGCGTCGAGGACCCGGTCGACGAGCGCCTGCGCTTCCTCTCCGGCGTGGAAGCGCTGGAAGACGTCCAGGATGGCTTGCAGGGCGACGCCCGTCTTCCCGGTTCCGGGGAGGATCGCGGGGGAGGGCCGCGCCGGCGCTTCGGGCAGGTTCTCGAGGGCGCGCAGGCGGTCCCGGGCCCGGGAGGCGAGCGGACGGGATCGCGCCCGCAAGGCGGTCTCGAGCGCCTCCCCGGCGAGGGTGCGCGCGGCCGGCCCCTCCCCGCGTACCGCGAGGAGCTCCGAGAGGCCGAGCCGAAGCGCGCAGCCCTCCAGGAGGGCCGGCATCCCGCGGTTCAGGGCGAGGCCCCTCTGGAAGTGCTCTTCCGCCGGGTCGAGAAGCCCCGCCCGGAGAAGCGTCTCGCCCAGCCCCGCGTGGGCGGACATCTCGAGAAGGCGGTTTCCGGTCTCGCGGGAGCGATCGAGGAGCGCCTCCAGGATCGTCCGGGACGCTTCGAGATCGCCGGTTTCCCGGCGCCGGACGGACTGGCGGAGCGCATCCTCCATGCGCTCGTGCACGTTGCCGGACGCCTGGAAGGCCTTCGAGGCGCGCCGCGCTTCCGCCTCGGCCTCCTCGAACCGCCCGGCGCGGGCGAGCAGGAGCGAGCGAAGGGAGCGTGTGGCGCCGCTCCGGGGCGCTTCCTCGTCCGCCTCGGGGGACGGACGTCCGAGGTTCCGCGCCAGGGCGCGCAGGGCCGAGGCCGTCTTTCCCCGTTCCGCGAGATGGATCCCGAAGACGCGGTTCTTCAGGCCGATCAGGGCGGGGTCCCCCGTCTGCCGGGCCACCCGCGCCGTCTCGCGAAGCGCTGCGAGACACCCGTCGAGCCGGCCGCTTCGGGCCTCGAGGCTCGCGAGGATCGACCTCGAAATGGCGCTGAAGTAGGCCATCTTCCTGCCGTCCCAGAAGCGGACCACGGTTTCCAGCTGCGCCCGCGCTTCGTCGATCTCGCCCCGCGCGGACGCGATCAGGCCGCCGATGCCGAGAAGGCGGTGCTCGCCGACCTTGTCGCCGAGGATCCGGGAAAGGGTCAGGCCCCGCTTCAGGTGCCTTTCCCCCTCGGCATAGAGGGCGAGCTGCCAGCAGGCGTGGGCCAGCATCTCGAGGGTCAGGACCTCCTCCTTCCGGTTGCCGGTCTCGCGGCCGATCTCCACGGCCCTGGACAGGTGCTCGACGGCGCGGTCCAGGCGCCCCGCGCTGATCTCGAGCGTCCCGCGGAACCGGTGGACCGAGGTGAGACCCTTGCGCTCGGGGTGGTCCTCGAAGATCGCTTCCGCGCGGTCCAGGGCCGCCGTGGCCTTCTCCGTCTCGCCCGACCGCGTGTAGGCGTTGGCCAGGTCGACCTGGGCGAAGCCCTCCTCCTCGCTTCCCCGGATCGCCGGGACCTCCTCCAGGGTTTTCGAGACGAGGCGGACGCCCTCGTCGAACCGCCCGCGGTTGAAGAAGACGTTCGCCCGGAAGAGGCGGGCCCGGGCCGCGGACACGGCGTCCCCGCGTTCCGAGGCGAGACGCTCGCTTCGGTCCAGCAGGTCCAGCGCTTCCTCCGACCGGCCCAGGACGCGCAGCATTTCCCCGGCGTTCAGGAGGACCTGGACCATGTCCGCCCGCGCCTTCTCGCCGCCCGCCGAGAGGAGGGTCTCGAGCTCGCGGCAGACGTCCAGCATCCCGGCCGGGTCGCCGCTCCGCACGAGGTTGTGCGCCTTCTCGAAGAGAAGCGCGGCGCGCTTTCTCGCGTCGGCGGGGTCCGTAAGGGCGAGCGCCTTTTCCAGGAGGGCGAGCGCACGGGCGTGGTGGAAGATCCCGCGAAGGGACCGGGATGCCTCGAGGGCCATCTCGATTCCGGCCTCGGCGTCGCGGCCCGCGAGGAGATGGGAAGCCGCCTCCTCGGCTTCCGGTCCGGCTTCCGCGCCACGCTCCGCCAGGAACCTTCCGGCGAGGCGGTGGAGATTTTTCCGTCGCGCGTCCGGGATCCGGTCGTGCACGAAGGCGCGGAACAGGCCGTAGCGGATCCGCCACGTCCATTCCCCCGAGGTCCCGAGACGCTCGAGGATTCCCCGCGTCTTGAGACGCCGAAGAGAGGCCGCGAGGTCCGACGGGGAGACGTCCGCCAGGGAAGCCGAGAGTGCGCGCGCCGCCACCGGCCGCTCCCAGACGGCCAGCGCTTCCAGCACGGGGCGGTCCTCCGCGCCGACCTCGCCGAGGATGCTCTCGAACAGCCCGGAAAGACCGCCGGACAGGGCGGATGCCGCTTCCTTTCTCTTCGGGAATACCCATCCTTCCTCGCCGCGGCGCAGGCGTCCCCCCTCCGCGAGGTGTTCGAGGGAGGCCTCCACGAAGAGGGGGTTTCCCCGGCTCGCCGCTACGAGGCCCTCGAGAAACGTTTCGGGCACCGACGTTCCCCCGAACATGGAGCGTACGAGGTTTACGACCTGGTTCTTCGTGAGCGGTTCCAGGGGCATCGGATCGATCAGGCCCCCGGCCTCGATCTCGCCGGCGAAGCGAAGCGCGGGGCTCTTTGCGGGTTCTCCGTCGCGCAGGGCCCCGAAGAGGAGAAGCGGGGTCTCCGTTCGTTCCCGGTCTTCGGCCACGGCGATTCGCCGCAGTAAAAAGGCGAGAAGTTCCAGCGTCTCGCCGTCGGCCCACTGCAGATCGTCGACGATTACGAAAAGGGGGCGGTCCCGCGAGGCTTCCAGGAGGAGGCCGCTCAGGCCTTCCATCAGGGCGGTCGGATCCCGGAGCGGGGGCGCGTCCTCGGGGGTGCGGTCCGCCTCGAAGGCGTCGGGAACGATGCGGAGCGCGAGCGGGCCGTGCGCTCTCGTCGCGGGATGGCGCGGCCCCAGGGCCTGGAGGATTTCCTTCAGGATGGACCGGAGGGGTTCGAAGGCTTCCCCGCCCGCCTCGAGGCCGTTGCCGCGGACGGTCCGCCATCCGGCGATCTGGGCCCGCGTGGCGGCTTCCTGCAGCAGCCGCGTCTTTCCGATGCCGGCTTCCCCCGTGACGAGGTGGATCTTCGCAGACGCGTTTCCCGCCGCGAGCAGCCCCTCGATCTTCTCCATCTCCTTCTCCCGGCCGGAGAACGTCCCGGACAGGACGCGCCCCACGGTCGAGGCCTCGGTCTCGGCCTCGAAGGGGCGCCCGCGCGCGCGCCCGAGCGCTTCCAGCACCTCCATCGCGGAGGCGAAGCGGCGGTCGGGAACGGGCTCGAGCATGCGAAGGAGGACGCGGAGCAGCCCGGGAGGCAGGGGGCCGGCCGCGGTGTCCGGGGGAGCGATGCTCTCGCCCATCCGGTCGAGCAGGGACTCGGTGGACGCGCCCGGGGGGTGGGGCAGGCGCCTCGCCAGGAGCTGGTAGAAGGTGACGCCGAGGGAGTAGAGGTCGGCCCGCGGCCCCACGGGCTCGCCGCGGAGGATCTCCGGGGCCATGTAGGCCGGCGTCCCGCGGACGCGCGCGCCGAACCGCGTCTCCTTCTCGGACGCGAGCCCGAAATCGATGAGCTTGACCAGGGGCGCGCCTCCTGGGTCCTTCGTCACGAGGAAGTTCTGGGGTTTCACGTCCAGATGGACCAGATCGCGGGAATGGATGAAATGCAGTGCGCGGCAGGCCTGGGCGACGAGCTCGGTGACGGCGCCGGCGTCCAGGCCCTCGGACGCGGCGAAGAGGTCGGACCCTTCGATGTACTCGCTGCTGAAGTAGGGGATCCCGTTTTCGGAAAGGGTTCCGAAGTCATGCACCGTTTCGAGGTTGGGGTGCCTCAGGGATTTGAGGATGCGGAACTCCTGGACGAGGAAGGCCTTTTCTTCCGGGTCCTCCGGCGCGCCGGTGAGCAGCTTCAGGCAGACGGTCTCCTTGCGCAGCCGGTCGTCCGCCAGAACCACGGTGCCCATGCCTCCGGTTCCGAGGCGCTGGGTGACGCGGTACCGCCCTTCGAGGACTTTGCCGGCCCACGTTTCTTCGGATGCATTCATGGAGCGGCATTGTATCCGAGGTGGAAGCCGGACAGAACGATCAAAGCAGCGAAGCCGCAACCCCAGCAGAAGGACGTTCACCGCCGGGGCGCAGAAAACGAGGAGGTTCTGAATCCGCAATTCCTCGATTCATCCATTCATCCCTTTCCCTTTTCCCGTCCTGCCCCCCTCCGCGAGCAGCGGCGCGAGGTACCGCCCCGTGTGCGACGCGCTGCACTGCGCCACCGCCTCGGGAGGGCCCTCGCAGACCACTTCGCCGCCCGCCTCGCCGCCGCCGGGGCCGAGGTCGATGACGTGGTCGGCGCACTTGACGACCTCGAGGTTGTGCTCGATGACGACCACGGTGTTGCCCGCCTCCACCAGGCGGTCCAAGACGGCGAGCAGCTGGCGGATGTCGTCGAAGTGGAGGCCGGTCGTGGGTTCGTCGAGGAGGTAGAGGGTCTTCCCCGTCTGCCGCCGGGCGAGTTCCCTCGCCAGCTTCACGCGTTGCGACTCCCCGCCCGACAGCGTCGTGGAGGGTTGCCCGAGCTTCACGTACCCGAGCCCCACCTCGGCCAGCGCGCCGAGCGGACGGACGATGTCGGGGATGCTGGCGAACAGGTCCAGCGCCTCGTCCACGCTGAGATCCAGGACGTCGGCGATGGAAAGCCCCCGGAACCGGACCTTCAGCGTGGCCTCGTTGTACCGGCGCCCGCCGCACGCCTCGCAGGGGACGAAGACGTCCGGCAGGAAGTGCATCTCGATCCGCTTGACCCCCTCCCCCTGGCAGGACTCGCAACGGCCCCCCTTCACGTTGAAGCTGAAGCGGGACGGCCCGTAGCCGTACATCTTGGCCTCCTTCAGCCCCGCGAACAGATCCCGGATGTGGTTGAAGGCCCGCGTGTAGATCACCGGGTTCGAGCGGGGCGTGCGGCCCAGCGGGCGCTGGTCGACCGCCACCACCTTGTCGATCTTCCTCACCCCCTCGAGCCGCCTGTGCTTCCCCGGCTCGGGCACCGCCTTGCGGCCCAGCGCCCGGGCGAGGGCGGGATAGAAGACCTGGTTGACCAGCGTGCTCTTGCCCGCGCCCGAGACGCCCGTCACGCACGTGAACAGCCCCACCGGAAACCGGACGTCGATCCCCTCGAGGTTGTGGTGCTCCACCTTGCGAAGCGTGACGTAGCCCCGGGCCGGGACGCGCCGCTTCGCGGGAACGGGAATCCGGGCGTCCCCGCCGAGGGTGCGGCCCGTCAGGGACGCGGGGCTGGAGGCCATCTCCCCCGGGGGGCCCGCGTAGACCACCCGCCCCCCGTGGACGCCGGCCCCCGGTCCGAAATCCACGACGTGGTCGGCCGCGCGGATCATGTCGGCGTCGTGCTCCACGACGATCACCGTGTTGCCGAGGTCGCGCATCGCCTCCAGCGTCTTCACCAGCTTCCGGATGTCGCGCACGTGCAACCCGATGCTGGGCTCGTCCAGGATGTACAGAACGCCCGTGAGGTCGCTCCCGAGCTGGCTCGCGAGACGGATGCGCTGGGACTCGCCTCCGCTCAACGTGGCGCCCCGGCGCGCCAGCGTGAGATACCCCACGCCGACGTCCTGCAGGAAGCGGAGCCGCGATCTCACTTCCTTGAGGATCTCCTCCGCCACGGCCGCCTCCGGCCCCTCGAAGGAGAGCGCCTCGAAGACTCCGCGCGCCTCGTCGATCGTCAGCGAGGACAGATCCGCGATGCTTTGGCCCGCGATGCGGACGTGAAGGCTTTCGGGTCGAAGGCGCGCCCCCCCGCAGGACGGACAGACGCTCGTTCGGGTGAATCCGGTGTAGTAGCGGCGGGTCGATTCCGAGCGGACGCGCGCGATCCGCCTCTCCAGAAAGGGAACCGCCCCCTCGAACGCGACCGGGGCGCCTTCCCCCGTCCCGTACAGGATCCTCTCCTGTTGCGCTTTCTCGAGCGACGCGAAGGGGGCGTCGAGATCGATGCCCGCCTCCCCGGCGAAGGACAGGAGCGACGTGGTGAACGTCTTGCCCCGCTCCTTCTCCTTCTCGCTTCCGTACAGCACGACGGCCCCCTCCCGCAATGTACGCGAGGCGTCCGGCACCACACGCTCGGGATCGACCCGGGACACCTCCCCGAGGCCCAGGCAGTCGGGGCAGGCGCCGTGAGGGTTGTTGAACGAGAAGGAGGCCGGGCTCAGCGGCGGCAGATGGATCCCGCACGCGTGGCAGAAGAGGTTCTCGCTGAAGACCCGCTCCTCGCCTTCCTGGACGCTGAGGATGAGAACGCCGTTTCCGAGCTTGTAGGCCGTTTCCACGGAATCCGTCAGGCGATCGTCGATGGCCGGCTTGGCCACCAGCCGGTCCACCACGGCTTCGAGCACGTGGGGCGGACGGCCGGAGGGCCCGGGGTTCTCGTCCAGGACCGCCATCTCTCCGTCCAGGCGGACCCGGACCAGGCCGGCGCGCCGGGCCTCCTTCAAGCCCTCTTCGACCTTGGCCTTCGACCCCCGCGCCAGGGGGGAAAGGAGAAGGAACCGCGTGCCCGGCGGCAAGGACTTCGCCGCGAGAACCACCTCCTCCGCCGTGTGTATCCGGATCGTCCTCCCGCAGGAGGGACAGGACGGGACGCCGAGGCGCGTGAAGAGGATCCGCAGGTAGTCGTGGACCTCGGTGATCGTCCCCACGGTGGACCGGGGATTGCGGGTCGGGGCCTTCTGCTGGATGGAGATGGAGGGGGAAAGGCCGCGGATCGTGTCGTAGTGCGGACGCTCCATCTGACCGAGGAACTGCCGGGCGTACGTCGAGAGGGATTCGACGTACCGGCGGTTGCCCTCGGCGTACAGCGTATCCACGGCGAGGGACGACTTCCCCGAGCCCGACACGCCCGTGAACAGGACCAGCCTCCCCTTCGGGATGTCCACGTCCACGTTCTTCAGGTTGTGCTCACGGGCGCCCCGGACCAGGATGCAGCTCTGCGCATCGTCAGGCATCATTTCTGCCTCCGCAAGAGGTCGCCGCCTTGAGCGGCCCAGGATGTTGCGGCGCCTCCCACAACGGTTTTGCGCAACCCACCCCCTGACATCGGAATCATTTCCACCCGGCCAGACGGTGCACCTGCGGAAGGACCCTCACCGTTTCCAGCCGGGAAAGGCCGGCCAGGACCAGCGCTTCCAGAAAACCGGCGTCGGGGGCCTCCACCCCCCTGACGGGGGTGACGGGCTGGAGGTAGAGGGGCGTCGACGGGTCCAGCGCTTCGAGGCGCCGGAAGAGTTCCTCCACCTCCTCTTCGCTCGTGGTGGAGGTGATCACCGCCTTGACGTAGAGCTCCCGGCCCGAAGCCGCTTCGAGGGAGCGTGAGAACGCCTCCCAGTCCAGGGCCTCCCCCGTGGAGGAAGGAAGCTTGGCGTCGGCGGAGACCCAGCGGACGAGCGGCGCGACGCGGGTCATCGCGTCCGAGTTCAGGGCGTGGGTCTCGAGACCGACGTCCCGGCGCCCCTCGAGCCGGGGCAGGAAAGAGAGAAGAAAACGCTCCTGCAGGAGCGGCTCCCCCCCCGTCAGCCAGACGGGAAGGTCGCCGAAATCCGCGACCGTCGCTTCCAGGTCCTCGGGTGTCCACGGGTTGGGCCGCTTCCACCTGCGCCCTGCGCCCAGGGCGACGACCGTCTTCTCGCCCTCGTGAACGCGGGCCTCGGGCGTGTCGCAGAAGGCGCAGGCGCGGTCGCAGCCGGCGAAGCGGATGAAGATCTGGAGGGAGCCGGCCAGGGGGCCTTCCCCCTGGAAGGAGCGAAAGATCCCGGCGACCGTCGCGCCGGTCGGAAGCCGGCTCTGGAGATTCACGACCGCCTCTCCTCCAGGAACCATTCCCAGGCGGCGGCCTCCATAAGGGCGCGCTGGAGCCGCCGGCAGGATTCGCAGGACCAGCAGTGTTCGGGGCCGTCGCCGTAGCAGGACCAGACCTCCGCGAGGGGGGCGTCGATGCCCAGGCCCATCCGCACGATCTCGTTCTTCCGGGACGTGGCGGTGTAGGAGATCACCTTGACGCGGCGGAGGGTGGAGGAGGCGAGCAGGCGGTTGGCCGCGGAGATGAACTCGAGGGAGTTGTCCGGAAACGCCGCCCCCTCCTCGGCGTTGAAGCCGCCCACCACCGCATCGGCCCCCATCGACTCGGCGAAAGACGCGCCGCAGGCGATGAAGACGCCGTTCCGGTTGGGGACCCAGACGGCCTCGGCGGCTTCCCGTTCGCCCGAGGGGCTCTTGGAGGCGTCCGGGATCTCCAGCTCGGGCCGGACGAGGGCCGTCTGCGTGATCTCGCCGAGCCAGGGAAGCGGGACGGTCTTCTGGGGGACGCCGAGCCTCCGGCAGATGGTCTCGGCCGCCCGGATCTCGCGGGGGGCGGCCTTCTGTCCGTAGTCGAAGGTCAGGGCGAGAAGGACCCCGGTCTCGTCGACAGCCCGCTTCAGGTTCACGACGGAGTCCAGGCCGCCCGACAGCAGAACGACCGTTCGTATCATGCCCCCCCCGTTGGTTGTACGACGTGAGGAACCGAGAAACCTTGAAGTATAGCGATTCGTCGGGAAAAGGACAAACCGGGCGGGCGAGGAGCGTTTCGCGCTGCAAATAAGTCGTGGTCCTCATTTCCTTTTCGCAGCTCCCCTTCATGGAAATACCATAGAGCAGCAAAGCCGCAACCACAGCGGGCAA
>CAZDSO010000107.1:0-17965 GCA_964508045.1 uncultured Planctomycetia bacterium | reverse complement strand
TCATGGAGTGAAGCAGCTCAGCCCGTCCTTGACTTGTTAGGTTAGTGCTTATGGGTGTCCCCCCCCAGGGCGCTACGAGCAAAGGATCTGGGGTGAAATTTCCCGAAAAAACCCGTGCACCCCCCTGAGGACTTGAAATTCGATGGTCACCCTGGGGTATTTCCATGAAGGTGAGCTACGAAAAGGAAGGGAGGGACATGACCTACGTACACCGCGAAACGCTCAGGGATTCAACCTCCCTTGCCCCCCCGGAGGCGCTCTGGTAGGTTGTCTCCTTTCGAGAAGGAGACAGACCGCATGCCCGAGACCAAGCCCGCATCCAAACCGCCGAAGGCGAATTCGAAACGCCTCGAGATCGACCATTTTCTCCGCATCCGCCGCACCTTCGGCGGCCGCCTCTCCCCGGACGGATCGACCGTCCTGTTCGTGTCCAACATCGACGGCCGGTACAACCTCTGGACGTGCCCGGCGGCCGGCGGATGGCCCACCCAGATCACCTTCCAGGAAGAGATGATCCTGGGAGCCGCCTGGGTCCGCAACGGGGCGCAGGTCCTCTTCACGGCGGACTACCAGGGCAACGAGAACCGGCAGCTCTTCCTGGTGCCGCGCGAGGGCGGCCATGTCGAGAATCTCACCGACCGCCCCGAGGTCCAGACCTTTCTGGGCGACGTCTCCCTGAGCACGCGCCTGGCGGCCTTTTCGGACAACCGCCGGAAGCCCGACCGGTTCGACTGCTACGTGCTCGACCTCGTCTCCCGCAAGGAAACCCGCATCCTCACGCGGGACATCAACGGCATCGACGTGCCCGCGGCCTTTTCTCCCGACGGCCGGCGGATCCTGGTCTATCGCGATTACCACAACCTGAACTCGGACATCCTCCTGGTGGACCGCCGGACGGGACGGACGAGGAACCTCACTGCGCACGAGGGCGACGCGCGCTTCTCCTCCGCCGTCTTCTCGCCCTCCGGGGACCGGGTCTTCGTCGTGTCCGACCAGGATCACGAGTTCAAGAACGTGCTCCGGATCGATCTCGAGACCGGAAACCGCGAATGGTTCTTCGAGCCCAAGAACGACGTCGCGGCCCTCACCGTCTCGCCCGACGGAAAATGGCTGGCCATGCTGGAGGACAAGGGGGGGAACCTGACGCCGAGGATCGTCCATCCCCGCACGCGGAAACCGCTCGACTTGAAATGGCCCAAAGGGCTCTCGACCGGCCTCGACTTCGGGCGCGACGGCCGCACGGTCCTCTATTCCCACCAGGGCCCCACGCGGCCGGCGGATCTCTGGATCGCCGATATCAAGAAGGGGAGCCACCGCCAGATCACCCATTCGCTCGTGGGCGGCATCCGCGAGAAGGACCTGGTGTCTCCCCGGCGCGTCCACTTCGAGAGCTTCGACGGCCTGCGCATCTCGGGCCTTCTCTACCTGCCCAGGGGCACGAAACCCGACGGCACCACCCCCGCCATCCTCTGGCCCCACGGCGGACCCAACTACCACAACGAGAACCGCTTCCATCCCTGGTTCCAGACCTTCGTCTCCCGCGGCTACGCCGTCTTCGCCCCCGACTTCCGGGGCAGCACCGGCTACGGAAAGACGTTCCAGCGTCTCATCTTCCGCGACTGGGGCGGCGGCGATCTCAAGGACCTGATCGCCAGCGTCGATTTCCTCAAGGAAAAGGGCTACGCCGACCCCGAACGCATCGCCGTCGTCGGCATGAGCTACGGGGGCTTCGCCGTGCTCACCTGCATCACCCGCGCGCCCGAGGTCTTCCGCGCCGCCGTGGACGCCTACGGCCCGGCGAACCTCTTTACGTTCATCGACTCCAACCCCCCCTCCTGGCGGGAAGGGATCTACGCCCTGGTGGGACACCCCGAGCGGGACCGCGCCTACCTCGAGGACCGTTCCCCCATGAACCGCGTCGGGAACATCCGCACGCCACTGCTCGTCATCCAGGGCAAGAACGACCCCCGCGTCGCCCAGGCAGAGTCCGACCAGATCGTCGAGGCCCTCCGCGCGAAAGGGCGCACCGTGGAGTACGTCGTCTACGAGGACGAAGGGCACGGCTTTTCCCGCCAGAAGAACCTCATCGACGCCCTGCACCGGACCGTGGATTTTCTCGACCAGCATATGCAATCGTAAGGCGCACATGGATCTCTTCGACGGGGCCGTACGGGTGGACCATTTCGCCCGCGGCACGGACGTCTACTTCCTCACCCACTACCATTCCGACCACATGTCGGGACTGAAAGCGGGATGGCATCGGGGAACGATCTTCTGCTCGCGCGACACCGCCGCCCTCCTCCGGGCGGGAAAGGGCCTCCCCGAAGACCGGATCCACGTCCTCCCCCTCGAAAAGCCGGAAACGATCGAACTCCTGCACGGCCCCGTGACCGTCACGGCCTTCGACGCCAACCACTGCCCCGGCGCCTGCATGTTCCATTTCGAGAACGGAAAAGAGAGGACCCTCGTCACGGGAGACTTCCGCCTCGACGACGCCATGCGGAAGCGCCTCCCGCGCTTCGAGGGCGTGGACACGCTCCTGGTCGACGTGACGTACGACCGCCCCCGCTACGCGTTTCCCACCCAGGCGGACGTGATCGAAAAGATCGTCCAGCGGGTGGCGGCGTCCGACAAGGAGCTCACGGCGGTCCTCACCTACACGGTGGGGAAGAACAAGATCCTGAACGGCCTCTTCGAGGCCTTCGGCGAGCCCTTCTTCCTCGAGCCCCGCCACCTCCCCCTTTTCCAGGCCCTCGGCTACGGAAACATGGTGACCGGCGACCCGGACCACGCCCGCTTCTTCGCCCTCGGCCCCCGCGCCCTGGAGCCCACCCTGCGCCGCCTCCACGGGAACTGGCGGAGAAAGGCCCTCGTCATCCACCCCACCGGCTGGGCCGTAGACGGCCGCATCCGGCCCGGCTCCGTCGGCTTCCCCTACTCGGAACACTGCTCCTGGCCCGAGCTCTGCGAGTTCCTGGAGGCCGTCCAGCCCGGGCGGATCGTGGTCACCGAAGGGGGCAAGGCCACCCGACGCTCCCTCGACTGGAAGCCTCTTGATCGGGGGACCGTTCTAGACTAAACGGAGCGTAGTCCCAAAGGCGGCGATCCGATGAAAGGGAACCTGCACCAGGCCAAGAAGACCCTCCTCGACGCGAACAACGACGTGTTCGCCAGCGCCGCCAGCGCCTGGGAGATCGCGATCAAGCACTCGCTGGGCAAGATCGAACTCCCCGGGCCCCCGGAGACGTGGCTGCCGGAGGCGGTCGTCTCGAGCGGCTTCGACTGGATCGAGATCACGCCCGAGGATGCGTTGCGGGTCGCGTCCCTTCCCTGGCGCCACCGGGACCCGTTCGACAGAATGCTGATCGCGCAGACCTTCCGCGGATTCACACTCGCCACGTCGGATGAGCGCGTGATCGCCTACGGGGTTCCCACGCTCAGAAGCTAGCGGATCTTGGATGTTTTTGAAATGTCCCAAACCTAGTATACTTTCGGCGCGGGCGGGCGTGCGGCCGCGGCGTGATTCCAGTCTCGTCGAGGAAAGTCCGAGCTCCACAGGGCAGGGTGGTGGGTAACACCCACCGCTCCGGTCCGTGAGGACCGGAGCCGGGAAAGTGCAACAGAAAGCAGACCGCCCGGCGCCGCGTGCGCCGGGCAAGGGTGAAAAGGTGCGGTAAGAGCGCACCGCGGAAGCGGCGACGCTTCCGGCGGGCAAACCCCACCCGGAGCAAGATCAAGCAGGGGAAGAGGCGGCCCGCCTCGATCGACCCCGGGTAGATCGCTCGAGACGCGCGGCGACGCGCGTCCCAGAGAAATGGCCGCGCCCCTTCGGGGGAAACAGAACTCGGCTTACGGCCCGCCCGCGACTACCCGGACGCGCGAAGCGCGTCCGGGTTTTTTTCAGGGAGCTCGATATGCGGATCTTCAAGACTCGAACGCGCGTGCGGTACGCCGAGACCGACGCCGCCGGCATCGTGTACTACAACAACTTTTTCGTCTACTTCGAGCTGGGACGCATCGAGATGTTCCGCGAGCTGGGGCTTCCCTACGACTGGCGCCTGCCCATCCCCGAGACCTACGCCAAGTTTCACGCCTCGGCCACGTTCGACGATCCTCTGGAAATCCAGTCCTTCGTCGAGGAGACGCGGCGGTGCGGCTTCCGCATCGGGTGCCGGGTCTTCCGCGTCCGGGAGGGCGAGGAGCCGGTCCTGCTGGCCGAGGGCTACACGTCCATGGTCACGGTGGACGAGGCGAAGAAGCCCGTGCCCCTCCCCGAGGCCTTTCGCGAGGCCTTCCGCGGGGCCGGGGAGGAGGGGAAGGGGGCAGGAGGAGGCTTGAAACGTTCTTTCCGTGGCGAGGGAGACCGTTGAAATTTTCTTGCAGCGCGTCGGCGGGGCCCGTTCGCGTTCCGCCCCGGATCGCCGACAGGAAACGGGTTGCAACGGCCGGGCTTTCAGGCATGCGGGTTGCATGGTTCGAGGTCGCCAAGCAGACGAATCGCAACCCGGACGTTTTCAACAGGAGGAACGCCAGATGAATCGACTGATCGCCGTGATGCTCGGCCTCGCCGTGGCCCTGGGCGCGGCCGCCTTCTTCGTCTTCCAGGAGAAGAAGAAACAGGACGACGACCCGATCTCGACACGGCCGGGGGAAGCGGCTTCCCGGGATCCGGGGCACGCCCCGGCCGAGCTCGAGGCGTTGCAAGAGGAAAACCGGACGCTTCGTCGGCGCGTGAGGGAGCTGGAAGCGCATATCGAGGTCCTGGAAGCGGACGAGCGGTCCGGAGGCGTTCCGCGCCCCGGCTCCGCCCCCTCGCGGGAAGCGGGCGTAGCGCGGCCGTCCGGCCCGGGCGCCGGGACATCCGGGGAAGCGTCCGGGGCCCGGCCTGCGGAGAAGGAGGTCACGCTGGCCTCGCTGGCGGCGGAGGTGGTGGATCTGATGAGGCTGGCGAAGGAGGCGGAGGACGGGAACAAGCCCTCGCCGGAGCTGATGCGCGTGGTCAGCCGGTTCATGGGGGAGGTCGCCCAGGTCCAGGAAGCCATGGGGTTCGAGGAGCCCGGCTACGTCACGGAAGCGCCGCTCTTCCAGGCGCATGCGGTGGCGGCCGCTTTGGAGGAGACGGACACGCCGCTGAACGAGGCCGAGAGGGCGGGGCTCATGGAGGCCGCCGGACGGGCCATGGGCCCGTACGTGGAGGCGGCGAAGGGTCGCGAGGACGGGTTCGCCCTGGAAAAGATCGCCGGCGTGATGGAGGTCACGGACGACTTCGAGAAGGAGATGGCGCAACGGATCGGGGACCGCGACTTCGAGAACCTGCCCTTCTCCTTCTCCGGAAAGGGCGGGCGGGCGGAAAGCACGGACTGGCCGGAGCAGAGCCGGGTGGGGGTGAAGGACGTGAAGGAGGCGGTGGATTCCATCACGAGCCGCTGGAGCCGGAAGATGGGCATTCCCTCGTTCGAGGAGCCGGCCCTGAGGGCCATCGCCAGGGAATACGTGGAGCGGACGCATGCGACCAAGACGAGGCTGGGCGTGACGGGCCAGGA
Source organism: uncultured Planctomycetia bacterium (assembly GCA_964508045.1). GTDB lineage: Bacteria > Planctomycetota > JAKEIC01 > JAKEIC01 > CAZDSO01 > CAZDSO01. The sequence continues at coordinate 12,422 of CAZDSO010000107.1, read as the reverse complement.
GGAGATGAACGCTTCCACCCGGCGGGATCTGGACCGGCAGATCGCGTCCGCCCAGGTCGACGCCCTTCGCCGCATCCATGACTCGCTGAACCTGGACGAGAAGACGCGGGAGAAGGTCCGGGCCTACCGGAGCCTCGACCGCTTCCTCCTCGGCGGTTCGGGATCCTGGTCGCGCTCGGGGTCCTTCGGGGGCTTCCAGATGAGCACCTCGCGGGAGGAGAGGCGGACGCGGGAGGAGTAGCGGCTCTCCGTGCTCACGGGGAGGAAAGGGGATTCCAGATTTCAGATTTTTCATGGTCGTCAGCCACGAGCCTTCCCGTACGGAGATGGAGGTCGTTCAAAACGAAGGCGAAGGAAGGTCGCGTTTCCGGCGTCGAGTGGAAAGGGGCGCCCGTCATGCCCCAGCCGGGCTACCGCGCGAAGATCGACCTCAAGCCGCCCCACGATCCGGAGAAGTTCAAGGCCAGGGGCGTCTACTATCCGATCCCGTGAACGCCTCCCGGGAGCCATTCGCGCTGCGGCTGTTTTTGTTGGGCGCGGGCTGACGTTCGTAGTGAGCCACGGAGTGAAACGGAGTGGCTTCGTGCTTCTCTTTGACGGTTGCCATCTTCTTTTCTTGACGAGGATGCGATGGGGTGAAATGCCTCGAAAAAACCTCGTACCCTTTACGAACGTGGAATCGGATGCGATCGTATCGTTCATACGCTCCGTTTTTCGGATGAACGCCTGGATGAAGAAACCCGAACGCGCCGGATTCCCCCCCTGGATCCGGCAGAAACTGCCCGCCGGCGGCGCTTTCGTGAAGACCCGGGCCCTCCTCGAGGCGCTCGGTCTCGACACGGTCTGCCACCGGGCCCGATGCCCGAACCGCGCGCAGTGCTACGCGCGCGGCACCGCCACCTTCCTCCTCCTGGGCTCGCGTTGCACGCGCAACTGCCGCTTCTGCTCCATCGAGCACGGCGACCCGGAACCCCTCGACCCCACGGAACCCGGGCGCCTCGCCGAGGCCGTGAAGCGCATGAATCTGAAGCACGCCGTGGTCACCTCCGTCACCCGCGACGACCTTCCCGACGGGGGCGCCTCGGCGTTCGCCGGGACGATCCACGCGATCCGGGGCATGGCCCCGGGCGTCACCGTCGAGGTGCTGACCCCGGATTTCCGGGGCGAGGCGGCATCCGTGCGCCTCGTCGCTTCCGGCAAGCCCGAGGTCTACAACCACAACGTGGAGACCGTCCCTTCGCTCTACGCCCGCGCGCGGCCCGGCGCCGACTACGCCCGTTCGCTGAACGTGCTGAAGGAGGCCAAGGCGGAAGCGCCGGGGGTGCTCACCAAGTCGGGCCTGATGCTGGGTCTCGGCGAGACGGACGAACAGATCGAGGCCGTTCTCGCGGACCTGCGCGGCGTTTCCTGCGATCTCCTCACGCTCGGCCAGTACCTCAAACCGGCCGAGGGATGCCTTCCCGTGGACCGCTACGTCACGCCGGAGGCCTTCGAGGCGTGGAAGGCGAAGGCGCTGGCCCTGGGTTTCCGGCACGTCGCGTCGGGGCCCTTCGTGCGTTCCTCCTTTCGGGCGGAGGAGATGCTGGCGTGAGGGGAGGCGCCGGATCGAAGTCTTGGCTCGGGAGGACCCTCGCCCTCCAAGGCGGCTCGGAGGGTTTTGAAGTTGTGGGAGGCGTGTGTCGCGGGCCACGAGGGCAGCAGGTCCATCAGGGTCGAATGACTTGCCAAGGCGTTTTCACTTCCTCTCCCGCTTCCACCGCTCCACGAGCGCCTTCACCTCCGGCAGGGCCCTCACCGCCGCGAAATCGGGGTCCTGATCGGAAGCGAAGTCCTGGAGGTCGTCGATGCCCAGCTCGATCGATCTCTCGAGATGGGCCAGCCCCGAGGCCTTCAGGGAGGCGGCCTTCTCGGGCCCGGGCGGGGCGGGATCCTCCATGCGCTCTCCCCATCTGCCGGACCAGAAGGCGAAATCCAGGTAGGCGCAGTAGAAGTGCCCGGCCGTTACGTAGGGGCGCATCCCGGCGTTCTCGTACACGCCGTCCTTCTTCGCCCTCTCGAGCGCGCGTCCGAAGAAGCGGCGCGCGGACCGCCAGTCGCCCAGTTTGAGGAAACCGGCGCCCGTGTTGAAGAGCCTTCCCCAGGGAGGCCCCTGCGTGTTGTGACGGGCCCGGGCGAGGTGTTTCCTCACGTCCTCGGGGGCGTCCTCGCCGAGCCGGGCCAGGATCTTCTCGTATTCCTCCACGGCCTCCTCGGGTCGATCGATCCGCTCGAGCTCGAACGCGCGGTTGAACAGCGCGGGCCAGTAGCCGGGGTCCTCGTCGAGGGCCTTGTCGTAGCAGGCGAGGGCCTTGTCGATCCAGGGCCGGGCGTCGCCGCCCCGGACGCCGTCCTCCACCGAGAAGGCGTGGTAGAGCAGGCCGAGGTTCGTCCAGCCTTCCCGGGGTTCGAGCTTCGTTCGCACCGCCTTTTCCATGTCCGCCCGGGCCCGCTCCATCTCGGGGCGGGGATCGACGCCGTCGGCCCGGGCGGTCGTCTGGGCGAGATCCAGGCGGAGCATGCCCCGCTTGAGCAGGGCCGATCCGTGTCCCGGATGGAGCTCGAGAAGGCGGTCCATCGCCCGGAGGCTCTCCTTCAAAGCCTCCCGGGGATCCCGGGCCTCTCCCCGGAGGCGCAACGCCTGCGCTTGCCAGGCGATGCCGAGGAGGAACAGCGCCTTTTCGTACTCGGGCGCGGCCTGTAGCACGCGCTCGGCGTCCTTCGCGGCCCCGGGGAAGTCCCGGAGCAGAAACCGGATCCTCCCCCGGGCGAGCAGGAGGGTCTCGGTCATGAACCGGAGCTCGGGGACGGCGAGGGCCGCGGAAAGACCTGCTTCCGCCCGCTGCCAGTCGCCGCTTCGGAACCCGGCGAATCCCTTCATCAACCGGGCGAGGTCCTCCCGGCTTTCCTCACCCCAGGCTCCGCACGCCTGCACCGCCTCCAGGCGCTCGGCGAAGCGCTCCCGGAGCGTTTCCATCTCTTGGGTCTCGGGCGGAATCGCGAAGAAGAAGACCTCCCGCGGATCGCCTACCAGGGGGGGAAGCTCCTGCTTCTCCATGTAGATCGCCAGCAGGGCGACGGCGTCGAAGAGAGGACCGAATGGGACCTGGGGATCCGTTTCGTGCGAACGCCCGAACCGCTCCAGCGCATCCTCGCGCCTGCCCGCCAGGTAATCGAGCCACCCCTTGAGCGCGAGCAGCGTGGCCCGGGAAGCCGAGTCCTTCCCCACGGTCGCCGCGAACCGCTCGATAGGATCCTGCAGGGCGTCGACGGCCTTCTCCCTCTCGTCCGGTCCCCGCGTCGAGTAGAAGACGCGTTTCACGTCCGCCAGATCCGTCCCCAGCTCGTTCTCGAACCGGGACAAAAGGCCCCAGGCCCGACGGCTCTTCTCCAGGACCGAAAGCGCCTCGTCGCGCTCCCCCTCGGCCCTGGCCGCGCGCAGGCTCTCGAGCTCCCTCTCCCATTCGGCCCGCTCGGCCCGCAGGCGCTGCAGTTCACGGGATTGCTCGGCCTGCGCCTTCTCCTTGTCGGCTTCCCGGCGTTTCAGGCGTTCCGCTTCCGCCTTCGCATCCGCGGTCCGCGTCCGCTCGGCCATCACGCCCGTCACCGCCCCGCCGGCGGCCAGCAGGATCAGGGCCACGGCCGAGGCGAGGCTCCCGGCGGGGTGACGCTGCACGAAACGGAGGAACCGCGCCCCGATGCCGTACCGGTGGGCCCTGACGAGACGATGCTCCCCGAAGGCGCGGATGTCCTCCATCAGGACGTCCACGGCGGGGTAGCGGTCTTCGGGACGGCGCGCCATGGCCTTCATGCAGATCGACGCCAGCTCGGGGGGGATGCGAAGCCACGGCGCGCGCTTGCGGGGGGGGACGAGATCCCGCTGCACGGCGCGCAAGAGCACCCGGGGAAGATCGTCCTCCTCGTAGGGGGCGACGTGCGTCAGCATCTTGTAGAGGATGGCGCCCAGGGAGAAGACGTCGGACCGCCGGTCCACCTCGCCGATGCGCCCGGCCGCCTGCTCGGGCGGCATGTAGGCCGGCGTTCCGAGAACCTCGCCGTCCACCGTCCGTGCCTGCTGGGGGGAGGTTCGTCCTGTCTTCCGGCCCGGAACGTTGGGGGATCCTTTCTGTGCGGCGACGGATTCGCTTCGATCCGGTCGATCCGTCTGGCGCGTAGCGTCATCAGGTTGATCAGGCTTGCCATGCACCTTCGCGAGGCCCCAGTCCATCACGAGCACCTCGCCGAACGTCCCCACCATCACGTTCTCGGGCTTGAGATCGCGGTGGATCACGCCCTTGTCATGGGCGAAGGCCACCGCCTCGCACACCTTGAGGAAGATCTCCAGGAGGCGGGACAGGGCGTACCGCGCCGAGGCCTCCTCTTCACGCTCTCCGAGCCGGTCCAGGATCGACTCCAGGCTTTCGCCCCGCACCATCTTCATGGTGAAGTAGAGGCGCCCGTGTTCGTCCTCGCTGATCTCGTGGACGGGGACGATGTTGGGGTGCTCGAGCTGGCCCGTGATCTGGGCCTCCTCGATGAACCGGTCCACGCGGGTCCCCTCGTCCCCCCCCAGGATGACCTTCATGGCCACGGTGCGGTTGACGTCTTGGTCCAGGGCCCTGAGCACCGCCCCCATGCCGCCGCGCGCGATCTCGCCCAGCACCGCGTACTTCCCCGCCGGCTTCCCTTCCCCCCACGTCTCCGGCGCGTCCTGATCGGCCGCGAGGCGGATCCCCGTGCGGATCCCCAGACGAGCGCGGGGGGAAGCCTCCCGTGTGACCGGGGCGCCCTCGTCGCGCGCCTCTCCATCCACGGTCTCGGCCCCCTCCTCGGCCCAGTCGGGTCGCCCCGTCTTCCTTTCCCGCTCCTCGCGCCGTTTCGCTTCGCTCATCCGGCTCCTCCTTCCGTGGTTTCCCATCCTACCGGTTCGGCATCTCCCTGAAAACGGGTCCTCGGCGCCTCCCGGGGCCCTTGCGTATGACATTTTCGAGCACGCTTGGGATTTTGAGAGCGTTTCGGGAATATGATAAAGTAATTGTTTGCGGTTTTTCAGATCGGTTTCCCGGGCCGTGGAGGTTGCCCTTGGTGGAAAATGACGAAAACGGCGGGTTGCTCTACTCGAAACTGTCCGCCTGCTATGATCCCTTTTTCCGGTGGATCACCGCCCCCCGCCAGAAATCCCTCATCCGCAGGATCCCCCTGAAACCGGGGGACAAGATCCTGGACCTGGGCGTGGGAACGGGGGTGTCGCTTCCCATCTACCCGGACTTCTGCCACGTGACGGGCGTGGACAACTCGCCGGACATGCTCTCCCGCGCCCGGCGACGGATCGAGAAGAAGGACCTGGAAAACGTCGATCTCGTACAGGCGGACGCGATGAAGATCGACCGGCAGTTCTCACGAAACACGTTCGACTATGTCGTCGCCGCTTTCGTGCTGAGCGTCGTCGACGATCCCGTACGCATGCTGAAGAACATGAAGGCCGTGGGCAAGCGGGACGGCTCCTTCTACGTCCTCAACCATTTCCGGAGCCGGAACCCCGTCCTCAGGAAATGCGAAAGGATCATGGATCCCATCGGCCGGAAGCTCGGATGGAACTATGAAGTGGACGCGGAAAACGTCATGAGGGAAGCCGGGCTCTCAATCGTCTGGAAAAAACCGTGCTATCCCCTCGATCTGTTCACCATCATTCACGCGAAGAACGGAAGATCCTGATCAGGATTCTTTCCGCTGGTGCTCGAATTCAGGGTCGGCCGCCCGCTTCGCGTCGAAGCATTCCCGGCAAAGCACGGGACGGATGCCCGTGGGCTTGAAGGGGACGGTCGTCTTCTTCCCGCATTCCTCGCAGATCACCTCGAAATCCATGCCCCTCATGGCCTTGCGCTCCTTGCGGCAAGGAGGGCATCGCTTGGGCTCGTTCTTGAACCCCTTGTCCCGATAGAATTCCTGCTCGCCTGCCGTGAAAATAAAGGTATTTCCACACTCCACACAGGTCAATTCTTTGTCTTCAAATTCTTCCATGGGTAAACCTCCAGGAACTTGTTTCATCTTATTGTAATTTTCCTCTTATTCATTTCAAGCATGAAATTCGAAAAATATGATATGCTGCATATGATGCATTCGCTGCATTGTATGGGGCTTGCGTTTCCAGCGAGCGCAACGGTTCCGAGGTTTCGCAGGCCCGGGCGGGTCACCGGATCCGGGAAGGAAACCGCCTCTTGCCAGGGAGGATGCGCGTTCCCGCTCTGCCCTCGAGGGCTTCTTCGAGCTTGTTCGGCGACGTGATCAGGGCCGCCTTTCCTCCTTCTTCGAGGAAGCGAATGACGGCCCGGATTTTCGGTCCCATGCTTCCAGGCGGGAAGTGGCCCTGTTCGAGGTGGCGGACCAGCGTGTCCGTATCGATCTCCTTGAGGGGTCTTGGGTTCTTGGACTGGAAATCGAGACAGACGTGTTCCACGCCGGTCAGGATGAAGAGTTCGTCGGCATCGATGTCGGAGGCGAGGACGGACGAGGCGAGATCCTTGTCGACCACGGCGTCGATGCCTTCGAGCGTGCCGTCATCCTCGATGTAGACGGGCATGCCTCCTCCGCCGGCGGCGATGACGACGACGTCGAGTTCGACGAGTCTCTTGATGGTCTCCTTTTCCACGATTTCCAGTGGGTTGGGGGAAGGGACGACATGCCGCCATCCCCGTCCGGCGTCTTCGACCATTTTCATGCCGGCGGCCATCAGTCTTTGGGCCTCCTCCTCGTTGTAGAAGGGGCCCACGGGTTTTTCCGGTTTCCGGAGGCTGGGGTCGTCCTTGGCGCAGACCACCTGGGTGAGAACGGTGACCACGGACCTCTGGAGGTTTTCGAGGATGAGGCGGTTCTGGAGGGACTGCTCGATCATGTAACCGAGTTCGCCCTGGGATTCGGCGACGGCGACGCCGATGGGGACGTCATAGGCCTTTCCGAGGGCTTCCTTGGCCCGGATGAGAATGTTCCCGACCTGGGGACCGTTGCCGTGGGTGAGGATGACCCGCAACCCCCGGCGGATGAGGCAGAGGACGCCGAGGATGGCCCGGCGCGTGTTGGCGAACTGCTCGTAAACGGTCCCTTCCTGCCCTTCCTTGACGAGGGCGTTGCCGCCCAGGGCGACCACGACTCTGGTGCCTGGAACCACCCTCCGCCTCCTTTCTCCGGAGGAAAAAGGAGATTGTAGTGGGGGCGGAAGGGGGCCGCAATAGGGGAGCGGGGAAGAGCCATTCGCGCTGCAAGGAAGTCGTGGGCCTCCCTTCCTTTCGTAGCCCGCCTTCCTTGAAATACCCCAGGGTGGACCTCGAAACCGAAATAGACTTCAATACGAAGTCACGAAGGCTCTACGGGACCAAGGTTTTTTCGTGTACGTATCCCTTCGTACCTTCGTGCCTTGATGCCTTGGTGTTGAGAACCGGGTCGCCCCGGTGCTGCGGGCTGGAAGCCCGCGGTCCAAAGCAGACGCATCGCCGTGGTCCCGGGCCGAAAGTCTGCGCGGCCCGGGACACACGCCTCCCACAAACGGCGCCGGGTTCAGCGCATGGCCCGCAGGCGCGCCAGGAGCTTGGCGATTTCCTTGTGGACCTTCCGCGTCTGCACGACGATGAGGACGCCGTTGAAGATCGTGATCCGGCGGCTGGAATCGGCGTGCCAGGTCTCGCTTCCGCAGTTGTCCTGGATGAGGCCGACGATGTCCTCGGTGGTGTAGTGCTTCGGCTCGGGGAGGCCGTCGTCGAAGCCGCCGAAGGCCGCGCCGGCGTCGTCCTTCTTCAGCTCGATGTCCACGCCGGGGAAGTCCTTGAGGGGGAGGGTGAGATCCCGGACGTCGTACATCCGCATGAACGGCTTTCCGTGGGCCTTTTCGGGGAGGGTGATGAACAGGACGCCGTAGCGGAAGGCCCGGCCGAGTTTCTTGAAGCGGAGGATGAGGTCGAGGACGTGGCCGGCGGAGAGATCGTCCACCTTGAGGGTGACCGTGAGGCCCTCCTTGGGGTGGTCGCGGTAGATCTCGGGGTCCACCACGATGTTGACCCCCGTCGCGGCCCGGAAGAACTGGATCACGTCCTCGAAGGCCGCGTCCTTGAAGTCCACGGAAAGGACCTTGTTCTCCAGGGTCGCCTTCATCTGCTCGTAGCGCGCGGCCAGGTGTTTTTCGCCGGCGTCCTGGGCGCGGGCGGAGGTGGCCAGGAAGAGAACGGGGGTGATCGTCGCGAGAAGGATGCGCTTCATCTCTCGTCTCCGAAATCGCCGGGGGGGCGCTGGATCCATTGTAACCCCCACGAGGCGAAAACCGGCAGGGTTTTCAACGCGGGGGCGGATCGCTGCAGGGGGTCGCGCCGTTCTCGCGACCCGGGAACCCGGACCGCACGGTCGCTCACAGGTGGAAACGGACGCGAGCGGGAGCAGGTTACCCTGCGGTTGAAAAAATTTTCCAGCGCTCAGGGCCCGCGCAAGAAGTACTTCTTGCGCGAACCCTTACCTTTCCGTTTCCCCGAGCCGTTTCAGCCCCTTGTCGCCGATGTCCCGGCGGAAGTGGGCCCCCTCGAAACGGATCGCTCCCGCGGCCTCGTAGGCCTTGCTCCGGGCTCCGGACAGGGTCGCGGCCCGGGCGGTCACGCCCAGCACGCGCCCCCCGCTGGTGTAGATTTTCCCCCCGTGGGCCACGGTGCCGGCGTGGAAGACCTGGACGTCTTCCAGCGCCTCGGCCTCCTCGAGCCCGGCGATCTCCTTGCCCTTGGCGTAGCGGCCGGGGTAGCCGCCGGAGGCCAGGACCACGCAGACCGCGTAGCCGGGATCGATCTCGATCACCGCTTCGTGCAGCCTCCCCTCCACTGCGGCCAGGAGCAGCTCGGCGAGGTCCGACTTCAGCAGCGCGAGGATCGGCTGGGTTTCCGGGTCGCCGAACCGCACGTTGTATTCCAGGACCTTCGGTCCGCTCTTGGTGAGCATCAGTCCCGCGTACAAGACGCCGGTGAAGGGCCGTCCCTCGTGCTGCATGGCGTGGAGGGTGGGCACGAGGATCTTGCCCTCGATGGTCTCTTGCAGGTTCCCGTCGACGGCCGGAGCGGGGGCGTACGCGCCCATGCCCCCCGTATTGGGCCCCCGGTCGCCGTCGAGGGACGCCTTGTGGTCCTGCGAGGAAGGGAGCGTCAGAAGCGTCTTGCCGTCGGTGACCGCCAGGATGGAGGTCTCCTCCCCCTCCAGGCAGTCCTCGATGATCACGCGGTCCCCCGCGCTTCCGAAGCGTCTCCCCTCGATGGATTCCTTCACGGCCGCCTCCGCCTCCTCGCGGGTCTGGCAGATCGTGACCCCCTTGCCGGCGGCCAGCCCGTCGGCCTTGACGACCACGGGAAACGCTTCCCGCTCGGACAGGTGGCGGCATGCGTCGTCCACCTTCTCGAAGATCTGGCAGCGGGCGGTGGGGATGTTGTGGCGTCGCATGAGCTCCTTGGCGAAGATCTTGCTCCCCTCGAGCGCGGCCGCCTCGCGCCCGGGGCCGAAGACGGCGAGGCCGCCGGCCCGGAAGCGGTCGGCGAGGCCGGCGCAGAGGGGGGCCTCGGGGCCCACCACCGTGAGGTCGATGCGGGTTTCCCGGGCGTAGGTGAAGAGGGCGTCGACATCCTCGGCGCCGATGTCCACGTTCTTCCCGAGGGATTTCGTGCCGGCGTTGCCCGGCGCGGCGTGGATCTCGTCGACGCGGGGGGATCGGGCCAGTTTCCAGGCCAGCGCGTGTTCGCGGCCTCCGCTTCCCACGACCAGGACTTTCATGGCTTCCTCCGAAACGGGATCCACGAGGGGGAGGGGCGAGGGAACGTAGCAAAGGCCTGCCGGGGTGTCAAAGGGATTGTACCCTGCGGGCCGCTCCGCTCGCTCAGGGCTTCGGATTTCGGATTGCATTGGTAGGGATTGTCGATTGTGGATTGGAGATTTTCGTACTGCGGCTGGAATCGGACCGCTGAAATCTCAAATCGGAAATCCCTACGCGTCCTCGCTCCTAGGGCTGAAACGTACCTGCCGAGGACCGGACCGCCTGGGTGAACAGGTCGAGAAGGATCCAGCGGCCCGCGAGGAACAGGAGGATGGACAGCACGGCGGCCGCCGGGACCGTGATGATCCACGACCCGAAGATGTTGCGCATGACGCCCTTGTTGACGGCCCCCAGGCCCCGCGCGAGTCCCACGCCGAAGATGGCGCCGACCAGCGTGTGGGTCGTGGAGACCGGGAGCTTGAGCCGGCAGCAGATGAGGATCACCAGGGTGCCGGCGATGTCCGCGGCCACGCCGCGGGACGGCGTCAGCTGGGTGATCCGGCGCCCCACCGTATACATGACCCGGTAGCCGTAGGTGGCCAGGCCGATCACGATGCCGGCGCCACCCAGCGCCAGCACCCAGAACGGGACGGCGACTTTCATGATGACCGTACCGGCCTGGAGCATGTGGACGACGGCCGCGAGCGGGCCCACGGAATTCGCCACGTCGTTGGCGCCGTGGGCGAAGGCGACCGTGCAGGAGGTGGCCGCGACCACCGGCGCGAAGGCCCGCTCGACGATGCCCAGCTGTTCTCCCACGGGCCGCGAATCCTTGCCGCGAAGGTAGCGTCGCACGAGCACGGCCGAGCCGAGCGCCAGCAACGCGCCCAGCCCCAGGGACGTCAGCGAAGCCCCGAGTCCCGTGAACAGGACGCTCTCGCCCGCCACGTGCTTGAGCCCCTTGTAGAGCGTGGCGAGCGTGACCACGGCCGTCACGAAGAAGACGATGACGGGCACGCCGTACCGGGCCGCCCGCACGGGCTGCTTGCGCCAGAGGACGAACCGGCCGAGCAGTTTGAAGACGATGAAGGCGCAGACGCATCCGGCCACCGGCGAGATGAACCAGGAGGCGACGATCTGACCCATCTTCCCCCAGTTCACCACGCTCCACCCGCCGGCCACGATCCCGAATCCCGCCACGCCCCCCACGATGGCGTGCGTCGTGGAGACCGGCATCCCCAGCAGGCTGGAAAAATTGAGCCAGATGCCGGCCGAGAGGAGCGCGGCCGCCATCCCGATGGCCACCACGGCCGCCGCCTCCGCCTCCGAGACGTTCAGCGATCCCGCGATCGTGCAGGGGTTGACGATGCCCTTGCGGACCGTGTCCGTCACGTGCCCGCCCACGAGCACGGCGCCGGCGAAGTTGCACAGCCCCGCCGCGATGACGGCCTGCCGGACCGAGAGGGACTTCGAACCCACCGCGTCGGCCATCGAATTGGCCACGTCGTTGGCGCCGATGTTCCACGCCATGTAGAGGCCGAGCAGGGCCGTGCCGATGATCAGGATCGTGGCCATGAAAGGAATCCGTCAGGCTTGCACGCGTTGGCGGCCGGGAAGACGTCGCGATCGTCCGCCTTCGGTCTCACGGGCTTCAGCCTTTCACGATCATGGTTCTCAGGATATCGCCCGTGTTCTCCGCGTGGTTGGCCACCCCGCTGAGGGACCGGAGGATCTTCTCGTAGAAGAGAAGGGTCATGGGATCCAGATCCTTCTCCAGCTTGTACATCTTCTTCGAGATCTCCCGCTGCATGCGGTCAGCCTTCCATTCCTCCTCCCCGAGCCCCGACACCAGCGAAAGCACGGATTCCGCCTGCGCGCCTCCGAACGCCGATTCCGCGAGGTTCAGCATCTCCTCCGCCGCCTTCATCAGCGTCGTGGATACCCGGAGCACCTGGTCCACGAAGGTGGAGAAATCCTCCCGGAGATCCGGGTGGATCCTCGTCTCCCGTATCAAGAGGATCACCGCGAAATCCTCCACCGCGTCCGCGATCCGGTCCTGGCTCTTCAGGAAGCGGTCCAGCTCCGCCCGGTCCACCGGAAGAAAGTACCGTCGCGGCAGCTGCTCCCGGATCTCGTGCTTGAACTCGTCCGCCTCGTATTCCAGCTTCGAGACCGTGTCCTGGAGCCGGTGGATCTCATCGAAATCCTCGTTCACCAGCGCTTCCATGAGCGGGCGGATCTGCTTCACGCACTCGTGGACCTTCTTCGTGTGCTCGAAGAGCGGGCCGAAAGGGGATTGTCCGAACATCTCCTGGATCAGACCCATGTCTCCCTCCTCCCGGTAAAGACGCCGGGATCATCTCGCCCGGCGGCGCCGCGCGGGACCAAAGGCGGGACATTCTAACCGAACGCAATCGAAAATCGAACACATTCCCAACAAGAGCCGTTCGCGCTGCAAATAAGTCGTGGGCCTCCCTTCCCTTCGTAGCTCCCCTTCATGGAAAGACCCCGGGGTGACCCTCGCAGGCCAGGTCCTCAGGGGGGTGCACGGGTTTTTTCGGGACCTTTCACCCCCGATCCATGGCAGGAGTGCAAGGGGGCTGCAGATTTTCGCATTGTC
>CAZDSO010000106.1:0-18238 GCA_964508045.1 uncultured Planctomycetia bacterium | reverse complement strand
TTGCATCAATGCGGTGCCGGCAAAGCACGGCCAACACGGGTCACAGGTGACGGGTCACAGACAATGCGAAAGGCTGCAGCCGTCGCCGAACCTCCGGCTTCGCCGGAGGATTCGCCTCCCACAAATCTTCTTCCTTCGTGCCTTCGTGTCTTGGTGCCTTCGTGTTGAAATTGATTTCGGTTCGGCTTTTCTGTTTTACGTTCGCGCCTAGGGGTGACGAACCCCCAAGAAAGCCTCTGTGTTCTCTCCGTCCTCTGTGTTGAAGACTTGCCCGCTGTGATTGCGGCTTTGCTGCTCTATGGTATTTCCATGAAGGGGCGCTGCGGAAAGGAAGCGAGGACCACGACTTGCCGATACCGCGAAAGCCTGATGACCGCTCGTCGCGTGCACAGGGAAGCGGATCGCGATAGAATGGCCCTTCGTGCCGGACGCACGAGACGCCGCGAACGAGAGCCCCGGCGTTCGCCCAACCGACGGGAGAAAGGACATGGACATCAAGAAGGTCGACCACTTCTGCATCGCCGTGAAGGACCTCGACGCCGCGCGGAAGATCTGGGAGCCGATTCTCGGCAAAGCCGGACCCGACGACCCCTACGTCTTCGAGCCCGAGCAGATCCGCGTCGCCCGCTACTGGATCGGCGAAGTGGGTTTCGAGCTCATGGAATCCACCACGCCGGACGGCCCCGTGGCGAAATGGATCGAGAAGCACGGGGAGGGCGTCATGCTCGTCGCCCTGAACGTCGAGAACACGCGCGAGGCCGTCGCCGAGCTCGAAGGAAAGGGCTATCCCTCCGTCCCCAATCCCCATCCCCTTCCCGACGACCCCTCCAGGGCCGCGCGCCCCTTCCGCGACTGCGAGTTCGCCTTCCTCCACCCCAGGAAGACCACCGGCGTCCTCTGCGAGATCATCGACGACAAGGGCGAGGAGCGGAAAGGAAAGTAAACCCCTGACAAGCACGTGGAGGTGCCGTTTGTGGGAGGCGTGTGTCCCGGGCCCTACGGGGCTGTCGGCCCGGGACCACGGCGATTCCTACAGGCGCTTCACGCAAGGCGCTTCGACGTGAATGTGCAGGCGCCCACGGGCCAGTCGCAGGATGCCGGCTGGAACCCGGCGGTCCGAAGAGGCCAATCTACATATTCACCCATGACCCTTGACCCGTGACCCTTGACCCGTGACAGGTGCCCCCCCCTCTCACCGCTTTTGCGCCTTCAGCGCCGCGAGCACCTTCTCCGGCGTGATGGGCAGGTCGCGGATCCGCACCCCCACCGCGTCGAAGATCGCGTTGGCGATGGCCGGCGCCGTGGGCACCAGGCCCGGCTCCCCCACCCCCTTGGCGCCGAACGGGCCCGACGGGTCGTCCGTCTCGATGAATTCCACCTCCACCGGGAATGCGAGCTCCGGCGCCGTCGGGATCTTGTAGTCCGTGAACCCCGCGTTGAGGATCCGGCCGTCGCGGGAGACCACCTCCTCGAGAAGCGCGTAGCCCACCCCCTGGGCGAGGGCGCCGTAGGTCTGCCCCTTCAGGGCCTGGAGGTGGATCACCCGCCCCACGTCGTGGATCGAGACCATCTTGAGGATCTTCACCTCCCCCGTCTCCTCGTCCACCTCCACCTCCGCGCCCTGCGTGCCGAAGGCGTACGCCGCGGACATGTTTCCGTATCCCTTCTCCCAGTCCGGAAGCACCGTGGGCGGGTCGTAGAAGTCTTCCACCGTGAGCATGTCCCCGCCCTGGCGGAAATGCATGCCCCGGAGCATCCGCCCCAGCTCGACCCGGTAGACGGGATCATCCGGGGCGCCTTCCAGCGCGAGGACGCCGTCTTCCAGGACGAAGCGGCCCTCGGCGGACGCCTTCGCCTCGTCGAAGTCGGGGGCGGAGTAGGAGGGATCCTTCTTCCGGAGCTTCTTGAGGTTCTTGGCGACCTCCTTCGGGAAGGCCTCGCGCGCGAAGGCGAAGACCTTCTCCCGCGCCTTCCCGGCGGCGCGGACCGCGGCGTTCAGCGCCATGAAGGTGCCGCGGCTCGCGTGCGTGCCCACGTCCCACGGGCAGGTGGCCGTGTCCGTCGGGTTCACGAGGACGCGGTCCGGCTTCACGCCGACGGCCTCGGCCACGCCGAGCGTGAGGGCCGCGTGCAGGCCCTGGCCCATCTCCACGCCCCCGTAGTTGACGTAGACGTTCCCGAAGTCGTCGAGGCGGAGGATGATGCCAGAGCCGTCGGACCGGTAGATGCGGCCGCCCCCGCCCACGTGGATGAGCGAGGCCACGCCGACGCCCCGCTTCCGGCGCTTGCCCTGGCCCCGCTTCTCCGTCCAGCCGATCTTCTTGCCCGCGCTGTCCAGGCATTCCGCCAGCGCGCAGGAGGTGATCTCGAGACCCATGGGCGTCGTGTCGCCCGGCCGGTTGCTGTTGATCCGGCGCATCTCGAGCGGGTCGATGCCCGCGTCCCCGGCCAGCGCGTCCAGGTTGCTCTCCACCGCCCACGTCATCTCCGGGTTCCCGTACCCCCGCATGGCCTGGCAGTAGGTGTTGTTCGTGTAGACGATGTCCGAATCGAAGGAGACCACCGGCACCCGGTAGAGCGACGTGCCCGGAATCAGCATCACCGAGGGGTACGTCGCCCCCCAGGACGCGTAGGCCCCGTTGTCCTGCAGCACGTGCACCTTGCGGAAGGTGAGCTTCCCCGCCCCGTCGCACCCCTGCTCGATGCGGACCGTGCAGCCCTGCCGGGGGGAAAGACAGGCGAACTCCTCCTCCCGGTCGTAGACGATCTTCACGGGTTTCCCGGTCCGGTGGGCGAGCAGGATGGAGACGTACTCGTAGACGTGGGTGTCGAGGCCCGATCCGAAGGCGCCCCCCAGCGCCGGCACCACGACCCGGCACATCCGCCCCTTCAGCCCCATCGCCTCCAGCGCCCCGAGGAAGTCCCGCTGGGCGAGGAACGGGATCTGCGTCTTGGTCCAGATCGTCAGGTTGCCCCGCCGGTCGAACTCGGCCAGGGCTCCCGAGGTCCCCAGGCAGCTCTGCTGGATCCGCGGCACGCTGAACACGCCCTCCACCGCGTGGGCGGACGCCTTTCGCGCCTGGTCGACGTCCCCCGTGTGGTGGGCGAAGACCAGCGGCAGCTTGTTGCCGGTCAGCGGCTTTCCCCGCCCGTCGGTCTCGTGCACCAGCGGCGCCCCCTCGGCCAGCGCCTCCTCGGCGTCGAAGACGCCGGGAAGCGGCTCGTACTCCACGCGGATGAGGTCCACGGCTTCCCGCGCCGTGTCCTCGTCCACCGCGGCGACCGCGGCCACCTCGTCGCGGAACTGGCGGACCTTGCCGTGCTTCAGGACCGGATTGTCCCTGAGGAACCCGATCCGGATTGCCGGCGTGTTCTCCGCCGTCAGCACGGCGCGGATCCCCTTCAACCTCTCCGCCCTCGAGGTGTCGATGGAAAGGATCCTCGCGTGCGCGTGCTCGCTGAACTTGATCTTCCCGGCGAGCATGCCCGGACGGGTCAGATCGTGAATGTACTGGGCCTTGCCGGCGGCCTTGTCCGGCGTGTCGGGGCGCGGCACGTCACGGCCGATGTGGCGATACGCTGTCTTCACGGAAACCTCTTTCGATTTCGGGTCAAAGCCAGCACATACCAAGGAGTGCAAAATCGTGCCTTACGGTTCTGCACTCATTCGTATCATTTCATGTTTCATCGCGGTTCCTTGGAGGGCGAGGGTCCCCCCGAGCCAAAACACTGTCGGCTCGCCGGCCCGTACTACGCCGATCGGCTCTTGCAAGGGCTACGTAGGGTCCTCCGTAGCTCTCGCAACCACCTGCAATCGAAGGAGGAGAGGCTCGCCCTCCAACCCTCCGTCACCCAATTCATAAATAAAAGTATTCGTAAGGGACTCATGACGATTTCCCGCTCCCCCCTTCCGCCTCTCGCAGCCGTTTCGCCGCGTCGAGAATCGACTGCACGATCTGCACGTAACCCGTGCAGCGGCACAGGTTGCCCGCCAGCGCCTCGCGCACCTGATCCTCCGTGGGGTCGGGATTGCGGTCGAGCAGCGCCTTCGCTTCCAGGATCATCCCCGGCGTGCAGAACCCGCACTGGATCGCTCCCCCGTCCACGAAGGCCTCCTGCACCTCGGACAGCTTCCCTTCCGGCCCCTCCATCCCCTCGATCGTCACGACCTCCCGCCCCTCCGCCTCCAGCGCCGGGTAGAGGCACGAATTCACGGGACGCCCGTCCACGATCACCGTGCAGGCCCCGCACTCGCCGTCCCCGCACCCTTCCTTGGTCCCCGTGAGCCCCAGCGGGCCGCGCAGGACGTCGAGAAGCCGGTCCGTCGGGCGCACCGAAACGTCCGTCTCGTACCCGTTCACCGTCAGCGTGATCTCGGTCTTCATGGCTCGCCTCTCACGAGAAGGAGAATCCCGGAATCCGTACCGTTTTCTCGAGCCTGATCATCCTGATTCTCATTCTGATCCACCTGATCGTCCTTGGAGGGCGAGGGTCCCCCCGAGCCAAGACAGAGCCGGCTCGCCCTCCAACTTCTCAATTCCCTCATTCGTAATTCCGAACTCCCTCGATTCCATTCCCCTTTCCCTATTCCCCCTTCCCCTCCGCCAGCGCCGCGACGGCGCGGCGCACCAGCACCCCCGTCATCGTCCGGCGGTATTCTGCGCTCGCCCGAAGATCCGAGATCGGCGCGACGGCCCGGACCGCCGCTTCCGCGGCCTCTCCGATCACGGCGCTCGAGAGCTCGCGGCCTTCCAGAAGCGCCTCCACCTCCTTCAGCCTGAGCGGCGTCGGCGCCACCGCGCCCGCCGCGAGACGCGCCCGCGTGCAGACCTTCCCGTCCGTCTCGATCCGCGCCGCCACGGAGACCTGGGCGAGGTCCATGCGCACGCGTGCCTTGCGGAGGAACGTCTCCCGCCCCTCGCCCGCGGGTTCCGCAACGTTCACGGCCGCGAGGACCTCGCCCGGCTTCAGGCACGAGGCGCACGGGCCGGTGAAGAAGGTCTCCAGGGGGACCTCGTACGCCCCGCTCTTCGAGCGGATCTCCACGCGGGCCTCGTGCACCAGAAGCGGGGGCGCGAGATTCGCCGCAGGGGAGGCGTTGGCGAGGTTCCCGCCGACCGTCGCCGTGGACTGGAGCTGCGCGCTTCCAAGCCAGCGGGCGGCCCGGGCCAGCGAGGGGAAGGTCTCCATCAGGTCCCGGTGTTCGATCAACGCCGCCACGGTCGTCGCGGACCCGATCCGGAAGACGCCCCCCGTCTCGACGCCGCGAAGCTCGGGGATGTTCCTGAGGGAGATCAGCACCGGCGGTGCGGGCGCCTGCCCCTTTCGCATCTGCACGAGAAGGTCCGTGCCCCCGGCGACGAAGCGCGCCCCTTCCCGGTTCCCGGCGAGATCGAACGCCTCTTCCAGCGACCGGGGCCTGAGGTAGTCGTAGGTCATGATCAGCCTCTTCTCGTAGGGATTTCAGATACCCGGTTTCAGGATCCCCTGAAAACAGCCCTCCGAGTTGCGCGGGCTGGAAGCCCCTGTCTGCCGTCGCGAACGGCGACAGGCAGGCGCGCTCCCGGCCGCGGCTATGGCTGAAATCTCCAATCTGAAATCTGAAATCCCCGACCGGCCATTGTAACCTCTGCGGTCTGCGTTGAACCCCTACACGTCGAATTGTTGTTTTCTTGGTGTTGAAGGCGCTTTGGTTGCGGCAATGCTGCTTTATGATTTGTGATTTCTTGCAAGGCAACCTTCGCAAGTCTGCGTTGTCGGTCTAGGCCACCACCCCCCCGTCCCGGAGTCCCGCGATCTCGCCCGCGTCCAGGCCCGCTTCGCCGAGCACGGCGTCCGTGTGCTCGCCGTAGGTCGGCGCGAAGGGCAGGCTCCCCTCCCGCGCGCCGAGGAAATCCGTGTCCACGGGGGCGGGGGGCAGGCGCACGGTCTTCCCGTCCGGGGTCCGCGTCTTCAGGGCACACTCGGCCACGAAGGGGAGGTCCCACACGCCCTCGACGGGCGTGATCCTGGAATGGGGGATGGCCGCTTTCGCCAGGGTTTCCTCCACCTCCTCGCACCGGTGTTTCGAGGTGATCTCCGCGATCGAGGCGTGGAGCTCCTTCTTGTGGGTCCGCCGCCCCTCGTTCGTGTCGTACTTCTCGTCCTTCAACGCCGAGAACATCGGTTGCCGGACGAAACGGGCCCACTGCCCGTCGGACCCGATGGCCATGTAGATGTAGCCGTCGGCGACGGGGTAGGCGTTGACGGGGATGAACTGCCGGTGCTCGTTGCCGGAGCGCTTCAGCTCCGCCGGCGGGCTGCCCATGTCGAGCATGGGGAGGAAGGTGGGAAGCCAGCTCACCGCGGCCCGGGCCATGGAGACGTCGACCACGCCACCCTCGCCCGTCTTCTCGCGTTCCCACAGCGCCCGGATCACCTGGGCGAAGACCTCGTCGCCCGCCTTCAGGTCCACCAGCGGGATGCCGCACTGCATCGGCGGGCCCTCCGGGTCCCCGGTGAGGTCCATGTAGCCGGCCAGCGCCTGGACCATGGGATCGTAGCCCGGCACGTCGGGGTACGCGCGGCCCATGGCGGAGATGCCCGCCCAGATCAGGTCGGGGCGGACCTCGCGGAGGGTGTCCGGGTCGATGCCGAGCGTCTCGTGGCGCGCGGGCATGGTGTTGGTGCAGAAGACGTCCACGCGGAGCTCGCGGATCAGGCGCGCGAGGAGGGCGCGGCCCTCTTCCGCCTTCAGGTCGACGGCCACGGCCTCCTTGCCGGCGTTCACCGCGACGAAGTAGCTGTGCCGGTCCTTGCCCGCCACGGGCCGGCCGATGTAGCGGTTGGGATCCCCCCTGGATTGGCGGCCCTTCACGGGCGTGGGCTCGAGGCGGATGACGCGCCACCCCAGCTGCACGAAGCGCTGGGTCGCGTAGGGAATGCTCAGGGCCTGTTCCGCGCTGAGCACCACGGGGCGCTCGTCCTGCGGGACGTCGTTGTTCGTCACGCCTGGGTCCTCCATGAGGGTCGGAAAGGACCGGACAGAATGGAAATTGTAGGGGATGCGCGGGGGAGGGGGAATCGGGAATTGGAAAATGGGGAAGGAGGAGATGTCGTGAGGAATTCTGGAATCTACGATGCCGGCGGATCATGTGAGAAGAACCGGGTCCGGGACGGCCCACACGCTCTCCGTGAGACGGCGGATCTCCTCGCCCCGGTAAACCACGATCCCTCCGCGATACCGGCTTCCCAAAATCCGGCGGGCCCTCTCCACGGACGACGCGTCCCGCGTCTCCACCGAGGACCGGTTCTTCATCTCCACCGCCAGGATGCCTTCCGGTCCCTCCAGCACGAGGTCCACCTCCAGCCCCCCCGCCGTGCGAAGATGGAATCCCCGGACGCGCAGGCCGAGACTCCAGAGCGTCGTGAGGATCTGGGCGACCATGGCGCTCTCGTACTGCTCTCCCGTCAGTCCGCGGATCTGGCCGGACAGGGAACGCTGGACGCCCATGTCGAACCAGACCAGTTTCGGCGCCTTGATCAGCCGGGTCGACGGATTCCCCGACCAGGCGGGAAGAGGAAAGACCTGATAGGAAAGCTCCAGATATCGCAGATAACGGCGCCCCGTGCTCACGGAAAGCCCCGCATCCCTGGACAGATCGGAATAGGACAAGATCCTGCCCGCCCGAAGCGCCGCAAGCCTCTGCAGGGAAGAGAAACTCTCCAGGTCCCTCAGCCGCGCCAGGTCCCCGAGATCCCTCTCCAGATACGTCGCCTGGTAGGCGTCCAGCCACTCGAGCCTGTCCTCTTCGGGATACTGGAGAAGCGTGGGAAGACCTCCCCATCGAAGAAGGTGGTCCACGGAGGCGCGCGCTTCCCCCCGGCGGGATCCCACGACTCCCTTTTCCAGAGTCCCCAGCGTCGCTGGAAGAACCGCCGGATTCCGGACGATGCGGAGGATCAGGGGCGTCTCGGAGGTCTTGCCTCCGAGACGCGAGATCAGCTCCCCCGCCGTCAGCGGCCAGAGCTCGTGCAGGAAAACGCGGCCCGCCAGGGATTCCCTCACCTTCTCGAGGAGCAGGATCCTCGAAGATCCGAGGACGACCGAAAAATCGACGTCCCCCTCGTCGTAGGACCACTTGAGCTTCTCGAGAAGAAGCGGCGCCTTCTGCACCTCGTCCAGCACCGCCGGACCGACCACCTCTCCCCAGGCTTCCGATTCCACGGCAAGAAGGCGGGCTCTCTCTCCCGGAGAATCGAGGTTCAGATAGCGGTACGCTCCCTCGTACATCGACCGGGCGAGCGTGGTCTTGCCCACCTGGCGGGCGCCCGTCAAGGCGATGATCCTCCTGGGAGGCGCCCCTGAAGGAAGTTTTCTAGCCAGGTAACGATCAATCATGCATGCATATTAGCTATAACATGGTCATATCGCAAGATCTATCTTCCGAATCGGAAATTCCCCTTCCTGTTGATCAGGGGATGCTGAAATCTCGGCGCGCGCCCCGGCCATTTCGGCCCGCTAGAACCGGATCGGCTCCTCGTACGTGCCGAAGACCTCCTTGAGCGCGCCGCAGACCTCCCCCACCGTGGCGTAGGCGCCTACGGCGTCGATGACGGCGGGCATCACGTTTTGGCCTTCGGAGGCGGCCTTCCGGACCGCCTCGAGGGTCTTCTTCACGCTCGCGTCGTCGCGCTCCTTCCGGATCTTCTCGAGCCGTTGCACCTGCTTCTTCGCCTCCGCCTCGCGGTAGGGGTGGAACTCGATCTCCGGCTCCTCCTCCTCCTCGCAGAAGCAGTTGACGCCGACCTTCTTCATCTCGCCGGACTGGATCCTCTTCTCGCGCTCGAAGGCCTGACGGTTCACCTCCGCCTGGACGCGTCCTTCGGCCACGCCGCGGACGATCCCCCCCTCCTTGTCGAGCCGCTCCATGATCTCCCGGATGAGGGCTTCCATGCGGTTGGTGGTCGTCTCCACGAACCAGGAGCCGGCCAGTGGATCGACGGTGTCGCAGAGACCGATCTCGTGCATCATCAGCTGCATGGTCCGAAGCGAGAGCTTCGCCGCATGCTCGCTGGGGATCGTGTAGGCCTCGTCGTAGGAACAAAGGGCCATGGTCTGCGTGCCCGACAGCGCGCTGGCCAGCCCGTAGTAGGCCCCGCGCATGATGTTGTTCTCGGGCTGCTGGATGGTCAGGCCGCCGCCCCCGCCGCCGGCGATCATGCGAAGGCGCATGGCCTTCGGATCCTTCACCCCGTATGTCTCCTTCAGGATCGTCGCCCACAAGCGCCGCCCCGCCCTGAACTTCGCCACCTGCTCCCAGAGGTTGCCGAAGATGTCGAAGTTGAACGTGATCCCCCGCGCGACGCCGTCGGCCTCCAGGCCCCGCTCGAGCGCGTGGTCCAGGTAGGCGCGGGCGATGGAGAGACCGTAGGCCATCTCCTGGGCGGGCGTGGCGCCGGACTCGCGGATGTGGTAGCCGCACACGCTCACCGGGCTGTACTTCGGCGCGTTCCTCGCGCAGAACTCCATCGTGTCCCCCACCAGCCGGATGGACGCCTCCACCGGGAAGATCCAGGTGCCCCGCCCGATGAACTCCTTGAGGATGTCGTTCTGCGCGGTCCCCCGAAGCGTCGGGAGCGCGAAGCCGCGCTTCTTCGCCATGGCGAAGTACATGGCCATGATGGCGACGGCGGAGCCGTTGATGGTGAGCGAGACCGTGATCTCGTTGAGGTCGATGTCGCGGAAGGCCTCCTCCACGTCGGCCAGGCTGTCCACGGCCATGCCGACCCGCCCCACCTCCCCCTCGGCCATCGGGTCGTCGGAATCGAGCCCGCACTGCGTGGGCAGATCGAACGCCACGTTCAGCCCCGTCTGCCCGTGCTTGATCAGGTAGAGGAACCGCTCGTGGGTCTCGGAAGCCGTGCCGAACCCGGAGTACTGGCGCATGGTCCAGGGGCGTTTCCGGTACATGAGGTCGTGGATGCCCCGCGTGAAGGGATGGGCGCCCGGCTCCCCGATCCCGTCCCATCCCCCGCTCGCCTCCACGTCCTCGGGGCCGTAGACGGGCTCGATCTCGAGGCCCGACTCCCAGAACAGCGGCTTGATTTTCTTGCCGGCGTCGCTCATCGCTTCACCTCCCGGCGGATGAAATCCGCCACCGCGTCCAGGGGCGTCCCGTTCGGAAAGACGCCGTCCACGCCGAGCGCCTTCAGCGCCTCCTCGTCGCGCCTCGGGATGTTGCCCCCCACGATCCAGAGAAGGTCCTCCACGCCGCGCTCCTTCAGCGCCTGGGCCACCCGGCGGCACGCGGGAACGTGCGCCCCCGACAGCACGGACAGCCCCAGGACGTCCGGGTTCTCGTCCAGGGCCGCCTGGGCGATCTCCTCGGGGGACTTGCGGAGCCCCGTGTAGATCACCTCCATCCCCGCTTCCATCAGCGCCCGGCACACCACCTTGGCGCCGACATCGTGCCCGTCGAGCCCCGGCTTGGCGACCAGGACGCGCACCGGCTTCTCCTCGCTCATGCTCTTCTCCTTCACCAGACACCCGAATGGATTTCAGATGTCCGTTCAGAGTCCACAGTCCAAAGTCCAAGGCCGGAAGTCCGACGCAAAGACCGTACTGGAAAATCGTCTTCCTCGAATCAACCTTGGAGGGCGAGGGTCCTCCCGAGCCCAAACACGGCTGGCTCGCCAGGAGGCTCGCCCTCCAACACCGAGAATCCATGGGTGACTCGCACACATCACCCGTAAACCGTGACCAGTGACCAATGACCAATAACCAATGACCAATAACCCCTACAGCCCCAGCTCCCGCGCGATGATGTCGCGCAGGATCTCCGACGTGCCGCCCCCGAACAGCAAGAACCGCGTGTCCCGGTAGTAGCGGTTCACGTCGTACTCGTTGGAGTAGCTGTAGGCCCCGAAGATGCGCGTCGCCTCGTCGCAGGCCCGGCACGCGGCCTCCGAGACGAAGTACTTCACCATCGAGGCCTCCTTGAGGCACCGCTCGGAACGGTCCAGCTTGTCGGTGACCCAGGCGAGCATGAGCCTCGAGGCCTCGATCTCCGTGGCCATGTTCGCGATCTTGGCCCGGATCTCCTGGTACTTCCCGATCGGCTTGCCGAACGCGACGCGCTCCTGCACGTAGCGCAGGCTGTCCTCGTACGCCGCGCGGGCCAGCCCCAGGCTGAGCGAGGCGGTCATGGTCCGGATCTCGGCGAGGATCCGCATCAGGTTCCCGATGCCCCGGTTCGCGTCCCCCAGCCGGTGGTCCAGCGGCAACGACACGTCCTCGAACGCGACCTCCGAGATGATCGAGGCCCGCGTGCCCATCTTGGGGAACTTCTTCGAGACCTGGACCCCCGGCATGTCCCGGTCCACCAGGAAGAAGTTCGCGCCCCGGATCCCCTCGCGGTCGTCCGTCAGGCTCAGCACCGTGAACATCTTCGCCACCGGCGCGTTGGTGATCCACGTCTTCACGCCGTTCAGCACGAACCGGTCGCCCTCGCGCCTCGCCATCGTCCGGATGGCCGTCAGGTCCGTGCCCCCGTCCGGCTCCGTCAGGCAGAACGCCCCCACGACCTCGCCGCGCATGGCCGGGTGGAAGTACTTGTCGCGGATCGCCTCGGTCCCGTACTTGTAGATGAAGTCCGTGCACATCAGCCCCTGCATGGCCGTGATGGCCGCGAGGCTCAGGTAGCCCCGGGCGAGCTCCTCGCAGACGATGTTGTAGAGCGTGGCGTTGCCCCCCGCGCCCCCCTTCTCCCTGGCGTACCGGACCTTGAACAGGCCCAGATCCGCTGCACGCCGGAACAGATCCCAGGGAAATTCCTCCGCCGCGTCCAGGTCGTTGGCCACGGGCTTCACTTCCCGGTCCACGAACCGGGCCACGATCTTCCTCAGCAGGCTCTTCGTCTCTTCCTTGATCATCGCTCGCGGTCCACAAGCCCCTTCGTGAGCAGGGGTACCACCGCATGCACGTCGCCGACGATGCCGAAGTCGGCCATCTCGAAGATCGGCGCCCCCGGATCGCGGTTCACCGCCACGATCGTGCCCGAGCCCATCATGCCCGCGGCGTGCTGCACCGCGCCCGAGATCCCGCACGCGATGTAGAGGTCCGGACGGACCGTGAACCCGGTCTGGCCGACCTGGTTCTCCGCCGGGACCCAGCCCAGCTCCACCGCCACGCGCGAGCCCGCCACCGCGCCCCCCAGCGCCTTCGCCAGCGCCCGCAGGCTCTCGAAGCCCTCCGCGGATCCCACCCCGCGCCCTCCCGCCACGATCACGCTCGCGTCGCGGATGTCCCCCCCGCTCTTCCGTCTCTTCACCCGCTCCACCACCTTCGCCGCCCCGTCCGCCTCCCGGATCGACGCCTCGAAGGGCACGACCTCGCCCCCCCGGGACGCATCCTTCTCCGCCGGCGCCATCACGCCCGGCCGGACCGTGGCCATCTGCGGGCGCGTGGTCCGGGACAGGATCGTGGCGATCACGTTCCCCCCGAAGGCGGGACGGATCTGCTTGAGGTGCCCCGTCGATGCGTCGATCTCGAGCCCCGTGCAGTCCGCCGTCAGCCCCACGCCCAGCCGCGCCGCGATCCGCGGCGCCAGATCACGCCCCACGTGCGTCGCCGCGAACAGCACGATCGAGGGCTTGCGCGCCTCGATGAGACGCGCGAGCGAGGTGGCGTAGGGCAACGTCCGGTACGCTTCCAGCGCCGGGTCGTCGATCGCGTGGACCGTGCTCGCCCCGAAGGGGATCAGGCTCTCCGCCGCCTCCCGGACGTCGCGGCCGGCCAGCGCCGCCTCCAGCGGCTCCCCGCACGCCGCCGCGATGCCGGCGCCGGCGCCGAGCAGCTCGATCACGGCGGGATGGATCGCGCCCTCGCGCTGTTCCGCGAAGACCAGGATCCCGCGGTACCCGGACAGGTCGGGCGTCTCCTCCACCACGTCGGTGCGGATGCAGCCGTGCCGGCAGGCCTCGATGCAGGCGCCGCACAGCGTGCACCGGTCGTTGAGGACGGCCTTCCCCTCGACCACCTCCACGGCGCCGTAGGGGCAGGCTTTCACGCACAGGCCGCAACCCGTGCAGGCCTCGGCTTCGATCCAGATCGCCATCGCATCACGGAATCAGGTTCTTCTTCTTCAAGGCTTCCAGGAGTCCGGACGCCTGCTCCTCCGGTGAGCCCTCGAGGCGCTCGCCCAGCCTCGTCTGTCGCGGCGCTTCCGTCTTGACCACCCAGGTCCTCGACCCGTGCTGGCCGATGCGATCGGCCGTGCAGCGGATGTCGGCCGCGTTCCACACCCGGAGCCGCTCGCCGGGATCGCAGGCGTCGATGATCCCCTCCACCGTGGGAAGGCGGGGGGAGGCGAGATCGCCGACCGCGGTGAGGAGCGCCGGAAGCGGCGTCTCGATCGTCTCGAAGCCGTCCTCCAGCGCCCGTTGCGCGCGGATCCCCCCCTCGACGACCTCGAGACCCTGCACGTAGGTCACCTGGGGAACGCCGAGGATCTCGGCCACTTCCGGCCCGATCTGCGCGGTGTCGCCGTCGATGGCCTGGCGGCCGCAGAGGATGAGGTCGAAATCGCCGAGGGTTTCGATGCAGCGCGCCAGCGTATAGGCGGTCGCCAGCGTGTCGGCCCCGGCGAAGGCGCGGTCGGTGAGCAGCACGGCGTCGTCGGCGCCCATGGCGAGGATCTCGAACAGGGCTTCCCGCGCCTGGGGGGGGCCCATGGAGACGGCGGTGACGGTCCCGCCGTGGTCGTCCCGGAAGCGCAACGCGGCCTCCACGGCGACGAGATCCTCGGGGTTCACCACCGCGTCCACCCCTTCCCGGATCAGCGTTCCCTTCCTGGGGTCGATCTTGACGTCGGTGGTATCGGGAACCTGCTTGGCCAGGACGATGATCTTCACGATCGGTCGCACCGCAAGGAGACGGGGACGGTTCTGGACGTGCGGCCACGATACTGGCGGCTTTCGGCTCCGTCAACGGGAAACTGCAACGCGTGGGGTTTGGGAAATACGCGGACTGCTACAAGATGCTGAAATCTGCAATCTCCAATCCATAATCTACCATCCCAACTCCCGTGCGATCGA
The DNA here is from genome assembly GCA_964508045.1 of uncultured Planctomycetia bacterium. Classification (GTDB taxonomy): domain Bacteria; phylum Planctomycetota; class JAKEIC01; order JAKEIC01; family CAZDSO01; genus CAZDSO01. The sequence continues at coordinate 4,162 of CAZDSO010000106.1, read as the reverse complement.
TTGACGATTCTCCCCGCCCGCGCTATGGTGATTCGATCCAGAGTCGAGCAGAGGGAGCCCCTTTCATGCGCATCGGCATCGACGTCGGAGGAACGTTCACCGACTTCCTCCTCATGCTGGACGACCGCTCCAGCGAGATCTACAAGACCCTCTCCACCCCGGACGACCCCTCCGTCGCCACGATGCGGGGCATCGAGGAGATGGCGAAGGCCCACGGCCGGCCGACCGTGGACTTCCTGAAGGACGTCGACCTCATCGTCCACGGGACCACGGTCACGACCAACGCCGTGCTCACGCGCACCGGCGCGAAGACCGGCCTGCTCACGACGGCGGGCGTTCGCGACGCGCTGGAGATGCGGCGCGGCATCCGGGAGGAGCAGTACAACAACCGCTTCCAGAACGTGGCGCCTCTCGCCGCGCGGGACCTCCGGATCCCGGTGGCCGAGCGGGTCGGGGCCGAAGGCGAGGTGCTCACCCCCCTCGATCCCGCCTCGGTGGAGGAAGGGATCGAGACGTTCCGTCGCGAAAAGGTGGAGGCCGCTGCGATCTGCTTTTTGAACGCCTTCGCCAACCCGGCCCACGAGGCGGAAGCGGCGACCCGGCTCCGCGAGGCGCTTCCCGATCTCTACCTGACGGTCTCCTCGGAGTTCCTCCCCTCGATCCGGTTCTACGACCGGATCTCCACGGTCGTCTTGAACAGCTACGTGGGGCCCATCCTGGCCCGGTACCTGGACGCGCTGGCCCGGCGCCTCTCGGACGTGGCGTTCGAGGGCGTGCTTTTGATCATGCAGTCGAACGGGGGCGTCACGAGCCCCGCGGTGGCGCGGGACGCCGCGTCCACGACGCTGCTTTCGGGTCCGGCGGGCGGGCCGGTGGCGGGGGTGACCTATGCGGGGGCGCAGGGGTGGAGCGACTGCATCACCATGGACATGGGGGGCACGTCCTTCGACGCGGCGCTGATGAAGGACCGGCGTCCGTTCGTCACCACGGCGGGGGAGATCGACCGCCTGCGGCTGGCGTTGCCCATGCTCAACGTGGTGACCATCGGCGCGGGCGGGGGCTCCATCGGGTGGCTCGACGAGGGCGGTCTTCTCCGGATGGGGCCGCAGTCGGCGGGGGCGAAGCCGGGACCGGCCTGCTACGGGCTGGGCGGGGGGGAGCCCACGTGCACCGATGCGGACCTCCTTCTGGGCTACCTCGATCCCGACTACTTCGCGGGCGGGAAGATGAAGCTGGACGTGGGGAAGGCCCGGGAAGCGGTGTCGACGCGGATCGCCGGGCGCATGGGATCGTCGGTGGAGGAGGCGGCCGCGGGCATGTACGACGTGATCAACACCAACATGGCGGCGGCGGTGAGGGAACTCGCCGTGAAGCACGGCCAGGACCCGCGCGATTTTCCCCTGCTCGTGGCGGGCGGCGCCGGGCCCAACCACGCCGCCCGGATCGCGCTGGAACTCGAGTGCCCCGTGCTCATCGTCCCGCGGGAATCCTCCATCTTCTGCGCCGCCGGCATGCTCATGAGCGATCTCAAGCACAATTTCGTTCGCACCTACGCGGTCCGCCTCGACCGGGCGGACCGGGAGACGTTTCGCGACCTGTTCGCCCGGATGCGCGAGGAGGGGCGCCGGCTCCTCGAGGCCGAGCGGGTTTCCCTCGAGCGCACCGCCTTCGTCCACCAGCTCGACCTGCGGTACCTCAACCAGTACCACGAGGTGACCGTGGAGATCCCCGCCGAGGAGGCGGACCGGGGCGACTTCGAGGCCATGGCCGCTCGTTTCCATCCCGAGCACGACCGGCTGTTCGGCTATTCGCTGGAAGAGGAGGGGACGCCCGTGGAGCTGATCAACATCCGGCTCCAGGTCATCGGGCGCACCGAGAAGCCCGGGTTCGCCGAGCAGTCTCCGGCGGGCGAGAGCCCCGACGCCGCGAAGAAGGGAAGCCGCCGCGCCTGGCTTCCCGGCGAGAAACGCTTCGCTGACGTGGACGTGTACGACGCCTTCGCCCTGCGCCACGGAAACCGCGTCCGGGGGCCGGCGATCCTGGAACAGGTCAACACGACCACGTTCGTCACGCCGGAGTTCGACGTGCTGGTGGACCGGTTCGGGAGCTACACGCTCCATCTCCGGGAGAAGAGCGCGGAGGTGGAGGCGCGCGTTCTGGGGAAGCATGCGGGATAGGGATCCCCGAGTGGAGAACGGCACGCGGGCGCATCGCATTGATAGGGGGGCGCCATGCCCGAGATCGACAAGGTCCTGGTTTCCATCCTCCAGCGGCGGTTCAAGTCCATCGCCGAGGAGATGTCCATCGCGTTGACCAAGACGACGCGCAGTCCCATCCTTTGCGAGGCGCAGGATTTCGTCACGGGGCTCTACGACGCGAAGGGCAAGATGCTCGAGCAGAAGGAGAACCTGCCCATCCTCTCCTTCTCGCTGGGGCCCGTCTGCGAGTACATCGCGGAGTTCTTCGAGGGCGACCTCCATCCCGGCGACGTCATCTTCCACAACGACGTCTTTTCCCTGGGCAACCAGAACAATGACGTGGCCGTCTACAAGCCCATCTTTCACGAGCCGGAGGGAAGCGAGCCGGTGCTCGTGGGCTGGGCCGCCTGCAAGGGGCACCAGGCGGACATCGGCGGGGCCGTGCGCGGCGGCTACAACCCCCAGGCCACCGAGGTCTGGCAGGAGGCGCTGCGCATTCCCCCCGTCAAGGTCATCGAGAAGGGGAAGGTGAAGAAGGACGTCTGGGGGCTGATCTTCGCCAACATCCGCCTGAAGATCGTGGAAGAGGACATGCGGGCCCAGATCGGCTCGTGCACGGTGGGCGAGCGGGGCGTCAAGGCCCTGGTCGGGAAGTACGGGCTCGACGTCTTCGACGCCCACAAGCAATACCTCTTCGACGCCACCGAGAAGATGATGCGCGCCGAGATCCGCTCCATCCCCGACGGCGCGTACGAAGGCGAGGCCACCGGCTACTACGACGGGAAGAACCCGGGCTCGAAGTACACCATCCGCGTCAAGGTGGACGTGAAGGGCGACGACATCCACTTCGACTTCACGGGCACCGATCCCCAGACGAAGGGCTTCGTGAACGGGACCTACACCTCCTCCGCCTCGGCCGTGATGCTCACCTTCCTCCAGATGGTCAACCCCGACATGCCCCACAACGACGGCATGGTGCGGCCCGTCCGCATGACGATTCCCCAGGGAACGGTGATCAACGCTTCCTACCCCGCCGCCACCACCTACGGCAATCACCTCTGTCCCCTCACCGCCAGCGCCATCCAGCGGGCCCTCGCCCCCGTCATCCCCGGCCGCGTGACCGCGGAGTGGAACAGCCTCCTCTGCTCGCTGACCACCGGCATCGACCCGCGCAAGGGAGAGCCCTTCGTGGACATCTGCTTCATGGGGCTCAAGGGCGGATCCGGCGCCATCGAGGGAAGCGACGGCTACGACCACATCGGCATGATCGACGCCTCGGGCGGCGTCCTCGACCAGGACTACGAGATGTTCGAGCTCCAGACCCCCCACCGGGTCCTCCGGCACGAGTACTGGACGGACTCGGCGGGCGCGGGCACGTGGCGCGGCGGGCTGGGCGTGGTCACCGAGCTCGTGTACGGCGGGGAGGGCGTCAAGTTCGTCACGTTCGGGGAAGGCGACATCGAGCCCCCGCTCGGCGTCAACGGCGGAAAGCCCGGCGCCCTCAACAAGATCGAGCTCCGCTACCCCGACGGAACCGTCTACGCGGCGAACACCAAGGACCTCGTCGAGAACGTTCCCGCCGGCACGGTCTACCACCAGGAAGCGGGGGGCGGCGGCGGCTGCGGGGATCCGCGGAAACGGCCCGCGGACCGCGTCCTGCAAGACGTACGGGAAGGGAAGGTCTCGATCGACGCGGCCCGCGACGACTACGGGGTGGCGATCGATCCCGAATCGCTCGCGGTGGACGAGGAAAAGACGAAAGCCCTGCGCGGAAGCTAGATTGCGTCTTGCGAAACGGGGTGCCGTTTGTGGGAGGCGTGTGTCCCGGGCCGCGCGGGCTTCCGGCCCGGGACCACGGCGATCCGTCGGCGTTGGACCGCGGGCTTCCAGCCCGCAGCACCGCGGCGATGCGGTTCTGAACACCAAGGCACCAAGGCACCAAGGCACGAAGAAAAATCAAGAAT
>CAZDSO010000105.1:0-18303 GCA_964508045.1 uncultured Planctomycetia bacterium | reverse complement strand
GTTCCCGATGCCGAAACCGTAGCTCCAGACCTCGGCGCCGTTGCGAACGGCGTACAGGTAGGAATCCTTGTGCGGGAAGATGACCATGTCCTTGAATGCCGTTGGCGTGTAGATGATGCCCCCCAGCCCCACGCGTCCGGGGTGCTTGAACCGCCAGGCCGCCTGCCATGTGACTTCTTTCAGGGGGTCCACGCGCCGGGTGTCGACGGCGTAGAGATGGCCGTCCCGGCTGCCCGCGTAGACCATGGGGCTTTGGACGAGAGGCGCGGCGGAGATGGGCTCGTCGGTTTCCAGGATCCAGAGCGGTTTCCGTTTCAGGTCCACCTCGAAGGTGATGTCGGTCGCGATTTCGGAGGGAAGGATTTCGATCTTGGCGTCGAAGTAGCCGTCCTTGCGAAGGGTGAAGGCCTTGAGTCCGCTCGGCGAATAGATGTCTTCATAAAGAATGAGGGGGGTTTCCCCGATCTTGTTGCCTTCCATGTCGAAGACCTCCGCGCGGGAGGGTTCGGACAGGATCTGATAGGGCATCTTCATCTCGAGGGCGTAGGAGGTGTCCTCGAACTCGTCGAGGAGGCGATTTCGAAGGCGGCGTCCGTCTTTCAGGCGACCGTCGTTTTCGAGGGCCTTGGCTTCCTCCAGCAATCCGGCGGCCTTCTGGAGGTGTTTTTCCCGGTTTTCGAGCCAGGCCTTCGCCTGGTCCACGAATTCGTTGTCCCGGCCGCAGTTGGCGAAGGCACGGATCTCCTTTTGCAGGTCCTCGAGCTTGCTCACGAGAAGCCTTCCGAGATGCCGGCGGACCCTCGTTTCCTTGGCTTCCAGGTTCTTCCAGCGGGTGCGGTCCTTGGCGATCCTCTCGGAAACCTCCCGCTCTTTCCTCTCCTGTTCCTCCCGGCGGGCTTTCTTCACCGCCTCGACCTTCTTGGGGATGACCAGATAGGGAAGCGAGCTGTAGGGGTGGGATTTTTCGAGGTTCTTCAGCACCGCCAGGGCTTCATCGAACTGGCCTTCGGTCAGGAGGCCCTCGGCCTCGCGGAGGCGGGGGGCGGCCTCGCGGCGCTGCTTCATCTCCCACCAGACGCCCGCGCCGATCGCGCCCAGCACGGCGAGGACCACGGCGATCTTGAAGATCTTCCTGAAGAAATGGAACCGGGCCCGCGGAATCTTGACCATGGGCTTGTCGGCGGAGGATCTCAGTTTTTTCAAGAGATCCTTGCGGTGGGGCGCAAGGCGGCTGATTTTCTGGTAAATCTCGTAGAGGCCTGCCGTGTTGCCGCGTCTCTCCATGATCCGCGCGATCTGTTCGTACTCGTCGGCGGCGGCGTCGCGGTCCTGGCTGTCCAGGTGCAGGTTGATGAGCTTCTTCCGGATTTCGATGTCTTCCGGGACGAGCTCGAGCACGAGCTTGTACATGTTCTTGACGCGCTCGTTGTCCCCGACGTTCCGGTAGAGCTCGGCCAGAACCGCCGCGGAAGCGAGGACCCCCTCGGTGTCCCGCAGGTCGAAATGGATGCGGAGAATGCGCTCCTGGTTGTCGAGGTTCCCGGGAACGATTTCGCTGATGCGCCGCGCCGTGGCGAGTCCCTCCTCGAGGCGTCCCGCCTTGAAGGCCTCGTCCGCCACGTAGGAGAGGTGATCCACCGTCTTGTCGATCTCTCCGAGGTCGAAATAGGCCTGGGCGAGGCGTTCTCTCAGCGCCAGGTTCTCGGGGTCCTTCTCCAGCTCCTTTTCGCACTGGGCCACGAAGGCGGAGAGTTCCTTGCCCGGGGCCGTCTCGGGAAGCGGGGCATCCACCTTTTCGATCTTCTTGTCCCGGACCAGCGTCCCCAGGATTTCCGCGGCCTGCAGCTGGTTCAGCCCCGAGACTTCCACGATCTCCTCCACCGTCCGGAAGCCGTCGATGGCCTTGACGATGCGCTTGACGGGGTCCTCGTCGTCCCGTTCGTAGAACTCCAGTTCCGTGAATTCGCCGAGTTGGAAGACCGTATCCGGCGGGGGAAGGAGGTTTTTCGCGCGTTGGATCTCGTCCACGTAGTTCGCCGCCTTCTGGACGAGGGTGTTCACGTCGAAGGTGAGGCGCGTGGCGCGCTGGTTGGGATCGAAGAGTTCCTTGGGGGGCGCGCCCTCCGAGAACTTGAAGGTCGCATTTTCCCACGTGAAGAGGTCGAAGATTTCCTCCTCGATCTGGCTTCCCACCGCCGCGTCGATCTCCGCCTCCGTGACCAGTCCCCAGTCCATCAGGATTTTGCCCATCATTTCCCCGGTCTCTTCCTGACGGGCCAACACGGCCTGGAGCTGGTCGGGCGTGATCTTGTGACGCTTGACGAGAAGGTCCCCCAGCCGGATGTTCTTCCGGCTCCCGGAGGAGAGGAGACGCACGCCCGCCCTTGCAAAGTAGATGTACTTCGAGCTTTCGCCGTCCGAAACGATCAGCGTGCCGATTTGCTTGTTCCGGGCGAGCGTGGTAAAAATTTCCTGGAGGTTATGGGAATCCAAATTGCCTTTCAGTTCCATTCTTGTCTCCAGGGCGGCGGGCGGGGTACGGAATGATGGTAGCTTCCCTCGCGAGACCTGTCAAGCGTATACCGCCAGGAACGCCTCGCAAGGGGAAGAAGCACCGGGAGGGGACATGACGAATCGGGAACCGTTCGGCGCACCCATGGCGGCCGTGCTGGCCTGCGACGAGCCATTCCTTCGTCGCGCCGGGGAACGCCTCGCCGGCGTTTTCGGGCCCCCCCTCCTCGTGGGCGACCCGTTCCCTTTCGATTGCACCGATTACTATGTCCCCCAAACGGGCGACAAGGCCCTCAAGCGCTTCCTGGTTTTCGGTCCCTGCGGGAAGGGGCCGGACCTCGCGGCCTGGAAACGGTGGGCCGTGGATCAGGAGCGGGCTTTCGCGGCGTTTCCCGAGGCGGCGGTCCCGAGGCCCGTGAACCTCGATCCCGGGTTGCTCACGCTGGACAACCTGACGCTGGCCTCCACGAAAGAGAGGGCCCACCGCGTCTACCTGGGACGGGGGATCTTCGCGGAAGTCGAATTGCTCTGGGAGGCGGGGGCTTTCCTTCCCCTGCCCTGGACCTATCCCGACTACCGGACGGCCGCGGCCCGGGCCCTGTTCGCCGCGGCGCGGGGTGCGCTGAAGAAAGAACGGCGCGCGCGGGAATAGATCAAGGGTCCGCACTGGCCCCGGCCTCCTCGACCGGCGTCCGGCACGGGGGGGACCCCCTTGGCCAGGGCCGGGTCACTTGCCGAAGAGGTCGTCCAGTTTGCTTCGTGCGGAAGCCTCGAAATCCTTTCCGATCCTCTCGGCTTTCTTGGGCTTCCGCTCGGCGGCTTTCTGGAAGAGGCCCGTGAGTTTCTTGGCCACCTCGTTGGCGTAGAGGCGGACCATGCCGATCGTGGTGCTCTTGTCGAAGATGACGGTGAGAAGGGTCCGATCCCCGACGAGAAGGAGCTGGATGGATTCGTTTTTCCCCTGGTGGAAGAGGTCGGCGAACTCGACTTCCCCGAGAATCCGGGCCATTTCCTTGGTGGCGGCGAAGGATCCCGCGACGAGGGCGGAGATGGTGTCGAGGTCGAAATCCGAGGTTTCGCCGACGCGGGTGACCATATGCCCTTCCTTGTCGATGAGGAGGGCGCATTTGGCGTTGGAGAGCTTCAGGAATTCCTGAAGGTACTTGTCGATTCTCTCGACGTCCTCCGCGTAGAAGACCAGCCTCTTCTCCCTGATTTTTTTCGAAGCGTCGTCCTTCATGGGTGGCTCCTGTAAGCGATGGGCCGCGGAAAAATCACGCACCTCCCTCCCCGCCGGAGGTCAGGAAGACAGCGGCGGCCGCCGCGGCGGCGATGACCAGGATCAAAACGAGCACGACAATCAAGCCGACTTTGGACTGCCTCTGGGGGGGAGGAGGAGGCTTGGGCGCGCGCGGGGCGCCGCGCGAAGGCCCGGCGGGGGATTTGGGTTTGGGCTTGGGCGGTGGCGGTTTTTGCGCGCTGGAGGGGGGCTTGGGCTTGGGCTTGGGCTTGGGCGGCGGCGCGGAGGGGGGAGCCGCCGCGGGTTTCTTGGGGGGGGCGGGGGCGGCTTTCTGCTTCGGCTGGGCCTTGGGCGCGGCTTGGGCCTGCGCCGGGGCCGAGGCGGATTTCGCGGCCGTGGCCGCCGGCGCCGCTTCCATGCCTCCCCCGTATTCCTTGTTCAGGTTTTCCAGGACCCTGGCGGACAGGGCCTTGAGCGTGGGAAACACGCCCTCGCCCGTGACGGCGACGGCCTCGAACGACGGCCAGTTCCTCATGTTCAGTTTCTCGTTCAATTCTTCCGGGGAGCTGATGTCGGGCATGTCCCGCTTGTTCCACTGCAGGACGAGGGGGACCTCGTCGATGCTGAGGTTGTATTCCTCGAGGTTCTCGACGAGGTTTTCCAGGGATTCGATGTTCTCGTCCATCTTCTTCTTCTGGCTGTCGGCCACGAAGATGACGCCGTCGGCGCCCTGGAGGACGAGTTTCCGCGTGGAGTTGTAATAGACCTGGCCGGGCACCGTGTAGAGCTGGAACTTGGTATTCATGCCGGCCACGGTTCCGAGGTCCAGGGGCAGGAAATCGAAGAACAGGGTCCGATCGCCCTCCGTGGCGATGCTGGTGAGCTCGCCCTTGTGCTCGTCGGGGGCGTTCTCGAACACCTTCTCCAGGTTCGTCGTTTTCCCGCTCATCCCGGGACCGTAATAGACGATCTTGCAGTTGACTTCTCGCCGGGCGAAATTGATCTGAACCATCTGGGAGAATCCTAACGAAAGTCCTCTCGCCCTATTCGCTCATTTTCGCTCTCGACTTGATCTTGAAGGCGGCTCCCCGGATTTCGATCAACGTATGGTCGAGGTTGATTCCCTTGTCCGTCAGCACCACCAGAAACGCCACGCCGATGTCGTGAAACACCATCTTGCCGTGGATTGCCGTGAGCACGAACTCGTAGAAGGAACCGAGATCCAGCTTGTGAATACAACGTTGCGTCTCCTGGATCACCGAGGACGCCATGGCGGCAACCCGTTCTTCCTCCAGGTCCCCGCCGAGATCCGCGGCCACGACGATGCCATCGGACGTCACCAGCATGGATCCCCGGATGCCCACCCCGTGTTTCAGTTTTTTCAGAATCTGGAGCATGCGATCAGAATCCTACTCCACGGCGGTGACGGCGTTGGACAACGCCGGCATCATCTCCTGGATGCTTCCTTCCACGATGTCGGGCTTCGTCTGCGGATCCGTGAGGATCGCCACCAGGATTCCCTCCATCGCCACCAGATGAAGGTTCCCGAAATCCCCCGACACCCGACCCGCGGAAAAACTCCCCACGTCCATTCTGAGCGAAGCGTTGTGAGACACCCGGAAGACGGTCTTCACCATTTCCTCCAGGTCCTCCTTCTTGATCCGCAACACGATCCGATCCGCCAGGATCTTCCCCGTTTCCCGTTCCATCGCCAGCGCCCCCATCAGGCCCGGCATCTTGGCCAGCGAATTGATCTGCCGCTTGAGCACGTCCTGGTTGATCGTGTACCGCGTTGCCGTCGGACCCATCACCGGCAAGATCATCTTGTCGTATTCCGGGCCCCGGATGATGTTCGTGAACTGGCGCCGGTTTTCAACCTGGATGAACAGCCATTCCTGCTCCTCCTCCTCGATCTCCCCCACCTCCGCTTCCAACGCCTCCACCTCGGCCAGAAGCCGACGCACCCCGTCGTCGGTGGGGGCGAACGTCAGGATCTGCTTCAGGTTCCTGGCCGCCTTCTCGAAAAGCCCGATCTCGATGTAGATCTCGGCGGAAAGACGCAACGCCTTGTAGTTGCTCGCGTTCAGCTCCAGCGCCTTCTCCAGGTTCTCGATGGCCAGCTGACCGTCCTTCGCCAGCAGGTCCTCGTGGAAACGCTGGTACCGGATTTCCCCGATGATCAGGTAGGAATTCTCGCTCAGCGGAAATTTGTGCGTCAGATCCGTACAGATGTCCACCGCCTTGTGCGTGTCCCCCAGATCCTTGTAGATCATGGCCAGCTGGCCGTAGGCCACGGGATTGGGGTTCTTCTGGATGACCGAATTCAGTTCCCGGATCTTCGCCTGCAGCTGCGTCTTCTTGATGTACCGGAACGCCCGCAGGATCTTCTCGGAGTTCGGGAAGGCCTTCACACCTTGCTGCGCGATCTCGAAGGCCTTGTCCACGTCGCCCATGTTGATGTAGCGCTGGGCCAGCATCGCCATATTGGAGGGCGTGGGATTCAGCTCCACCTGGCGCTCCAGCCGGGCCAGTTCCCGCTTCTTCTTGAGGTTCTCGAAGAACCCCATTTCGATCTCCTCCCCATTCCCTGAAGAACCACAACATGGACAGGGGTAAAATTTTACGGAATGCTCACCGTCAACGGCAAGGGAAAACCCCCCTGGAAGCCCTCACCGGTCTGCCCCGGGCTCCGGCCCGGGAAGCGGCACCCGCCGCCGGCCGGGAGGCCCTGCCTCCTATTCACGGAACAGGAGGATGTGGATCTCTTCCTCCGTCTGGGTCAGGAAATAGACGGATCCTTCCCTGTCCGTGGCGGGTCGGACCCGGACCTCTCCCGTCGTCTTCCACGTCCACCGCCGCTGGGGGGCGTCCCCCCGCCAGTCGACGGCGAACAGGGTCCCGTCGCCGTTGCCGAGGTAGATGCTGTTCCCGATCCGCGAAGGCGGAGATACTTTTCCCGATCTTCCTCCGGCGTCGAACCGCCATTCCATTTCCAGCGTGGTGGGCTTGTACTTGTAGAGGTACCGGCCCGCCGTCACGAACAGGAATCCGCCCGCGAAGAGGGGCTTGCAGGTCACCTTGGTGCCCGAACCCATGAATTGACGCTCGATGCCCTCTCCCGCCTCCAACCCCTCCCGGGCCTCCAGCAGATCGAGGGCCAGGAGATTCCCGTTTTCCGTGCCGGCGAACAGCCGCGTCTCCCACACGGCCAGACCGGACCGGATGGCCTCGCCGCGCGTGCTCACCTGCCACAACGGTTTGCCGTCCTCGGGGCCTTCGTGCAGGCGGAACGCGAGGATTTTTCCCGCGTCGGTCCCCGCGTAGACCTTCCCCTCGTGGCACGCCGGAACCGCCCAGGCCTTGTCCTCGGCGTCCTCCAGGAGATATTGCCAGAGGATCCGCCTCGTCGCCAGGTCGAAGGCCGTGACGCCCTTGTCGGTGCCGACCACGAGGGCGTCCCCCGGCCCGGAGAGGGCGGCGCCTCCGCGCCCCCGGATGGTATGGTCGTTCTCGCCGCGCTGGGGATCGAGGGCGAAGAAGGCCGGCCGGAGGGGGAGGCGATCGGCGATTTCGATCCCGTAGACCTTCCCGTCCTCGCAGGGAAAGAAGACGTGACGATCGGAGGCGATGAACCGGCTGCGGAACGCATACTTGAGCACGTCCTTGCTGGGCTTGTATCGCCATTCCTCGGTCAGTGCGTCGGCCTTGCGGGTCAGGACGATGACGTCCCCCAGGTCGTTGCCGACGAAAAGGCTTCCCCCGGCCGCCACGGGGTCCGAAATCACGTTCTGGTTCGGGATCGCCGTCTCCGCCAGGGGGACGATCTCCAGATCGTACGACTGGAAGCAGAGCTGCTCGAAATCGATCGGTTTGTCCCGGCTCAGGTTCTCCTTGCGGACGGTCCGCTGCAAGTCCCGGTACCCCAGCCGGCTCACGCGGACGTCCAGCGCGGTTTCCGGCTCCTTCATGAACGTGAACGGGGTCTTCCGGGGGGGGCGGCCGTTCACGACGACCTCGGCGCCCGGGGGGGAGGTCTCGAAACGAACGGGGAGTTCGATCTTTTCCCAGAGGTCGCGAAACCGCCTTCCCTTCTCGTACAGCTCCGCGAGCTTCGTCCAGGCGATCGCGTAGTACTGGCGGAATTCTCCCGTCTCTTCCGCTTTCCGGATGGCGTTCCGGGCCTCGTTCCAGAGCTCGTCGGCGACGCGGCGGAGCCGCAAGAAGGCCTTCTTCAGCTGGGCGAGTTTCTTCAGGGGCTTGTCGGCATAGGGGTTGTCGCGGGCTTCCTTCCACGCCTGATCGATCTTTTCCACCGGTTCCTGGACGTCGAGCGGTTTTTCGCTGTTGTACAGATTTTCCATGTCGAGGAGAAGGGCGGAGACGGCCTTGGCCTGGCCCTCCTGGAAGGAGCGGATTTCCTCCTCTTCCTGGCGTTCCTCCTCCTCCCACTGGCTGAGGAGTTTTTCGATGTCGTCGCTCTGGAAGGGGGTATAGGGGTAATTCTTGCGGAACCCCTCCACCTTCGCGCGGGCTTCTTCCCGGAATCGTTTCTTTCCCTGGGGGGTGGCGTTGTCGGCCTTGGACCGTTTCCAGATCGCGCGCGCCTCGGTGGCCACCGTTTTCCACTGCTGGTGGGCGAGGAACTGGTAGTACCCGATCCCGCCGGCGGCGCCGAGGACGAGCAGGACGGCCAGGCCGATGAGGAGGGGTTTGAGGAGGCTTCGCCTCTCGGAGGTGGGGCCGACGGCCTCGCCGGCCTCGATCATGGAGATTTTCTTGCGGATGTCGGCGCGGGAGGGGTCGATCTTGAGGATGTTCTTGTAGACCTCGCGGATCTCCTCGTAGTTGCGGTTGGCCAGGAGGAACTGGGCGATGTGTTCGAGTTCCTCCACGGCTTCGGCCTTTTCGCCGGCGTCCAGGTGGATGTTGGCGAGCGCCTTGCGGAGTTCGACGTTGCTGGGGACGAGTTCGATGAGGCGGTTGAGGACCTCCTTGGCGCGGTCGATCTGCCCGGCGTAGGCGAAGGCCATGGCCAGGGATTTCCCGTTCTTGAACAGGGAGAACTCGATGGAGCGGATCACGTCGGAGCGGCCGGGGTCGAGATGGGCGCGGTTTTCCAGGTAGACGTTGATGAGGCGTTCCTTGTTCTCGAGATCCAGCGGATTGAGGTCGATGACCTTCTGCCAGATGTTGATGGCGCCCTCGACGTCCTTTTCCTCGATTTTCGCGTCGGCGAGGACCTTGTACTGGTCGGCGGCCTCCTTTTTCCGGTCGAGATACTCCAGCGCCTGGGCCAGCCTCAGACGGGCCTTGATCTGGTCCGACTTCTTCTTGATCTTTCCTTGCAGCGCCTGCTCGTAGAACTTCACCGCGCGGGGCAGATCCTCCTCGCTGACGGCCTGGTCGCCGAACTCGAGCAGCGTCTCGAACGGCGCGTGATGGACCTTCTCTTCCTCCACCAGCCGGTAGATGAACTTGCAGACGTCGAACTTGGGGACGTGCGAATGGTCGACGATTTCCCGGACGTCGTGCTGGCCGTCCAGGTACCGGAGGATCCTGCGTTCCCGGTCCGTGTATTCGAGCTCGTTCACGCGGGGATCGACGATGAAGATCTCGCGCGTGGAAGGGATCACTTTCTCGATGAGGTCCCACTCGTCGATCCGGCGGGCCGCCTCCATGATCAACGAGTTGACGTTGAAGGTCAGCTGCGTGACGGGCAGATCGTCCGCCTCGAAGGTCCCGTCCGGCGGCGGACCCTCCGCGAATTCGAACGAACCGCCCTCCCACGAGAACAAATCGTAGATCTCTTCCTCGATCTGGACGCGGACCGCCGCTTCGATGTCCTTTTCCGTCACGAAACCGAGCCGGATCAGCACCTCGCCGAGCCGGATCCCGTCCTCCTTGTGGATGCCCAGCGCTTCGTCCAGCTGGTCCTGCGTGATCTTCCCCATCCCCACCAGCATGTCCCCCAGCTTCCCCCCCTTCTTCTCCCCCGTCGTCACCAGACGCACCCCGTCCTTGGAGAAGTAGATCGCCTTCCGGCTCTCCCTGTCCTGGACGAAGAGCGTCCCCTCCTGCTGCGTCATGGAGAGCGTCTGGAAGACGTCTGCGAGGCTGATGCTGTCCAGATCCCCTTTGAGGGTCATGGGTTGTCCTCGGCCTTCATCTGGTCGAGTCGGATCGCGAACTTCGCGATCTTCCGGTCGAGCGTCGGCCTGCTGATTCCCAGGAGGCGAGAGGCCTTCGCCTTGTTCCCGTTCGATCGCCGGAGCACAGAAATTATATGCCTTTTTTCCATTTCTTCCATGGAGTAGATTTCCCCCGTGTCCGACGGCGACGATTCCTCGGGCGCGGACATCAGGTTTTTCAGCGTCCTGTTTTCCGCCGAGAGCTTCGAGGTCGTCTCCGTGATCACCGCGGACGCGATCACCGACTTGAATTCCCGGATGTTCCCCGGCCACCCGTACTGGAGGAACAGGTCCATCACCTCCGGCGTGATTCCTTTCACGTCCTTGTCGTATTTCCGGTTCGCGTCCTCCAGAAGCGTCTCGCCGAGCAGCGAGATGTCCTCCTTCCTTTCGCGCAGCGGGGGGATCCGGATCACCACCCCGCGCAGACGGAAGTAGAGGTCTTCACGAAAGGCCCGGCTCTTCACCAAGGCCAGGATGTCCCGGTTGGTCGCCGTGATCAGACGCACGTCGGTTTCCAGCGTCGTCTCGCCGCCCACCCGTTCGTACTGGCCGTATTCCACCACCCGGAGGATCTTCGCCTGCGCCGAGGCCGAGAGGTCCGCGATCTCGTCCAGGAACAACGTGCCCCCCTTGGCCAGCTCGAACCGGCCCCGGCGGATGCGGTCGGCGCTCGTGAAGGCTCCCCGTTCGTGTCCGAACAGCTCCGACTCCAGCAGGTTTTCCGGGATGGCGCTCGAATTGACCGGGACGAAGGAGGCCTTCCGCCGGGGGCCTGCCGTGTGGATCGCCTGCGCCAGCAGGTTCTTCCCCGTCCCGTTCTCCCCGAGGATCATCACCGAGATGTCGTGGTCGGATACTTCCTGCGCGATCTGCAGCGCCTCCCGCATGGCCGGGTTCGCGGTGCGGATCTGCTGAAACGTCAACGTCGCCCGGCGATACGCGTCCGTCATCGACAAGTTGTCGTTTTCCAGGCTCATGGGTGCGCGGCTCCCTCTGCGGCCGGCGACCGCGTCTGCCGCGGCTCGGGAAAAAGGCGGGTGTCTCGAATACCCCGAGTCCGGCGGTGATGACGGCTCGATCCGAAGGGGCATTGTAGAAGGCCCCTTGCGGGGGCGTCAATCCTTCTGCTACGATAGGTCCAGTTCTCTCGAACACGATGGAGAAAGCGAGAAGAGGGCCATGGCATGATTCATTATTCCTGCGATCTGTGCGGCCAACCCATCCCACGGGAAGCATGCAGGTATGAGGTGAAAATCGAAATCCGCCTCGCCATGGATGCCCCCGATCCCTTCCTCGACCCCGCCGACCTGGGCGAGGAGGACGCCCCCGCCTTCCTCGACTTCCTCGAACAAGACGACGTCGATTTCTCCGACGAAAACGTCTTCAAGGTCCTCCGCTTCGACCTCTGCCCGCATTGCCACGCCGCCTACCTGAACGATCCGCTCCCCCCCGCACGACGCATGAGCCTGGGGCACCTCGAAAACTGATCCGCGCGTCGCCGGCCTCGGCGTGATGACCGTCCCTCCTCCCGGATGCCTCCCCCCTCAAGGATGCACGGCCCGCCCCTCCCGCAGCGGCGGCGGGGCCGCATCCCTTTCCCCCCCCGACAGACGCTCACGAAGGTAATGCATGTGCGGCACCAAGGCCTGGTTCGGATTGCCGGAGCCGTCGTAGAAAAGGCACACGATCGGCTTGCCCACCTCCTCCTCGATGCGCGCGAAGAGGGAGGTCGTGATGGTTCCCGGCATGCAGAACGTGGGTGAAGTGTTGACCACCGCGTCGGCACCGTCCCGCTCGAAGAACGTGAGGGCGCGACCCACCGTGAGGATCGCTTCCCCCTCGAATTCCAGCGGCACGTAACGGCGGCCCGCCTCGACCACCTCGTCGATGTGGGGCTCCATGCGGTCCGAAATCAGCGGCCCGGCGATCCGGAGGTACTTGTTCTCGCGGCTGTCGAAGAACCAGTTGTTGATGTAGCCGTTCAACTTGTCCTTCCATCCGTTCTTGCCCCCCCGCCCCACGTGCTTCACAAGGTACGCCGTGTACTGGAACCACTCCCCGAGCGAGGCCTTCATCACCTCGCCCCCCAGCCGCTCGATCATGCGGCACAGGTCCTCGTTCAAAAAGTGGTTGGAACGCAGGTAGATCTCGCCCACCACCCCCACCCGCGGACGCCGCCCCGGCTTCACCGGAATCGCCTTGAAGGCCTCCACCGCCCGGCGCACCGAGTCGGAGGGATCCCGCCGGGCCGCCAGATCCTCTTTGAACGCGTGGATGGCCTCCCACCCCGTGCGGTCGACCTCGCCCACCCGCTGCTCGTACGGCCGGAGCCGGAAGATGATCTTCTGCAGAATGTCCCCGATCACGATCGCGTCCCAGGCCTGGCGCCGCAATGCTCCCGAGAGGCCCTGGTAGGCGTTCACGGCCGAGGGGCTCACGATGAGGAGATCCTCCCATCCCTTGCGATCGAAGACGATCTCGTCGAGCCGGCGGTACTGCCCGAAACGGCAGGGGCCGCAGGCGGTGGGCATGAAGAGCGCCGCCTTGGAGGGCGGCGTCTTCGTGGTCTCGAGGTGGTGGATGCAGCTGCCCAGCGTCGAAGGGCAGGGAACGCACTCCCCCCCCTGGCAGTGCTTGTAGCCCAGATCCAGCGTATAGGCGTTCTCCTCCAGCACCTGCGTCCGGTAGCCGTGACCGCGGAAGCAGGCGTCCAGCAGGTGGACGGTGAGGGGATCCATGGGAGGGAAGAGGATCGTCCTCTCCCGGTCCAGATCGCCCGAAACGCGGCGCCGCGGGGGCGCGACCGGCTTTTCCGTCCACGACCGGAAGGACTCCACGGCCGCCTCCACCCGCGTCATGTAGCCGGCGTCCGCGCCGTGCGTGTCGAACTGCAGGATGAGGTAGGGCTTCCGGTACCGCCCCATGATGGTCTTGAAGTAGGTGACCAGGTAGGAATCGGGCCCGCACCCGAAGTTGGTGAAGAGGATGCCGAAGAGGTTCTTCGACCGGGCCACGTACTCGGCGGCGGCCAGGATCTTCTGGCCGTAGTTCCAGTACATGTTCTCCCAGTCCTCCGACAGCGCCTCGGGGTCGACCGGCAGGGCGTCCATGGGGATGGGCGTCACGCCCAGCTTGCCGATCTTCCGGGGAAGATCGAGGTTCAGGCGGGGGTCGTTGACGTTGTAGGGCCGGCCCAGGACCACGATGCCCATCTCCCCCCCGGCCTCGAGCCTCTCGATCGTTGCCGTCCCCTGGGCGCGCGTCTCCTCGTCGAAGACCGCCTGGGCTTTCCGTCCCGTCTCGAAGGAAGCGCGCACCTGCGAAAGGGTGAACTCCAGGCCGGCGTCGCGCAACGCGGCGTGGAGGTTCTTGGCGATCTTGCGCGCGGGAAGCCCGAACTCGATGACCGGCGAGATGAACCGGACGTCCGGCCGGCGTGCCGCCGCCTCCGAGGACCGGACCACGGCCGGCGAACCCTGGATGAAACAGCAGAACTGGGCGTCCGTGATGTTCGAGGGTTTCGTTTCCCGCACCATCACGGGGAGGAAGATGCGCCGGGCTCCGGCGTCCAGCAGGCGGCTGCAGTGGCCGAGATTCATCACGAAAGGCGCGCAGAATTCCGCCGTCATCTGTTCCCGCCCCGCGTCCATGATCTCGTCGGAGGAGGGCGGGGAGAGCACGGTTGCCACGCCCAGCGCGTCGAAGAACGTCTTCCACAGGGGGAGATAGCCCCACCGCGTCAGGGAGCGGGGGAGGGCGACCACCTCCGGGTCGATGTCACGGGGCGCCCTCGTCCCCTTGAACAGCCGTTTCCTCCGGCTCTCGAACAGCGCGGTCCGCCCGGTGTCCTCCTTCCGCCGCTTCTTCTCCGTGTAGTCCCGCCCGCATTTCATCCCCCACGCCACCGTCTCCGAACCCGTATGGATCAGCGTGAGGTTGCACCGGTTGCTGCACAGCTCGCACACCTCCTGCGACGTCTCCACGTCCGCGGAGGCGAAGGACAGGCCCCGGAAGGTCCGGCGTTCGGGAGGATGTTCGCGGAGCATCAGGGCGATTCCCAGCGCGCCCGTGAGATGGCAGTACGGCGAGACGAGAATGGGACGCTCCAGGACCCGCTCGAACGCGGCCACCAGCGCCTTGTTGCGCGCGGTGGCGCCCTGGAAATACACGCGCTCTCCGATGGACAGCCCGTTGACCACCTTGTTCAGGTAGTTGTCCCGGACCGAGTACAGCACCGCCGCCGCCGCCTCGCGCCGCGTACACCCTTCCGCCAGCTTCTCCTGCAGGTCGCGCGCCATGAAGACCGTGCAGCGGTCCGACGTCCGGGGCGGCGGGCATCCCATCACGAAATCCGCGTAGTCCCAGATGGACACCCCGAGACTCTTCGCCTGCTCCTCGATGAAGGAACCCGTCCCGGCGGCGCACACGTAGTTCATCACCGAGTTCACGACCACGCCGTCCTCCAGCTGCGTGAACTTCGCGTCCTGCCCCCCGATCTCCAGGATCGTGTCCACCGCCGGATCCAGAAACGTGGCCGCCCGCGCGTGGGCCGTGATCTCGTCCTTCTCCAGCTCCGCCCCCACCACCGCCCGGATCATCTTCCGCCCGGACCCCGTCGTCCCCGCCCCCAGCACCTCGAACGTCACGCCTTCCCGCGAAGCCAGATCCTCGAAGGCCTTGAAGACGAGCTGCGTCGCGCGGACCGGATCCCCCGCCGTGGCCCGGTAGGCCGTGGCGATCACCTCGCCCGACGGATCCAGGAAAAGAGCCTTCGTGCTCGTCGAGCCGATGTCGATGCCCAGCCATCCTTCGTAGGCCTTTCCGCGGTCCAGCGGGCTGGGCAGCGCGATCTCGGTCTCGTCGCCGTCGATCCGGAAATCATGCTGCTCGAACGACGGGTAGTCCGAGTGCCGCAGCTCCAGTTTCGGCTGACGGGGCACGTCCACCCCGTTCCCCGTGCTCGAAGCCAGGGCGTCGAGGGACGGAGGCCCCGTCTCTTCGGACCGGGACGCCAGGACCGCCGCGCCCCGGGCGAGAAGAAGCTCCGGACGCTCCGGCACGTCGACCGGAAATCCCAGCTTCCTCTGGATCGCCTCCCGCACCTTTTGGTTCCGGATCACCCCCCCGCAGAGCACCGTCCGGCCCTTCAGCGTCCGCCCCTTCAGGAGCATCTGCACCGTGGCCTGCCCCATGCTTTCGCAAAGCCCCGCCGCGATCTCCTCCGGCGTGTACCCCTCCTGCTGAAGATGGATCATGTCCGTCTTGGCGAACACGGCGCATCGCGTGGCGACCGTGGGACAGCGCTCCGCCTTCCCGGCGTGCTCCACCATCTCCTCGATCGTGAAACCCAGCCGCAACGCCTGCTGGTCCAGAAACGCACCCGTCCCCGAGGCGCACGCCGTATTCGTCGAGTGACCGAGGTACTCGCTCCGCTCGTTGAGACGGATGAGCGAATAGGACCCCGCCCCGATGTAGAGGATGTTCTGGGGCCGCTCGAAGGACGCCTTGACCCCTTCCACGGTCGCCACGATCGGATCGTAGGCCTTTCCCAGACCCTCCAGCCGCTCGCCCCCCATGCCCGTGAGGGTGAAGCTCCGCACGTCCGACAGATCCATCGACTCCAGCATGCGGCGACAGGCGCCCACCAGATCTCCCCGGTGCGCCTCGTAGCCTGCCTCTCCAAGCCGTCCGTCTTCCCCGACCACGGCGACGGCGACGTAGGTGGAACCGAGATCGACGCCCAGATAGGCTGTCATGGCGTACTCCTTCCCCGCCCCCCGGCGGCGGTTGTATCGGCAAAACGGGCCCCAACCGCCCGGAAACCCGTAAACTACGCTTTTCACACCCCTTGTGTCAAGTGCTCGCTGTACAACAGACGCGGCCCCCGCGCGAGAGGCTCCCGTCTTGTCTTCCGGGACCGCTTGCGATAGCGTTCATCCCCGACGGGGTCCGCGTCTTTGACCGAACGGGTTCCACCAGAAGGAGGAAACCATGCCGAATCGTGCCGACATCGCCGTCATCGGAGGCGGCCCGGGGGGCTATACCGCCGCGATCCGGGCGGCCCAGCGGGGAGCCAGCGTCGTCCTCTTCGAGCGGGATCGCCTCGGAGGCGTCTGCCTCAACCGGGGATGCATCCCCTCCAAGGCCCTGCTCGAGAGCGCGCGACGCCTCGAACAAGCCCGGACAAGCGGAGAGCACGGCCTCCGCGGCACCGAAAACGCCTCCCTGGACTGGCCGGCGGCCCATGCACGGAAGCGAGCCGTCGTCGAGCGGCTTCGAAAAGGCGTCGCGTTCCTGCTCAACCGGAACAAGATCGTCCTGAAAACCGGCACCGCCCGGCTGGAAACCGCGGGCCGCGTGACGTTGAGGGGCGAGGCGGAGGTCGAAACCTGGGAGGCCGGCGGTGTGATCGTCGCCACGGGGTCCCGGCCGGCGGTGATCCCCGGCCTCGAGCCGGACGGCGAGACCGTGCTCGGGTCCGATGACATCCTGGCCCTGGAGTCGATCCCCGCGTCCGTGGCCGTCGTCGGCGGCGGCGCCATCGGATGCGAGTGGGCCACACTCTTCGCGTGCGGCGGGTCGCGCGTGGAACTGGTGGAGATCATGGACCAGCTCTTGCCGGGGGCGGACGCCGACGTCGCCAGGGAGATCCAGCGGGGGTTCAAGAAGCGCGGCATCAAGCTCCACCTGAAGACGAAGGTCGCGTCCCTGGACCGCGCGGCGGGGGGCGCCACGCTCGTGCTCTCCTCGGGAAAGACGATCCGGGCCGACCGGGTGCTGGTGAGCGTGGGGCGCCGGCCCGCGGGCGCGGAGGCCCTCGCCGAGGGGTGCGGCGTCCGGATCGAGGACGGCCGCATCCCGGTGGACGTCGGGACGCGGACGAACGTCGAGGGCGTGCACGCCATCGGGGACGTCACGGGCGAGGTGATGCTCGCCCATTACGCCTCCCACCAGGGGGTCGTCGCGGCGGAAAACCTCACGGGGGGGGATCTCGTGACGAACCCGGAGGCGGTGCCCGCCTGCGTCTTCTGCGAGCCCGAGGCCGGCTGGGTCGGGCGCACGCGGGCGGAAGCGGAAGCGGCCGGGCTGGCCGTGTCCGAGGGATCGTTTCCCTTCCGGGCGCTGGGGCGCGCGTGGGCGGCGGGCGAGGTGGGGGGCCTGGTGAAGGTCGTGGCGGAGAAGGCGAGCGGCCGGGTGCTGGGTGTGCACGCGGTGGGTCCCCGGGCGACGGACCTCGTGGCCGAGGGGACGCTGGCGGTGAGGCACGGGATCACGGCGGCCGGGCTGGAGGAGACGATCCGGGCCCACCCCACGTTCCCCGAGGCGGTGGGGGAAGCGGCGGGCGACGTGATGGGGCTGGCGATCCACAAGTGAGAAAAGCCACCGAGGCGCAGAGACACCGGGTCGTTGTCGGGACCGGCGCGAGCCGGTCCGTTCGCGCGAGCGCCGCGATTTCGTATACTAGAAGGTTTGTGATCGGGTCCTGATGCGACAAGACGGGGAGTCGTGGTGCAGGAGCTTCGCGAAACCATCGAGGGCCTGCGCGGTCTGGACAAGTTCCAGGCGGTGTCGGCGACCGTCCGCCGGGGCGGGACGCTCCACGTGGGCGGCCTCTACGGCTCCTCGCCGAGCTTCCTTCTTGCGGCCCTGGCCCCGGACGTGCGCGGGACCCTGCTCGTCGCCGCGCCCGGCATGCGGGAAGCCCGCGTCCTCCACGAGGACGTGAAGACCTTCTTCGGCTGGGAGGCGGCGATCCTCTTTCCCCCCTGGGAGAGCGACGTTCCCGAGGGGGGGGACGCCGAGACGCTCACCTTCACGCGCCGGCTCGCCGTGCTGTGCCGCTTCATCTCGGGGGACGCTCCCCCCGTCGTCGTGGCGCCGGTCCGGGCGCTGGCCCAGGACGTGGTGCCTCCCGAGGCGGTGCGGAAGAACACCCGCTGGATCCGGACCGGCGAGGATCTGGATCTGCAGACCTTCCTGCCGTGGCTCGAAAACCGCGACCTCAAGCGGGTCCCCATGGCCGAGACGAACGGGGAGTGGAGCCTTCGCGGCTCCATCCTGGACATCTTTCCGTACTCGTCGGCCCGACCCTTCCGGATCGAGCTTTTCGGGGACACCGTCGATTCCATCCGGGAATACGATCCCGAGGACCAGATGTCGGTCCGAAGACTCGAGGCATGCCGGATCACGCTGATCCAAAGACGCCGCTTCCTCAAGCCCGGCCGGAGGGGACAGGCGGCCACGCTGCTCGATTACCTGGGAAAGGGCAGCGTGTGCGTCGTGGTGGAGCCGGAGAAGATCGAATCGCGGGTGAACGACGACTTCCAGCGGACGGGCCGCGCGCGCCTTCCCCTGTCCTAG
>CAZDSO010000104.1:0-18464 GCA_964508045.1 uncultured Planctomycetia bacterium | reverse complement strand
TCGAGGAGGCCAAGAAAGCCGGCAACGAGGCCTACATGTTCAATGAATTCAAACAGGCCATCCATCTCTACACATGGGGTCTCGAGCTCAACCCCGACGACAGGAGAATGCGCTCGAACCTCGAGAGGGCCCAGTCCTTCCTCGATGGATGAAGCCCGCCACGCTGCGGCTTTCCTCTCGAAAAGACGTGAACGGGAGGTTCCTTGACAGCCCTGAATCCGCGGCGTTACCATCACTCCCGTTTCGGCTCTTGCGACGTTCCGTGGCCTCCGCGGGAGCCGCGGCGCCTCGCCGCCGGAACGGTGGAGGCGAACCGGAGGGAAGAGACATCGGACCGATCAAGAGACGCACCGACCGGCTCAAGGCGATCGCCCGGCAGATCCAGCAGAAACAGGAGATCGAGTCCGGGTTGAAATCCGCCCGCAAGAAGCAGCTCCACATGCTGCCCGATGCCCCGGACGTGGAAGGTCTCGAGTTCGGCCGGTACTACAATCCCGCCTCGTCGCTGGGGGGCGATTTCTATGACTTCATCCAGACGCCCGGCGGCCATCTCGGCACCGTCATGGGCGACGTCACGGGCCACGGCATCGACGCCGCCATCGTCATGGGGATGGCCAAGAAGGCCATCCACATCTTCGGCCTCGAGAACGACGACCCCTTGGCCGTGCTCCGAACGGCGAACGAATCCCTCTACCCGGACCTCGACGACATGACGTTCGTCTCCGCCTCCTACGGCGTGCTCGATCTCAAGACCCACCACCTTCTCTACGTGCGGGCCGGCCACAACCCCCCCATCCTCTATTCCCCGACGGGGGGCGAGGAAATGCGGCACCTGAAACCCAAGGGCATCGTTCTCGGCATGCAGAAGGGACAGGTCTTCGACACGTTCACCGAGTGCATGGAAGTCGAACTCGCCTCCGGCGACATCCTCCTGCAGTATACGGACGGCATCATCGAGGCGAAGAACCGGGACGGGGAGGAGTTCGGCATGGAGCGGCTGGACGAGCTCGTGAAGGTCCACGGCCGGCGAACCGCCCAGGAGATGGTCGACGCCATCCGGGACGACTTCACCACGTTCATCCAAGGCCTCGAACAGGATGACGATGTCACCCTCGTCGCCCTCAAGGTCCTCTAGAGAGGCGGAAAGAAGGTTCCTTCGCGCGTCGGCGCGTTTGCAGGGATGCTCATGGCGCAGATCCTGATCGAGTCGGGAGAAGGAAAAGGCCGGCGGTTCCGGATCGGGAAGATCGCGATCATCGGACGCCTCAAATCCTGCGACATCCCCATCAAGGATCCCAAGGCCTCGCGAAACAACACCAAGATCTCGGCCACCTCGCAGGGCTTCGTCGTCGAGGACCTCGACAGCTCCAACGGAACCCTTCTCAACGGAAAACGCGTCGACAGAGGTCGATTGCGGTCCGGCGACCGCATCAAGATCGGAAAGACCGTCCTCCTCTTCCGGCACGCTCCCGCCCGCGCGACCCCGACGGAGCCGAAGACCGAGGCGCCCTCCAAGCGTCCGGCGGCCGAGCCGGAACAGGCACCGCCGAAACCGTCCACACCTTCGCACACACCCGCCCCGGCATCCGCCGGCACGGACCCGAAGGACCGGGAAGCGCTCGCGAATCTGTCCACGCCGCCTGAAGGCGTTCCCGCCGCGCCCCTTCCGTCCACCGCCTCCGAACCCGAACCGGCAACCGGGGAGGGCGAGGAAGACGTGGAGGAACTCGATCTGGGAGGAGAGCCGGACGAGGCCGCCCCCCCGGAACCTTCAGCGCCCGCCGCCCCGGCACGCCCCGCCCCGGTGACGAGCCCCTCATCGAAGCCCTCCTTCACGCCCCGGATCCCCCTGGAACGGACGTCGCCGCCGCGGGAAGGCAGCCGCTCCCCCCTGCTGGAGGACTTGTCCCAGCGGAGCGCGGCGTTCCGGGCGTTGATCTACGCCGGGGTCGTCGCCCTGATGGTTCTTCTCTGCTGGGCGGCCTTCACGCTGGCGAGCGGCGCGTTTTGATCCCGCGTCGTGGGGGAGCCATTCGCGCTGTAACCGTTTTTCGCGATTTCCATGCCCTCACGGGCCCCGGTTCCCCGCGGCCCCACGGGTGTCGGTAAGAAAAGAGCAAGAGTCTCGGAACGAAATTGAAGGTGGGAAAGACTCATGACGTGCCGACAGCGCGAAACGCTCGGATACGACAGGCCTTTGACGCGGGACGCGCGCGATGGTATACACGTCCAGGTTCCGTCGCCGTCGTGGAGCGGGCGGCGCAGAGAGGCATGAGATGGCGATCGTGCGCATTGTTTTCGAGGTCCAGGAAGCCGAGGGCTGTCCCCTGTACAAGCCGGGCGACAGGCTCGTCTTCGCGCTTCCCGGCGTGACGGCGGAGGGATCCAAGCCCGTGTGCGCCGCCCTGGTGTCCACGGCCTACCCCCTCGCCCAGGCGCTTGCCTACGGCGTGCCTTTCGAGGCGGTGGGGGCGGGGACGGGGGACGAGGGCATCTTCTCCTGTCCGGGGGCCGGGGGCCGGCGGGCGGTGTTTTCCGTCGAGAGAAAGGAGGAGCAGGCGCCGACGTTCACGACGATGATCGGGAGGAAGGACAAGGACGTCGAGTTCATCATCGAGCACCTGAAGAAGATCAGCATCTTCAACCCCCTTCCACGGGAATCGCTCGAGAAGATGATCTCCGTGCTGGAGTTGAAACGGATCCAGGACGGGACGTCCATCATCACCCAGGGGGAGCCCGGCGAGTACCTCTTCATTCTCATCAAGGGAAAGGTCGACGTCATCCAGGTCTCGGAAGAGGGGTCCGAAACGAAGCTGGCCACGCTTTCGAAGGGAGAGGTGTTCGGCGAGATGTCCCTGATCTCGGGGGAACCCTGTTCGGCCACGGTGAAGTCCAACGGAAGCGTTTCCCTCTTGTCGGTGTCCAAGGAGAACTTTTTCAAGATCCTGGACGACAATCCCTCCCTCAACATCTATTTCAACAAGCTCCTCGTCCAACGTCTCCGGAAGCAGAACGTCCAGGTGGACGAGGAGATCGAAAAGAGCGTGCTGGGGAAACTCAGCATGTTCACCTTGCCGGAGCTCGCACAGACCATCAACATGAACGGCCGGACCGGCACGCTCATCCTCTACAACGCGAACCTCCGGGGCGAGATCCTCTTCAAGGAAGGACAGGTCTTCGACGCGATCCTCGGCGAATTGACCGGGGAAGAAGCGTTCTTCGCCCTGCTGGCCTGGAACGACGGCAATTTCCGTTTCAAGCCCGGCGAGGTGGACCAGCCGCGCAACGTGAGCATGGACACCATGGGCCTGCTCATGGAAGGTTTGCGGCGCCTCGACGAGGCGAAGAAACTGGGCTAGCCGGGCGAAACGGGCCCATTGAAACCCTACGCTTACCGCCCACGTTCCGCCCCGGAGGCCTCGATCTCGATCCGGTCCCCCTCCTTCACCTCCCCCCCGCGGGCGACCCGGGCGAAGATGCCATCGGAGGGAAGGGGGCTGGAGCCGATGGCCCGGAACACGGCGTTGTCCGTATGAAAAGGCTTGCCGATCTGCCTCACCACAAGCCGTGCACCGGAGGACAACCGGAGCGCATCCCCCGGTTTGACGTCACCGGCGACCAGCCCCTCCACCACGAAATTCTCGGCGAACAGGCCGGGGCGTACCCGGATGCCTCGGCGCTTCAGATCGCCTTCGACCTTTTGGATGCTCGCGAGGGGAAGCAAGCTGACGGGACGCACCGAGCCGGCGTGCGCGTCCCCCTCGAGGCCGTGATCCTCGACAAGCCGTCCCCGGGGGACGGCGTCCTTCAGGATCCCCTTCTCCTTGGAGATGCTTACGGAGAGAATGGTGGCCATGTCCTATTTCTCCTTTCCCATTTGCTGTTTCCCGCCGCCTCCCTCCTCCTCCCCCCCCGGTGCGACGGGGGGCGTCAGCGGAAGTCGCACGAGCACCGTGGTTCCCGCGCCCTCCTCGCTCTCGATCTCGATCTCGCCGCCCAGCTCGTCGAGGGCCTTCTTGCAGATGGCGAGTCCCAGGCCCGTGCCGCCGCTCTTCGTGGAGAAGTAGGGCTGGAAGAGCTTGTCCTGGAGTCCGTCCGGGATGCCGGGCCCGTTGTCGGCGATCCGGATTTCCGCCACGGCCTTTTCCTTCGGGATCTTCCTGCCGGCGCCGTACACCCTCGTCTTGCCCTTTTTCTTCTTCGCGCTCCCGGCGGCCCTGCCCGACAGACCCGTGGAAACCGTGACGCTGCCCCCGGAATCGGCGAGGGCCTGCACGGCGTTTCGAAGGAGGTTGATCATCACGCGGCGGATCTCGTCCACGTCGGCGGTCACGGGGGGAAGGCTCTCCTCGTACTTTTCCTCGAAGCGGATCGCTTTTTCCGGACGCTCATCCAACCCCTCTTCGGCGATCAGCTGGACCGCCTCGTGGATGAGCGGGTTCAAATCCATCGGTTTCATGTCGCGGTCCGGGAACCGCGCGAAATCCGAAAATTCTTCCGCGATCCGGCGGAGGGCTTCGACCTGGTCCGTGATGCGGGCGAGGCCTTTTTCGAGAATCCCGTCGAACTTCTCGGAGCGGTCCCGGTGGGCGCGGAGGATGTGCTGGGCGGAAAGGGACATGGGGGTGAGGGGGTTCTTGATCTCGTGGGCGATCTGCCGGGCCATTTCCCTCCAGGCCGATTCCTTTTCGGCGCGGATCAGGGCTTCGCGGCCCGATTTCAGCTGGGCGGTCATCGTGTTGAAAGAATCCACCAGGTCGCCGATCTCGTCCGCCGCGTCGAGGTGGACGCGATGTTCGAGATCGCCCAGGGCCACGGCGCGCGTGGCTTCGGTGAGTTTCTCGAGAGGAAGGGCGATGCGGCGGGCGAGAAAGAGGGCAAAGAATCCCACGGCGATCAGGGAGAGCAGGTAGAGGGCGAGAATCAACGACACTTCCCGCGAGATGGTCGCTTCCATCATCCAGGCGGGCTGGAATCGCGCGTTGGACAGCACGCCGATCGTTTGCAGGTCGCGGTCGAGCAGGCGGCGGTAGCCGCGGATGGCCAGCCAGGGGCCTGAAACCTCCCGCTCGAAGCGATAGACATCGCCCCCGAGAACGAGATTCTCGTACACGCTTCCCGGAAGACGCGTGGGAATCAGCTGGCAGTCGACCGCCTCCCGCCGGCTGGTGAAGCGAAGATGAGGCCTCGTCTCGTCGGTCCCGGGCAGGTAGACGTCCCATTCTCCGCCGAGGGATTCCGCCTTCTTCCGCAGGTCCTTGGAATCCATGGCGCCTTCGAGCTTGTCCGCCGTCAGGCCCGGCTCGGCGTCGCTGAGCTTCGCGCGCATGTCCCGGATGCGAATCTGTTCCTGAAAGAGTTCCAGAAGAAGATCCATCTCCCGCCGGACCCGTTCCCTCCCGTTGTCCCGGATGCGCTCCACCGTTTCCGATTCCGTGTAGGAACCCAGAAGGAAGATGGGAATGATGGAAATCAGAGCGAAGGAGGCCACCAGACGGTACTTCAGGCGGCGGTGGAATTCCCACCGGCCCGTCCTGGCGCTTCGCCCGAGACCATAGACCAGAAAGACCATCGCCGTCGCCAGCGTTCCGAGGAGAAAGACCCGCAGGAAACCCAGTACGTCTCCCCACAGCGTGGGCACGGGAAGCGCGGCGCTCACCATCGTCGCCTCCCCCGGCCCCGGTGCATAGAAGACCTCCGCGCTTCCCCACGGATACGCCTCGCGAATCCACCCCGTTTTGCCGCGAAGGGACGCGACCTTGTCGGGGAGGGGGCGGCCAGCCGGGAAGCCCGGTTGTGTGGCGGAGGCCAGCTGCCCCCCCTCGTAGCGAGCGAACGCCAGCCCGGAGGAAGACGCGCCCGCCAGCGGAAAGGAGGGCCTCTTCCGGGGCCAGTCCCGGGAAATCGCCATCGTCGTGGTGATGCCCGCCGGCGATCGTTCCCGCGCGATCCAGCCGGATCCCTCCCGCGTGTCGAAGGTCTCGATGCGGCCCGGGCGCAGGGTCAGAAAGCGAAGGGGGGCCTTGGATTCGACATCCGGCACGTCGCCGAAGACGAAGGACTGCAGACCCTCTCGTTTCTTGTCCCGGGTGTAGACGCGGGTCGAGAGGCCGGGGAGGTTCAGGCCGGATCGCGACCAGAAGAGAAACGGAAGGTAGGGCGCATCCCGGGGGGCCGATTCGTGCCAGGTTCCGGAAGCGAGCGTCATGGTTTCGTTCATGCGCGCCTTGAGGCCCTTCCGATTCTGGATGGTCTGGCGCATCAGGGCTTCGACGTGGACGCGTTTGGATCGACGGATTTCTCCCCGGAGGGGGGGGAACACCGCGGCCGAGGCGGCGAGGAGGAAGACGCCGGTATGGAGGGCCGTGACGCCCTCGTGGCGAAGGCGGAGGTGGACGGGATGGAGGAGGATCAAGACCGCCGCCGGCACGACGATGGGGACCTGCAGATCCGCGAAGGGCCAGAGCACGATCACGGAGGCGGCCGCCCCCGCCAAAGGAACGAGCATGGCCGCGCGTTTCTCCCCCGCTTTCCGGAGCGCGCGGAACAGCGTGTGGAGGAAGGAGGTTCCGAGGAGCGCGAAACAGAGGGCGAAGAGGAAAAAGCCGAGCAGCAGAAAGGTGGCCGGAAGCGAGAGGAGGCTCCGACCGGCGGGGTGGAGATCCACGACGGATCGGGCGGCGGGCGCACCGAGAGGGGAGCGGTCGACCAGGGCGCCGATGCCTTCGACGAGGAGGAGGGTCAGCAGGGGAACCGAGAGGGGAAGGGCGACGACGGCGACGGAAGCGGCCGTCCTGGAGCGTTCCACGAGTCTTTGCAGCGGCGGAAGGGCCAGGCGCAGGAAGGCGGCGACGGCGGCGGTGGCAAAGACCGCCGTGATGAGGAATCCTCCCGCCGTTTCCCGCACGCCGGGAAGGAGGGGAACCCCGAAGACCTCGGGATCGAACGAGGCGCCCGGGAGGATCCGTGTGGGGAAGGCCACGGCCCACCAGGAAGCGCGCAGGGCCCCGAGAAGAAGGAGGAGGACCGCGAACCGAAGCCCGCTTCCTTCCCGGGAGGGAAGAAGGAGCCGTCGCGCGAGCATCAGGAAAAGCAGGAGCGCCGAGATTCCCCAGAGAACGGAAACGAGGGGTCCCGGCCGCGAAGGAGATCCCTGATCCTTCGGTCGGACGTCCAGGCGGACGGGGCCGATTCCCGTGCTTTTCACAGCGTGGAGCGTCCGGGAGGCGGTCGCGAGCGCCCCGTCTTCAGGGGAGCCCGATATCCGGAAATGCGCTTCGCATCCGAGATCCGCTTCGAGCGTACGCGCGAAGGAGTCGGGCGAAAAGAAGGGGCGAAAGGAAGGATGGAGGAGATCGAGCGGGTGCCAGGCCGCCAGGCGGAGTTCGGGATCGGTCCCCGGAAGGGGGGAGGCATACCCGAGAAAGAGAACGATACCGAATCGACCCGCGAGGGGGCCGGCCCCACGGCCGCGTAGTTCCCGTCGGTTCGTTTTCGCCTCGTCGTCCTCGGCCAGGAGGGGGCCGGCCCAGGCCCAGGGTGCGTCGTCCGGGCCCAGGATCTCGAGGGTGGTTCCCTGGGGAAAGGCGGGGAGCAGTTCTCGAAGCCTTGTGAAGCGGAGCCTGGACGCTTCGGGCGTGTCGCCGCGGGGCCAGGGAGGGTCTTTTCGGGAGGCGCCGCGGTCGAGTTCCTGCCGGAGCGTGCGCCCGAGGTCCTCGAAGGCGGCGAAGGCGCGTTCCCTTGTTTTGGCGGGGGAGGGTTTGGGACCGGTTTCTTCGACGAGGAAGAGGAGGAGACCAACAAGACCGGCCACGATCAGGGCGGTGGGCGCCAGGAAGCGTTTCGGGGTCGTATTCTTGGGGGATGCAACCATGCGCAGATTGTCTCCCGACGTTGCATCCTCACGAACTACTTCAGGCCGTATTTTTCGATCTTCTTGTAGAGGTTGCTCCGCTGCATCTTCAGCGCGTCGGCGGTGCGCTTGATGTTCCAGTCATGCTGTTCCAGTTTCTTGAGGAAGTACTGCCGTTCGGCCATCTCCTTGAATTCCTCGAAGGTGGAGGCGCTTTGGAAGGGGTCCTCCGAGGCCCTGGAGCCGGGATCCAGGGCCCTCTCGACGTCTTCGGGCAGGATCGAAGGGCCGGCGGCCAGGACGGCGAGGCGGTTCATGAAGTTCTTGAGTTCCCGGACGTTGCCGGGCCAGTCGAGGCCGGCGAGGAGGGACATGGCCTCTTTCTCGATCTTCAGGGTTTCGCGACCATTTTCCTCGCAGAAGCGCGTGAGGAAATGCCGGGAGAGGACATGGATGTCCTCACGCCGTTGCTTCAGGGGCTGGAGATGAATGGGCACGACGTTGAGGCGATAGTAGAGGTCCTGGCGGAACGCGTTTTCCTCGACGGCGCTTTTCAGGTCCTTGTTGGTGGCGGTGAGGACGCGGACATCCACGGGGATCTTCCTGGCGCCGCCGACGCGCTCGATTTCCCGCGTCTCCAGCACGCGGAG
Source organism: uncultured Planctomycetia bacterium (assembly GCA_964508045.1). Classification (GTDB taxonomy): domain Bacteria; phylum Planctomycetota; class JAKEIC01; order JAKEIC01; family CAZDSO01; genus CAZDSO01. The sequence goes on along the minus strand of CAZDSO010000104.1, from coordinate 9,962 downwards.
GATCTTCGCCTGCGCCGCCTCGCTCATGTCCCCGATTTCATCGAGAAAGAGCGTGCCGCCGTCCGCCTGTTCGAACTTCCCCTGGCGCCGCGTGGACGCGCCCGTGAACGCTCCCGCTTCGTGCCCGAACAGCTCGGACTCGATGAGGTCCCGGGGAATGGCCGCGCAGTTCACGTCCACGAAAGGGCCCAGCGCCCGCTCGCTGGCAAGGTGGATCGCCCGCGCGACCAGTTCCTTGCCCGTGCCGTTTTCCCCCGTGATCAGCACGCTGGCTTCCGAGGGCCCCACCTTCTCGATCGTCTCGAACACCTCGCGCATCGCCGGGCTTTCCCCCAGGAATTCCACGGTGGCCTTCAGGCGACGCCGGAGCGTGCGGTTCTCGGCCTTCAGCTTGTGGTGGGCGATGGCGTTTCTCAGGGTCACGACGATCTTGTCGGCGTCCGGCGGCTTTTCGATGAAGTCGAAGGCGCCGTTCTGGATGGCCTCCACGGCGGTTGGGATGTTCCCGTGTCCGGAGAACATGACCACCGGGATCCCGGGGTGGTCCCGCCTCAGGTTCTCGAGGACCTCCAGGCCGTCCATCCCGGGCATCTTGATGTCCAGGAGCACGGCGTCCGGCTCCCGGGAAGCGGTGAGGTCCAGGGCCTCCTTGCCCCCTCCCGCCTCCAGCGCCTCGAAATCCTCGTACTCGAGAATGGAGCGGACGGATTCCCGCACGGGTTTTTCGTCGTCGACGATCAGAACCGAAGGCATCTTGCACCTTAGGATCGGGGATTTCGGAATGCCGGCCCCGTGGCCTTGAGGACCTACTCCCCCCTCTTGGGATAGCATTTCTCCTCGAGCCACGTCCGAAAGGACGCGAGCTGTTCGGGCGTAAGAACGGATTCGAGTTTTTCGTACAGCCGGTCCCGGGCCTCGGCGAAGATCTTTTTCCGATCGGGTTCTTCGCCGGCCGTCACGCGCCGGCGAAATTCCAGGGCAGCCTCTTGATGGTAGGCGTAGTAGAGGTCCAGGAACGTCCGTTCCTTGTCGTCCTCGATGGGCCCGAGGAGATCCTCGAACATCTTGATCTCCCTGGCCCGCTGGGCCTTCACCGTCTCCTCGGCGGCCCGTCGCGTCTCCTCGCGGAGGCGTTCCAGCGCCTCCGGGCCGGGGCCGCCCGGCTCGGGACCGGAGGGCCTGTGTTCGCCGGGCAGGAGGGGAGGGGGGGAGGGCGCGCTTCCGGTTCCGGGATCCTCCGCGGCCGGAGGCGCGGGGGGGGACGCGGGCACCGGGACGGGGACGGGGACGGGAGGACCCGGAGGCGGAACGGCGTCCTCGAGGGGGTCCGTCTCTTCCTTGGTTGGCTGTGCCGGGGGCGCGTCGGGAACGCTCACGGAATCGGGGGCGCGGTCACGGGAAAGGAGGACGAAGGCGACGACGATCCCTCCGAGGAGCAGGAGGAACAGAGGCGCGACGTTCCAGAACCTGTTCATGGAAAGCGCTCCAGGAATCTCGTCATCCGGGGAGGAGATGCCTCATTCTTACAAAGCTAGGGCGGCCCTGCAACCGCGAAGGACTCGCGAGCGTTTCGCGTGTTCTTGACGCTGGAAACGATGAAGACGGCCTGGAAACGCCGGGGAATTTTTCCGTTTGGAAAGCACCTCTCGAGGAAGGGTTTCCTGAATGGATGCGGCCGGGGTTTGCTATAATCTCCCCAGGTCCTTGGAGGATCGGGCCATGCTTCCGGCGGTCCTGGCGTTTTTTTCCGGCATCGGCGTCACCGAGATCATCGTGATTCTCGTGGTGGCGCTGATCATTTTCGGGAACCGGCTTCCGGACGTGGCCAAATCGCTGGGGAAGGGATACCTCGAGTTCCGCCGGGGGGTGCGCACGCTCCAGGACGAGATCGAGATCGTCGATGCGGACGTGGAAGTGGGGGAACGCAAGACGGCGTCACGGGAGCGCGGAGACGAGGAGACGGGCCGGGAAGGGGATCCCGAAGGCGTTGGCGGCGCGTCCCCATCCACCGGGGACGCCGCCGGCGAAGAGGAGAAAGGGACCGGCGAGGCCGGTTCCGATGACGCGGAGACGAACTCATGAGAATTTGCGAGACGTGCGGAACGAAGGTGTACGGGGGAAAACACAGGGAAGTCGCTTTGCCCGGGAGACGTGCGATCCTCTGTCCGGAATGCGGGCGGATCGAGTTCGCGGTGGAGGAGGGTGACCGGATCCAGGCCTCGCTCCAGGCGATCGCCAGGCCCAGCCGGGCTCGCCGGCGGGGAAGGGACATCACGTTTCACACGGATCGCCCGCTCAAGAAGGGCGAGCGTCTGCAGGACGCGTCTTTTTCGCGGCTTCCAGGGAAGCAGACGGGCCTTCCGAAGGATTTTCATGTCTATTCCGTGAGGCCTCTGGTCGTATCCGAGACGGTGGAGGCGCCGGCCGCAGGGGAGGAGGGGAAGAAGGCGAGGCCGCGGCGGCGGCGCCGGACGGCGGGGTATGCCATCCGCGCATTCAGCGGGTAGCGCATCCCCTTCCCCTTTGTGCAGGGAATCCGGAGGCCGGAAAGATCACCAGTGCCATGTCGCGGGGGCCCTTTTGCGATGTGAAGATTGCGGGCAGTTGAACCTGCCGGGAGCGCTCCGGTGTTCCGCCTGCGGCGCGCCTCTCACGGCGAAAAAGAGCGCGCCGCCGGGCGCGCCCGAAAAGCCGGAAGATCCTTCCGCAAAGACGGAGACGGGGCGAGCCGATCCGGGATCCGGGGAGGAAAAGCCCGAGGGTTCTCCGGAGCCTCCATCGGAGGAAGCGGAGGACGGATCGGGGACGGACGCCTCCTCCCCGAAGCCGGTGGTGAAGCCTCCCTCGTTCGCCGCCGTTCCCCTCGGGAAGCGCCGGGAGGAACCCCGCCGCCACAAAGCGGACAAGGTCGGCCGGTGCGCGTTCTGCCATGGCGTCTTCGGACCGGGCGAGCTGTACGACGTCGGAGGCCGGAAGGTCTGCGAGACGTGCCTTCCCCGCGCCGAGGGGCAGCTGGCGCGCGGCGGCGGCGGGGGAGAGGGGGGCGGAGACGACCGTCGCAGCAACCGGTACCTGAAGGAGCAGTACATCGCCGAGCGTCTCCAGGACCAGGGCCGTCACGCCACCCACATGACGCTGAAGTGGCCCAAGTGCTACCGCCATCCGGACCGGTCCACCAAGGACGTTTGCAGCGTTTGCAAGAAACCCATCTGCGCCATGTGCACCCGGCGCCGCGGGGACAGACTGTATTGCCCGGACTGTTTCGGCAAGGCCTCGAGCGTCATCACGGGCAAGGTCAGCAGCAAGTTCGGGGGCTTCGGCGGGTCCTATTTCGAGACGGTGAAGGAGGTTCTCTTCGGCCCCTCCGTTTTCTTCCGGAACCTTCCGACGCGCGGCGAGATCTTCCGCCCCTTCCTGTTCGCCCTCGTGAACTGGATTCCGGGCAATACCGTGATGTTCCTCGGCGTGTCCATCCTGTACGCGCGTCTGACCGGACAGGTCATCGACATCGACTCCCTGGCCGAGGTCCTCCTCACGCCCCTGGTCCGCAGCGTGCCCGTCTTGTCCGTCGGCGTCGCCTCGCTGGGCTGGCTTCCGTTCCATCTCGTCGCCCTGGCCGTCGGCGGCAGGGCCCCGGCCGAGAAAGGATTCCGGATGGCGTGCCTGGCCTCGGCCTTCAGCCTCATGAACATCATCCCCTTCGCCGGCATCCTCCTGGCGCCGCTCTTCGCGGCCGGGGTGCTTCTCCGCGGCGTCTCGGAGGTCTACAAGCTCGACCTTTTCCGCGCCTTCCTGGTCTTCCTCATCGGCTTCGGGAGCTGGGTCGCGGCGGTCGTCGGGTTCGTCACCCTCGTGATCTTCCCCGCGATCTGAATCCCCTCCTCTTGATTCTGATCCACTTGAAGGCGGTATGGAAAAACCCATACCCCGGAACAGCAAAGCCACGCCAAAGGACCTTCCACACGAAGGCACGAAGATACCCGGGAGGAAACGCATCGAAACCGGCTTGGAGGGCGAGGGTCCTCCCGAGCCACAACCTAGCCGGCTCGCCGGGAGGCTCGCCCTCCAAGCCGACTGAACACGTTGTCCAAGGACTTGCGTAACTTGCAACGCTTTCGACTGCCCGCCGTCGCCGGCCTTGCGCATGCAAGGACTATGGCGGATATGCGAAAATCTCCAATCTGAAAACCCGACTCGTCCACGCTCCGCAACCTGCGTTCTGAAATCGACGACCGAAAACACACAATTCTGCAACCCGTCGGCGTGAGAGGTTATACTACGTCGTGCAGTTCGTGACGAAGCATACGGGCAAGAGCGAGGCGGGATGACGAGGCACGCGTTCGCATTCACGGGGGTCTTCCTGCTGGCGGGAGGCCTGTTCGTCTCCGTCCTCCACGCGGAAGGGGACTGCCGGGTCTGCCGTGGCACGGGGAAGGTGAAGGATCCCTACCATCGGCCGCCGGTGGACTTCGAGATCAAGCACAGCGCCTGGCTCCGGCAGAAGGGCCTGGGTCTCGGCTGGGTGCCCTGCCCCAAGTGCGAGGACGCGGAAGCGACCGCCGCCTTCGAGGCATGGCGGAAAACGCTCGGGACCTGGGTGCGCGAGCGAAGGAAGGACGTCGACCGCGTCCTTTTCGAGGGTGAGCCCGGGTTCAGGCGCCTCGCCGAGTCGGGCGCGATTCGACACACCGAGAGCGCGCATTTCAGGCTGATCTCCACGGCGCCCTCCCTGCCCGTGTTGACCTGCGAGGTGCCCGAGGACTTGTTTCCAGGCTTGCCCTCCCGAAGCCGCCAGAAGCGGACCTTCAGCCCCGAACAGTATGACTGGATCCTGCTCAAGCGGGCCGAGGAAGCGCTGGAGGACTACCGCGAGATCTTCCTGGACCGCGGTCCCTTCAAATCGGCCGCGACGGCCATGATCGAGGACCCGTGCAAGCCGGCCGAGGGGAAGTACGACGTCTTCTTGTGGAACAACGCCAAGGAACACCTGGTCTGCGCCCGGAAATTCTTCGGCACGGCGAACGAACTGGGAACCTACAAGCATGGAAACCGGATGAGCTCGCCGGTGGGGACCACCCCGGAGACCCGCAACGACGAGCAGCTGCACCGGTACCTCACGCACATCCTCCACCACCTCTTCCTGGAGGCGTACGGGGGATGCATCGGCTTCGACATGCCCGCGTGGGTGCCGGAAGGATTCACCCACTACATGGAGTACCGGCGGTTCGGCGACTTCAAGATCACCTGCTACTTCGAGCGGCGGGGGCCGGTCTCCATCCCCTCCCGCCTCAAGCCCTACGTCTTCAAGCTCGTCGCGGGCAAGCAGGATCTCCCCGCCGCCTCGCTGATCAAGAGGAACTACAACGCGATGGACCGCGACGTGCACTGCCAGATCTGGAGCCTCATGCACTTCTTGATCGAAAAACAGCCCCGCGAGAAGTTCATCCGGTTCATCCGCCTTCTCAAGAGGACCAAGGACCAGCTGAAGGCCTTCAAGGAAGCCTACGGATACAGCCTCATCGCGGTCGACGAGCCCTGGCGGGCGTTCGTCCTGCGGGAGTACCGGTAGGGTCGAAAATACGATTCAAAACCGCCCCCCGGGGCTGTTATCGTGAAGGCATGAGGCTCATGATGCGACGTGTCGTCCTGCCGCTTCTGCTCGTCGCCCTCGGCGCAGGCGAGGTCCGTGCGCAGATCTCCCCCCGGACGCGGGCGCGCAAGTTCTGGCAGGTCTTCACGCGCGGAGACCCCTCGAGCCGGGAGCTCGCCTTCGATGTCCTCGCGCCGGCGGACGACCCCGTCGTGCTGAAGATGTGCTTCCGCGCCCTGCGAAAACCCCATCCCCTCACGCTGACGGCGGCCGTGGCGTTTCTCAAGGGCGTGGAGGGAGAGAAGGCCCTGGCCTACTTCGCGGACAAGGGGCTTGGAAACCGGAACGCGCTCGTCCGTTGCGCGTGCGGCACCGCCCTGGCGGATCCGTCGGCGCCGGCGGGCCCGCTCGACGTCCTGCAGGAGCGCCTTGCCGACGACGACTGGCTGGTCCGCGTCCACGCGGCGCTGGCGCTGGCCGACAGGATGCACGCGGCCGCTTCGGCGAAGGAAGCCGCCCTGGCGGACGACCCCGATCCCCGGGTCCGCGTGGCCGCGCAGCGGGCCCTGGCGAAATTCAAGGACGTCGCCCACGGCGAAGCGATCGCCCGGGGGATCGGGGACGATGCCTGGCAGGTCCGCGCGGCCGCGATCCTCGCGGCGAAGGAGGTCAAGCCGCGCGCTGCGGTGGGGCCGTTGATCGAGCGGTACGCGGAGGAGGAGGGGCGCCTCCGGCTGGAGGCGTACAACGTGCTCGTGTCCATCTCGGGGAAGGACTACGGCAAGGACATCGAGGCGTGGCGACGCTGGTGGCGGGGCCAGGAGAAGAAGGAGGGGCGCGAGGGGAAACTCGAGCGGGAATCCGACCGGTACGTGATCCGGACGAAAAAGCCCGAGGCGCGGAAGTTCTTCGGCGTGCCGACGGACGCGAAACGGGTCACCTTCGTCATCGACCTCTCCTCCAGCATGACCAACTACGCGAAACCCTTCATGCCGCGCCGCGAATACCGCCCGGGCGAGCACCCGACGCGCTTCACGATCCTTCTCGACGAGCTGGAATTCTGCCTGAAGGGATTCGAGAAGGACGACTTCTTCAACGTCATCGTGTTCAACACCCGGGTATGGGCCTGGAAGGACGGGCTGGTGCCGGCGACCGCGAGCGCGAAGCACGACGCCGTCTCCTTGCTCAGCGGCAAGCCCCCCGACGGCGAGACGAACCTCTTCGACGCCTTCGCCCGCGCGCTCGGCGTGGCGCGGAAGAACCTGGACGGCGGGCGGGACTACTTCGACGAGATCCTCGGGGGACGGCGCGCGGACGCCTTCGAGAAGGGGCCCGAGACCATCTTCCTCCTCTCCGACGGCGTGCCCAACAAGGGGTCCATCCAGGATGCCGAGAAGATCGTCGACGAGATCACGCGCGCCAACCGCCTCCGCCGCATCGTCATCCACGCCATCGCCGTCGGCATCTTTCCCGCCCAGTTCCTCCACCGCCTCGCCCGACAGAACGGGGGCACCTATGTGAAGGTGGGGGAGTAGGGGCGCGGAGCCCGTCACGGCCGGAGGTACCGGGCAGGGATTTCAGATTTCAGCGGCGGCTACCGTCTTGCCTTTCTGCCATCACAGCCACGAGCCGCTTCCCCGGAGCGAGCGAAGCGAGTCGAAGGGCCTGCGCGTGGTGAACGTGCCCGGGCTGACCCGGATGCCGAGGGACTGTGGGTCGGCCCCGCTGACCGACATCATTCAACCTTCTTGAAGTGACTCGTATAATGAGTCATAATGAATCATAAAGAGCGTCTTCAATGGGAAGGGATGAGCATGCCCAGGCAGCTGACCATCCGTATGGCCGACAAGGAGCTCGAAAGGGCGATTGTCGACCTCGCCCGTTCGGAGGGAATCTCCCTCAACCGGGCCGCTCTTCGCATTCTCCGTCGCGGGGCTGGATTAAGCGCCCACCGAGAGGAAGGAAACACGGTCGGAAATACGCTCGATGCGCTGGGGGGAACGTGGTCGGAAGCGGAGGCGCAAGAATTCGAGCAGGCGGTCGGCCACTTCGAGAAACTGGACGAGGATCTGTGGACGTGAGGATTCTTCTCGATACCTCGGCTTATTCCATGTGGAAGCGGGGGAACAGGGCCGTCCGAGAATTGATGAACCGATCCGAGTCCGTACATCTTTCCGTGGTCGTGGCCGGGGAACTCCTGTCCGGCTTCGTGGGCGGGAGGTTTTTCCAGAAAAACGTGAAGGAGCTGGAGGCCTTTCTCGAAAGCCCTTACGTTTCCTTGCTTCCTGTTTCTTTCGACACGGCGCGGCGGTTCGCTGTCGTCCATCATGTCCTCCGCCGGAAGGGAACGCCCATCCCCACCAACGACATGTGGATCGCTGCTCAGGCGCTCGAAACGGGGGCGGATCTGGTCAGTTTCGACGATCATTTCAGGCACGTGGAGGGTCTCTCCTGGATACGGCCGACATGATCCACGGGAAAGACCCCCGCAAGGACAAGCCCGGCGTCCTGCCGAACGTCTCGGGCACCCTCGCTGTCTTGTTCGGTGCGGAACTTCTTTTGTTCGTCGTCACGCTGCTCTCGGCGGTGTCCCTGGGCCTTCGGGGGCGCCCCCACGCGAGCCTTCTGGCCCTGTCCGGCGTCTTCTTCCTCTGCGCGCTGACCTCCTTTCCGGTGGTCATCGGGCGGGGTCTCTGGACGGGGATCAAGCGGATCGTCTGTCTCGCCGCGATGGCGGTGGCCCTAGGCCAGGCCTTTGTGGCCGTGCGGGACATGTCGGCGTCCGGGCGCGCCTTCAAGGAGGACGAGCTGCGCTTGACGCGCGAGATCCGGGATCTGGAGTTCGACCTCGACTACCGCGACGCGTCGAAGGGAAGCGAGGCCCGGCGCGGGCTCGAGGCGCGCCGGGACGCCTTGCTTCGAGACCGGGCGCGGCTCGAGGACTTCAGGACCCGTACGGTGAAGGCCGTGGCGGTCGTGATCGGGGGGGCCGCGCTGTTGTTCGTGCTGAACATCCTGATGTTCTTCGAGTCGTCCCGGCTTCATGCGGGGCGGCGGGAGCGGCCTTGAGAAAGAGCCACGGCATCCCTCTCGCAGAGACGCTTTCGCCCCCGGTCGCGGATCACCCATCTACAATCCACAATCGATTTTCGAACGTGGCCCCCAGCCGCGCGGTTGACCCTCCCCGCCGTCCCGCCTAAGATCCCGGGACCCTCTTTGGGAGTGTCACATGCAGAGGATCGGCAGCCTGTTCCGGGGTCGGATCGTTCTTCTCGCGGCCGTGGTGCTTGTGGCCGTTCTGGTGGCGGTGGCCTGGGCGGGGGATGGAAGCGGCGGGGACGCGAAAAGAGGGGAGAGCGCCGGCCTCCTCTACCGGCTTCTCTCCGTCACCGGCATCTTCGTCATGGTGGCGACGGCGTGGGTCCTGTCGGTGAATCGCAAGGCCGTGAAGTGGCGGCCCGTTCTGTGGGGCATCGGCCTCCAGTGCCTGTTCGGGCTGATCGTCCTCAGCCCCCAGCTGAGCGGCTTCTTCTTCGACGTGGTGGACGGCGCCGTGAAGAAGCTCCTCTCCTTCAGCGAGGAGGGAGCCACCTTCGTCATGACGGCCTCGGCGCCCCACCGGGCCGTCTACCTTCCCGACAAGCTGGTGAACATCAACCAGCCGGAGGACGCCCTGCGCAAGGACGCGAAGGCGAGGAAGGTCCCCCCGGCGGTGGTGGACAAGGTCGTGGCGTGGAACGCCGAGCGGGACGAACCCCTCGCGCCGCAGGGCTTCGGGCCCTTCGACGAGGCGGCCCTGGAGCGGGCCGGGTTCACCGCGAACGAGATCGAGGTGGTGAAGAGCAAGTTCTACCCCGGCGACGAGTCCGGTTTCTACGACCGCTTCGTGGTGGGGACGATCTCGCCCATCCTCAAGACCTTCACCTTCTGGGTCCTGCCCACGATCATCTTCTTCTCGAGCCTCATGACCGTCCTCTACCATCTCGGCGTCATGCAGTGGGTCGTGAAGGCCTTCGCCTTCGTGATGCAGAAGACCATGGGGACCTCGGGGGCCGAGACGCTCTCGGCCTCGGCGAACATCTTCGTGGGGCAGACGGAAGCGCCGCTGGTGGTCAAGCCCTACGTGGCGGGCATGACCAAGAGCGAGCTGCACGCCGTGATGACGGGGGGATTCGCCACCGTGGCCGGGGGGGTCATGGCCGCGTACATCGGGTTCCTCAAGGACATCCCGGGCATCGCCGGCCACCTCGTGACCGCGAGCATCATGAGCGCGCCCGCCGCGCTCGCGATCTCGAAGATCATGTTTCCGGAGACCGCGGAGGCGGAGACGAGGGCCGGGGCGAAGCTCAAGGACGAGCGGCCGGACGCCAAC
>CAZDSO010000103.1:0-18470 GCA_964508045.1 uncultured Planctomycetia bacterium | reverse complement strand
GTGAGCTACGAAAAGGAAGGGAGGGACATGACCTACGTACACCGCGAAACGCTCGGCCCGGGCTTGACGGTCGCGGGGGCTTCGTCGTACCGTACCTCCGTATTTTCCCGGAATCCGCCGACGGACTTTGCAGGAGAAGACCATGCCGGGAACCGTGCTCATCGGCTTGCAGTGGGGCGACGAGGGAAAGGGCAAGGTGATCGACCATCTGACGGGCGCGGTCGACGCCGTGGCCCGTTTCCAGGGGGGCGGGAACGCCGGGCACACGGTCGTGATCGGGCCCAAGAAGTTCATCCTGCACCACCTGCCCTCCGGCATCCTCCATCCGGGCAAGACCTGTATCATCGGCCCCGGCCTGGTCCTGGATCCCGTCACGCTGGCCGAGGAGGTGGACGTCGTGCGGTCCGAGGGCCTCGAGGTGGAGGGGCGTCTCAAGATCGACTACCGGACCCACCTGATCCTCCCCCAGCACCGTTTCCAGGACCGGTGGCTGGAACGCCGACGGGGGGCGGGCAAGATCGGGACGACGGGGCGGGGCATCGGGCCGGGGTACGAGGACAAGGCCGCCCGCATCGGACTCCGGGCGGGCGATCTCCTGGACCCGCCGCTGTGGGAAGCCAAGGCGGGTCCGCTGGTGGAGGCGAAGCGGCGCGTTCTCGGGGAGGAGATGACGGCGGATCTGGATCTCGAGGCCCTGCTCGCCTTCCGGGAGACGCACGGCCCCGCGCTGGCCCCGTATATCTGCGACACGGTGGACGAGGTGAACCGCTTGCTGGAGTCGGGGCGCGAGGTGCTGTTCGAGGGCGCCCAGGGAACGTTGCTGGATCTCGATCTCGGGACCTACCCGTTCGTGACGTCCTCCAACACGACGGTGGGGGGGGTGTTCCACGGGGCGGGGGTGGCGCCGCGGCACATTCGGTCGGTGATCGGGGTGACCAAGGCCTACATGACGCGGGTGGGGAAGGGGGCGTTCCCCACGGAGCTCGAGGGCGACCAGGGGGACCGTCTCCGCGACAAGGGTGCGGAATTCGGTTCCACGACGGGCCGGCCCCGGCGGTGCGGCTGGCTGGACGCGGTGGCGGGACGCTACGCCGTGCGGCTGAACGGGGTGGACACGCTGGGCATCACCAAGCTGGACGTGCTCAGCGGTCTCGAGGAGATCCGCATCTGCACGGGCTACAAGGTGGACGGCGAGCGCCTGGAAGGATTCGACGCCCGTCCTTCGGTCCTGTCCAGGGTCGAACCCGTCCTGGAATCGCACCCGGGGTGGGGCGAGGAGATCGGGAACGCCGGGTCCTTCGAGGACCTGCCGGAGACGTGCCGGGGGTACCTGCAAAGGCTGGAGGCGGTGCTGGGCGCCCGGGTGGGCTTCGTTTCCGTCGGCCCGGAGCGGAGCCAGATCATCGAAATGAAGTGACGGGGATGGTGAAGGACGCTTCGTGTCCAGGAAAGGTGCGACGGCCTTGGCTGAAGGAACGGGCAAGGCAACGCTGCTCAGGGTCGGCTACGGGCTCGGGATGATCCTGGGCCTGGCGGGCGTATTCCTTCTCGATTTCCTTTCCGGAAAAAACGTCGCTTCCACGCTGGCCTTGGTGGCGACCGGGGGGCTGGGTTGCTGGGAGGTCTATGCCCTCTGCGAGCGCAAGGGGCTCAGGCCCTGGAAGGTCACGGGGGCGGCCGCGGGGGGGTTGCTCTTCGTGGCCCAGTGGCTGGACGCCGAGATCGCCCCGGGCGAAGGGATGCCCGTCACCGTCGCGTTCTGCCTCGGGGTCCTGTTCCTCCTCGCCCTGCTGGCGCTTCTGCGCCGCGCCGGCCGGGCCACCGTGATCGAGGACCTTTCCGTCACGATCTTCGGCCTGTTCTACGTCGGCTTCCTCTTGAGCTTCACCTTCCAGTTGAGAAACGACCCGGACCTTCCCGGGACCGCGGGGCTGTGGCTGACCCTCCTCTTCCTCGGCACCTCCAAGATCGGGGACATCGCGGCCTTCTTCACCGGAAGCCTCGTGGGGAAGCGGCGCCTGGCGCCGCCGATCAGCCCCAACAAGACGCTGGAGGGCTCCCTCGGCGGCCTGCTCGCCTCGATCGGCTTCGCCCTGCTCTTCTGCCCGGCGATCCCGGCCCTCCGTTTCCTCCCCGCCGTCCCCTTCGCCCTCGCCTTCGGCGTGACCGTGGGGGTCCTCTCCCAGACCGGCGACCTCTTCGAGTCGCTGCTGAAGCGGTCCGTCCACGCCAAGGATTCCGGGGCCCTCGTCCCGGAGTTCGGGGGCGTTCTCGATCTCATCGACGGCCTCCTGTTCAGCGGGCCGGCGGCCTGGTTTCTCGTGCTCCTCTTTCGGTGATGCGATGGCGGAACGACAGATCGACGTGACCTCCGGGGCGGAGGCGCTGGCCCTCTTCGGCCGGCAGGACCGGCACCTGAAACGGATCTGCGGCGCCCTGGACGTCAAGGTCGTCCTCCGCGAAGGACGCGTGCGGATCCTCGGCGACGACGAGAACGTCTCGACGTGCCAGGCCGTCCTCGAGGCGATGCTCGAGCGGATCCGGGCCGGGGAAATCCCCGACGAGGAGGACGTGGAAGCGCTGCTCCGGGGCGACCGTCCCGCCCCCCGCGAGAACGGGGAACCCTTCGCCGTCCAGGCCCTCCACCGCTCCGTGAAACCCCGCTCCCCCGGCCAGCGGGAATACCTGGACGCCATCCGGGACCACGACATCGTCTTCGTGTACGGCCCCGCCGGCACGGGGAAGACCTACCTGGCCGTGGCCGCCGGCATCCGGGAGATGAGACAGGGCGTGCGCCGGCGGCTCGTCCTGACCCGGCCCGCCGTGGAAGCCGGCGAGAAGCTGGGCTTCCTTCCCGGCGACTTCCAGGCCAAGGTGAACCCCTACCTGCGCCCCCTCTACGACGCGCTCGCCGACTTCCTCCCGCCCAGCGAGATCCGGCGGTATCTCGAGGGGGAGACCTTCGAGGTCGTGCCGCTGGCCTTCATGCGGGGGCGCACCCTCAACGAGGGCTTCATCATCCTCGACGAGGCCCAGAACACCACGATCAAGCAGATGAAGATGTTCCTCACGCGGCTCGGGGCCCGTTCCAAGGCCATCGTCACCGGCGACATCACGCAGATCGACCTCCCCCCGAGCCGGACCTCCGGCCTCGTCCACGCCCTGGAGACCCTCGCGGACGTCGAGGGCATCGCCACCGTCCGCCTCACCGACGAGGACATCGTCCGCCACCGGCTGGTCCGGGACATCGTCGACGCCTACCGCCTGGCCGAGAACGAGGCCGGGGAGGAGGAGACGGAGCCGCCCGGGGCGGAGGGGGAGGGGGAATAGGCAAGCGGACCGGAAGGGGGAGGGATGGGAAGCTGGGTGGTTGGGGGATTGAGGGGTTTCCACAATCCACAATCCACAGTCTCCCATCCCAACCCTTCGATGTGGCTCAGGGTTGGCCCTGGGAATCGTCGTCGCGTATTCGTGCCGCGGCTTTTCTCTCGCCAGGACGCGAAGATCGCAGGGATCCGTTGTATAATGCAGGGTTCTCGTGAGAAGAGGTACCCGTGGCCGTTTTCGGCAAGCGCCGGCGCTTGAAGCGCGTTCCCGTGGAGAAGGGGAAATTCCCGGGGCAGACTTTCCGTCTCCAGCCTCCTCCCCTGAAGCAGAAGCGGCTCAAGCTCGCCATGTTCGCCGTGCTGACCCTGGCTTCCCTGCTCGTGGTCCACATGAACCACCTGTTCCGCCCCCCCGGCTTCTGGAAGCTGGGATGGCACGGCGTCGCGGGAAGCGCGCTGGTCCTGATCCTCTTGAACTGGGCGTTCTGGATCTACACGGTGCGGTTCCACCGGGAGGTGGTGGCCTCGGTGAAGCGGTTCGTGCTGGTGGGCGTGCTGGTCCTGGGGACGCTGCTCGCGGCGCGGCTGATGAGCGGCGGGGGGTCGTCGCAGGAGCTTCCCGTCAACCTGTGTTACCTCATCCCCATGGCCTTCACGATCCTCACCCTGACGATCGTGTTCAACCAGCAGTTCGGACTCATGGCCGCCGCCTATCTCGGCGTGTGCGTCGCCCTGGTGCTGGAGTTCACGTCGGTGTCGTTTTCCCCCGAAGGGTTCCCCGTGTGGGAGGCCCCGGAACCGGGGGTGTTCCGGATCCTGGTGGTGCTCCTCGGGGGGTCCGTGACGGCCGCCCTCACCGTGGGCCGCATCCGGGACCGCTCGAAGCTGATCAAGGTGGGCGCGGGCGTGGGGCTGGTCCTGGCCGTGATGATTCTGGCCTCGGAGGCCATGCACGGCGCAACGTACCGCGATCTCGCCTCCGTGGGGGACGTGCTGGTCGACCCCCTGTGGGGCCTGGCCTCCGGCCTCATGATGGGCTTCCTCGTCTCGGGAGCCCTCCCCTTCATCGAGTACTTCTTCGACGTCACGACCGACATCAGCCTGATCGAGCTCTCCGACCACAACCACCCCCTTCTCCGCCGGCTTCTCCTGGAGGCCCCGGGCACCTACCATCACTCCTTCATCACGGGGACGCTGGCCGAGGCCGCTTCCGAGGCCATCGGCGCCAACTCCCTCCTGGCCCGCGTCGGCGGCTACTTCCACGACGTCGGCAAGATCAACAAGCCCGAGTACTTCACCGAGAACGAGAGCCACAAGGGCTCGCACCACGGGCGCCTCTCCCCCACCATGAGCACCCTCATCATCATCGCCCACACCAAGGACGGCATCGAGATGGCCAAGGACTACAACCTCCCTCCCGCCATCATCGACTTCATCCCCCAGCACCACGGCACCTCCGTCATCGAGTACTTCTACCGCGAGGCCCTCGAACAGAGCGCCGGACGCTTCAAGGTCCGCCAGGACTACTTCCGCCACCTCGGCCCCAAGCCCCAGACCAAGGAGACCGCCATCGTCTCCCTCGCCGATTCCGTGGAAGCCGCCTCCCGGAGCCTCTCCGATCCCACCCCCGCGCGCCTCGAGGGCATGGTCCACAACATCGTCACCAAGAAGCTCATGGACGACCAGCTCGACGAGAGCACCCTGACCTTCCTGGAACTCAAGACCGTGGAAGACACCTTCCTGCGCGTGCTGGCCGGGATCTTCCACGGCCGCATCGCCTATCCCGACAGCGAGATCCGGAAAGCCCAGTAGGAGACGTTCGCGCTGTCGACGGACACGGATTTCAGAATGCAATCCGTACGATTCGCCAACCGGCAGACCCTGCCCGTGGACGGGAACCGGCTCGTCGATCTGCTTGCCTTCGCCATGGGCCGCCTGGGGATGACGGGCTCGATCTCCCTCGCCGTCGTCGACGACGAGACGATCATCGAATTGAACCGGCGGTTCCTGGGACGCGAGGGGCCCACCGACGTCATGGCCTTCCCGCTCGAGGACGACCGCGTGCCCGATCCGGATCCCGAGATCGGGGAGATCGTCCTCTCCGCCGCCACGGCCGAAGACCAGGCCCGGGATCTGGGGCATCCCTTCCAGCGGGAAGCCGACCTTCTGGCCCTTCACGGCCTCCTCCACCTCGCCGGACGGGACGACGCCGATCCGGGGGAGAGAAAGGCGATGCTCGCCGAGGCCGACGCCCTCCTCGAGGCCTTCGACGCGGCCGGCGGGGGAGACGACATGAGGAACAGGGACGGGAAGTCCCCCTGAAGACGGTCAGCCGTCCCCCGTCTCCCCGAGCAACTCGTCCAGCATCACGGCGCCCACGAGCAGCACGCTCACCTCGTGGCCGCCGCAGCCGGTCTTGCGGTCCACCGTGGGGCAGAAGCCGTACTCCACGGTCAGGGGCATGCCGAAGAAGATCTTCTGGGTGACGCCCACGGAGACGCCGAGGGCCCCGCGCGTCGGGCCGCCCGTTTCGCGGAAGCCTCCCGCCTTGACCGTGACCCAGCCCCGCGCCCCGGTCCAGAGGTTCAGGCCGTAGCGCGCCTGGCAAAAGAGGTACCGGTCCGCCGCAATCTCCCCGTAATAGGCGCCGGGCAACGAGGGCGTGCCCACCGTACTGCCCAGATGGAACGAGGAGAGGACGTCGGCGTCCCAGGCGACGCCGCCTTCCAGCGCGAGGCGGAGGTTGTGGTGGACGAGGAGCCGCTCGGCCCATCCGCAGGCGAAGGAGGCGCGGGCTCCCTCCTTGTGGCGGCCGGGCCGGGTTTGCGGTTTCGAGGGAAGTCCCCAGGAGCGCCAGACGTCGCGAATCCGGTACGCCGCGCAGAAGGAGGCCTCGAAGCCCTCTTGCACCTGCCAGTCCAGGTAGTGCTCGAGAAAGTCGGCGCTTCCCTCCACGCCGAAGGCGATCCGGGTGTGCTCGGCGGGTTTGACGAGTCCGGGAGCGGTCTCTTCCACGCGGGCGAACCAGATCCGTTTTCCGCCGGCGAAGGCGCGCACGCGCAGGCCGTCGGCGGGTTCCAGGCCGGCGGTGAGCTCCGCGCCGGCGCAGCTGCTGGCGATCTCGAGGTCCTTGATACGCTCGCCTTCCTCGTAGCGGTAGGGGGCGCATTCTCCGCTGATGGTGGTTCCGCCGCCGCGGAGGCCGGCGAAGAGGCGGGGGGCGAGGGGGACTTCGGCCAGGACGGAGAGGGTGGTGGTCTGCACGGTGAGGCGGAGGCGCGTTCCCTCGCCGGCCAGCCCGTCGGCGTTCGCCAGGATCGCCCAGATGGGGATGGGCTGGCCCGGGGAAGCCAGGGGGGTCTGCCATCCGATGCCGAAGCCCACGAAGCGTTCGAGGGGGGGGGAGGGCTCGATCTCCTCGGTTTCCGTCGTCCGTTCGGCGGCCCCGAGCGGCGGCGGAAGCAGGAGGGCGAGGGCGGCGAGGAAGAGAAGGGCGGCAGTCCATCCGCGACGCGTCATCCTGGGACGGGAATCGTGCATGGCCCGGACGGGAAAACGGCCTGTCGCGAGGGCGTCTATCCCCCCTCCTGCTCTCGTTCGGCGATCTTCTCCACGACCTCGGCGGCCCGCTTCTCGAGGGCCTCGTCCTCGATCCGCTCCTGGAAGCTCTGGACGGCCTTGCGGTGGGCGCGTTTCGTCCCGCACGTCTCCATCGTGTCCAGCACCGGATTCAGGAGATCCGGGTCGTCCGCGTCGAGAACGGTGATGAGGGGATCGAGATTGCACATGGAGATCGTGGCGACGTTCTGGGCGAGTTCCCGGTTCAGCTTGGAGAGGAGTTTCACGCCGTTGACGCGCACGTACTTCGGCTTGTCCGCCTGGGCGAGGGGGGCGAGTTCCTCGATCATTTCGACCTTCTTGGCGTCCCCCACGAAGGAGAACTGGACCTCGAGGGCGGAAGCGGCGGCCTTCGCGATCTCCTCGTCCTCGTGCGTCACCATGGGCAGGAGCTTCGCGATGAGTTCGTCCCCGACGTCCTTGGCCCCCTCCTCCATGGAAAAGGAGAACTGCAGGCGGTTCAGGCCCTTTTTCTTGTCCGCCGTCGTGCCCTTCCCGAGCAGCATCAGGAGGATCTCCTTGTCCTCCGTGTCCAGGTTCTTGACCACCAGATCCATCACCGTCTTGTTCGTCTTCCGGTCCTCGATGATCCAGTGGGTGAGGGCATGGATGGCGTTCATCTTGACCTTCTCGTCGCCGGCGCTCTTGATCACCTCTCCGATCTTTTCGGGCACGGATTCCCACTTCATGAGCTGGAGCATGACGGAAGCGCATTCCCCCAGCCGTCCGTCCTTCGCCTTCAGCGCCTCGATCAGGGGATCGACCCCCTCCTTCTCCTTCGTGTGCGCCACGACGATCACGGCGGCGCAGCGGATGTTGTCCTCCTTCGCCCCGTCCTTGATGATCTCCGCCATGTTGGGAAGGATGTCCTTCTTCTGGATCGCCAGGTGGTACAGCGGCGCCGGCTCGTTTTCCCGGTCGTCCCTCTTCGCATCCGGGTTCTTCCACTTGAGCCGGTCCTTGTTCAGGAACACCTCGAATCCCTCTTCCGGGATCTCGAACTTGCTCAGTTCCTCGACCTGCTGTGCCGCCTTCTGCTTCTTGTACATCTGCATGGCGACCACGGCGCCCACGATCACCACTGCGCAGATGACCACGATCAACACCTTCTTCATCGTCTCCCTCCCTGTCCAGAAGCGTACTTCGATGCCCGTTCAGACTCGATGACAAGCGCCGCAGGGTGGGTACCCCGCCGTGCGTGAAGATTGTAGGCGTCTCCCCGTGAAGCGTCAAGACGCAAAGAGGTCGTGCAGGGTGCGCACAGAATCCGCAATTCCATCATTCCAGCACCACCTTCGACCACAACGCCGGCCACACGTCCGCCACGAAGGAACGCGAGCGGCTGCGCACCAGCGGAAGCCCCGGCGCCAGCGCCAGGTAGTGCTCCGGACCGTCCCCGTCGTCGTCCAGCAGGAGAAGATTGAATCCGAAAGACTTCCCCGGCGCCGGAACGATCTGGTGCGCCCGCAGGCCGTTCATCCGCAAGGGCTCGTTGAAATCCTCCTCCCAGGAAAAGGCCAGCTCCATCACGAACCCCGGCCCCCCCGGACGAGGCTTCGCCCCGCGCCGTCGCCGCTCCTTCTTTTCCCTCTCGTTCTCCCGTCCCCCGCCTCCCCCGGGATCCTTCGGCCAGAACACCCACCGGATCGTGTCGTCGCGATGGTCGCGACGAAATCCCCCGTTCCCCATGCGATCCAGCGCGAAAAAAATCACGTCGCCCGTCCACGTCGAGCGGTGCGGGTCGTGTCCCCATCGAGGATGGTCGTCCCTCACCTCCACCGCCACGTAGAAGAAGGATTCGTCCCACCCCGCATACACCGTCGCCGAGAGATCCGACTCCCCCGTCCAGCGGTGGTTCAAGGAGCCCCCCGGCAAGAAACGCAGGGACGAGACCCGCAGGTCCACCGCGCACGACGACGACCACGCTTCCTCCAGCACCCCGTCCGGCAACGGCGGCTCGGCGAAACGCGGCGCCGCGAGAGACGGCCGCGAATGAAACGAAGCCCCCTCCACCGCACCCACCAGTATCCGATGTGCCGTGTCGGACGGACCGATGTCCAGCCGGTCCCGCGCATCCAGCGCGCGCGCCAGCGAACGCACCCCCGCCCACGGACGGCCCCG
This sequence comes from uncultured Planctomycetia bacterium, assembly GCA_964508045.1. Lineage (GTDB taxonomy): Bacteria > Planctomycetota > JAKEIC01 > JAKEIC01 > CAZDSO01 > CAZDSO01. The sequence continues at coordinate 9,405 of CAZDSO010000103.1, read as the reverse complement.
CGCCAGGAAACAGGCCTGCTCCCGCAACGCGTTCCTCCACCCGCCCTTCCCCTCCACCAGCGGAAGAAAATCCTCCGGGCGCGGAGGCGCCCCGAACAACGCCGTCCCCCGCGCCCCCGTGACCAGAAGGCATCGCGGGCCCAGCCACGACAGCTGCGAGATCGCCCCCAACCACGATCCCTTGCGACCCAGACCCGAACCGGTCCGGGCGTCGAGAAAACACAACGCCCCCGAGGGCGTCCCCCACGCCAGCGTGAACGGCGACAGGGCCACCGCCCCCCCCGCCGGAGGAAACTCCTCGACGCGCGCGCTCCAGAGCCTCGCGCCCGTCGCCGCATCGAACCCCTCCAGGCGGGACCCCGGCGCCTCCAGGATCATGAGCCCGCTTCCCGCCTCCACCGCACGCCTCCCCCTCCCCCCCGGCAGGCGCCAGCGCACGCGGCCGTCGGACGCGTCGAGACCCAGGATCGACGACGCACGCGAGGCGCCGCGACGCGGAACGAGCACGAGAACCCCGTCCGGCGCCCCCCCGAGGATCGTGCCGTACGTCCCCGAAACGGTCGCCTCCCAGCGCGTCCTGCACCCCTCCGCCTCCACGAGACGTACGCGCGTCTCCCTTCCCGCGACGGAAAGAAACACCGCCGTCCCCCCGCCCGTGTCCACCACCGACCCCCCGGGAGGCTCTTTCTCCACCGCCAGCGACCCGCCGTCCGGGTCCAGGGCCGTCGCCGTGCCCGCCGGATGGAACACCCACACGCGCCCCCCTTCCGGATCCTGGATCACCGCCGCGTATCCTGCCCCCCGAAGGCGCGCCTCCCACGCGCGCTGGCCCGTGGACGCGTTGAAACCGACCGCCTTGCCCGTCCGGAAGACGACCGCCGCGCAGGAACGCCCCGGCACCATCCGGTACTGACCGCCCTCCCCGTGGATCCCCGCGCCCACCTCCGAGACGAACACCGGGGAGGTCCACAAGGCCTCGCCCGTTCCCGGATCGAGAGCCGTCACGGCGTTGCCGCATCCCACCACGAGCGCGTCCCCCACCCGGACCGCTTCCCGGACCCAGCTCCCGAGGTAGCGACGCCAGAGCGTGGACCCGAGCTGCGGGTCGATGCGCTCGATGAAGTCGCGCCCCCCGCCGTAGAGCTCCCCGGGAACCCCCGCGCCCGGGCGCCCGGCAACGTCCAGGCGGAAGAGCGGTCCCGCGGAGGCGGGTTCGTGCCTCAGACGCGTCAGCGGCCATCCCCAGAGCCGCGGGAAGCGTCCCGAAAAAGCCCGCCCCCCGTCGGGAAGGCGGCCCCGGACGCGATCCGCGTCGTCCGGGCTCACGGCGCGAAGCATCGCCGCGAGGGCGCGGAGATCCCCCGCCGCGTCCGCGCCCCCGGAAACGCCCCGGTTCCACAGCGCGATCCGCTGCTCGGGCACGCCGCCGGGACGCGATCGCCTGCGGAGCGCCTCCACCGGCGCAGGGGAGAGCGGATACGCCGATCCGGGAAAGGAAGGGGCGCAGGGAAGCGCGTCTTCCCCGGACAAGGCCAGGAGCTGCCTTCCCGACGCGTCCAGGATCGAGAGGGAAGCAGCCTCCCCGGCGCGTTTCCCGAATTCCGCCAGCGCGACCGTCGCGGCCGGCAGGAAGCCGTCCCCTCCCGGCGTGATCACGCCCTTTGCGTGATCGAAGACGTCGCGAAAACGCCCGAGCGCGCCGGCCGCATCCCCGGCGCCGGCTTCCGCACGCCCGACCGCGATCAGCGCCCTGCAGGCCGCCTCGGATTCCTGCCCGCCGGTTTCCAAAAGGGCGCGCAGGAAGGCGCGCGCCGAGGCCAGGTCTCCCCGCCGGGCCGCGCGCACCGCCCCCGCTTCCAGCACCGCCGGTTCCGCCCGGGAACGGGGCGTTCCGTCCGCCTCGAGCAGGAGCGCGCGCGCCTCCGCCGCGCGGTCTTCCGAGAGCAGGGCGAGGGCGCGGCCCGGCGGGTCGAGGCGGGGCGACGAGACGTCCCGCAGTTCGATCGTCTCCTCGAATCCCGCCGCGAGCATCCCCCCCGAAAAGGCCGAGAGGTTCCAGGGCCCTTCGCGCGCCCGGGGGAGTTCCAGCAAGGCCGCCCGTTTCCCCGTGGTCGCCTCGAAGCTGTACAGGCCGCCGTCTCCGGGCACGTGGATCCGTCCCGCCGTCAGGGCGGGCGTGCCCGTCCCCTCCGATCCGGGCACGCCGGCGCGCCAGGCGAGGCGCCCCCCCCAGCGATCCAGGGCCAGGATCGCCTCCGGCCCGCGGAGGAAGAGGCGGTCCCCCTGGACGCCGGCGAGAATCGCGCCGGGGGGCAGCTCGAACGTCCAGGCGGTCTCCCCGTTCAGGCCGTCCAGGGCGAAGAGGCGCCCGGCGTCCTGGGCCGGCAGGTAGACGAGCGGGGAGGCGTAGACGGGGGCGAGGCTCCGGGGCAGGCGTCCCCGGCGGTCGTGGATCTCCTGCAGGTCTCTGGAGAACCTCTCGTGGAGCCGGGCCCAGAGGAACCGGGGGCCGTCGGCCCGGACGGCGAACAGCGTCCCGAGACCGGAGGCGACGTAGGCGACCCCGCCCGCCGCGGTCATCGCGGGCCGGGGCGAGAAGCGGAAGCGCCGGGCCGAAGGGCCGGAAGCGAGAAAGAGGCGCCAGCGAAGCGATCCCCCGGGGGCGAAGCGCAGGAGGAAGGCTTCCGAGGCGCCCCGGCCGGCGGTCATGGCGACGAGCCAGTCGCCCCGGAACGGGACGGGGGCGGAGAGGACGTCCGGAAGGGGAAGGCCCTCCTCCCCGGCGGGAGGCGCCCCGGGGGGGACGGGAACGATTTCGGATCGGCCGAAGTGCCAGAGCAGCTTTCCCGTCCCGGCGTCGAAGACGGCGAGAAAGGAGCCGAAGGAGACGGCGAGGCGCCCGTTCTGGAGGACGGGGCGCGCGGCGCTTCCGCGGCGCCGGCCGGAAGCGAAGGCGCGGGGGGTGTCGGGGAAGGCCCACTGCAATTCGCCGGAGGCGGCGTCGAGGGCCCGGACGCCGGCGGGCGTCGCGAGGAAGAGGGTCCCGTCGCGGCGCAGGGAGAATCCCGTCGGGGGCGGGGAGAGGCCGCGCCGGCGAAGCCGGGCGCGCCGGGCCGGGGGAAAGGCGAGCGGCCCCAGGGGGAAGCGCCTTCGGGGGCCGGGGGTGAAGCCTCCGGCCTCCGGGACCTCCGGCGTGGATGCCGGAGGGGGGGCGAGGAGCTTCGTCGCGAGGCGTTTCGCCGGCGCGGGGGGAGGGAGGCGTTCTTCCGCTTCGCGGGCGAGGGCCTCGGCCCGGCGGACCAGGCCCCGTTTCCGCTGGCAGAAGGAAGCGAGCAGGGCGTCTCCGGGGGCGGGGGCCCGTCCGGGAGGGGTGGCGTCGCGGAGGAGGATGAGCGCCCGGTCCCAGTCTCCCGCCTCGGCGGCTTTCCGGGCGAGGAGGCGGGAGGCGGCGGGGGCGAAGGAGGAGAGGGGATAGCGGTCCAGGATTTCCTGCAGGGGCGCGGCGTTTCCGGCGCGGCCCCGGGCCCAGAGGAGGCGCGCGGCCGGGTCGACGCGGTGGCGGTAGGCCTCGCGCACCTCGGCGGGAAGGCCGTGGAACCGCGCGAGCAGCTCGCGCCGGACCTCGCGGGGGCGCCCCGCAGCGTTGCGGAAGAAGCAGGTGCCGGTCTCCTCGATGGTCTTCTTGATGTGATCGATGAGATCGCTCTGGCTTTCGGGCGTGGCGCCCGGCTCGGGATGGGTCAGGACGGCCAGGAGGTCGGCGAGCGTCCGGGAGCGGTTGAGGCGGATCTCGTCCGAAGCCTCCCCGGCGCGCGAGGCGGGCGCGCCGGAAGCGAGCGCGGCCAGGAGGAGGAAGACGGCGCCGAAAGCGCGCCGTGCGTTCATGTTCGATCCCGGGGTCATGGAGGTCATTCTACCAGTCCGGATCGATTCGCGCTAGGGCGTAGCGGGGGCCGTTCGCGCGGTCGCCGGATACAGATTTCAGATTTTAGCCAGAGGAGCGAGAACGAGTAGGGATTGGAGATTGTAGATTGTGGATTTGAGCGGCGCCCCCTTGTACCCAACCACCCGGTTTCCCAGCCACCCAACCCCAAGCCCCTCTGCGTTCCCTGAAGCAGAGGCTGACGCCTGGCTTCAGGGCTTCGCTTTGCGTCTTTGCGCGAGGAAAGCCGCGGTATGCGTGTGGCCATCGGACATCTTCATGACCCGGTCATCCTGATTCGTTGCCGGACAAAAAAGCATCGTTCATGGGACTTCGGGGTGTATCCTGCAGGTGGAAGAATTCGCCCTTGCCGTTGAGATGGAATTCCCGATCGGCCGAAACGAATGAATCCGGCGAATTCTTTCACAGGCTCTGAGGAGACGGCCATGGAGTGTCCGCATTGCGGAGACGAGATCGGCGACGCCGAGGCGTGGTGCCCGTCCTGCGGCGCCCCGGCGGATCCGGACAGGAAGGTCCTGTGCGACGGGTGCCAGGGGGCGTTTCGCGCCGGCGCGCTTCGGACCGAGGGAAATCGCCGGCTGTGCCCGCTCTGCCTGGCGCGGGAGGACCGGCAACGCCTCGGGATTCCGAGCCCCGGGCAGGCTCGTCTGGTCCAGCAGCGGGATGCGTCCCGGATTCCGGACCTGTACCGGCCGCGGCCGCAGACGAGCGCGCTGGCGGTGGCGAGCGTCGTTTCCATCCTTTTCACCTGGCCGCTGGCGGGTCTTCCGACCCTGGCGCTCGGGGTGGCGGCGCTGTTGAGGATCCGGTCCCGCCGGGACGAGCTTTCGGGGGTGGGGTTCGCCGTCGCGGCGATCGTGCTGGGGGTTCTGTCCCTCGCGGCGGCCGGGGGGCTCGTCGCGGTCGGCGTGCCGGTCTACTTCGCCATCCGGGAGGACGCGATGCACAGGCGCGTCGCGACCAAGATGGAAAGGATTTTCAAGGCCGAACAGCTCCATTTCCTCGGGTACGAGCGTTTCGCTTCCCTGGAGGGGCTGGTGGAATCGGGGATGGTGGAGGAGGCGACGTGCCGGGACGAGGACTATCTTTTCGCCGTCGAGACGACGGAGGAGGGGGTCCGGGTCCGGGCCACGCCGAAGGCGGGGGGGGCAACGGAGCATTTCCTTCTGGACGAGCGCGGGGTGTTGCGCCACGAGATCGGGGAGCCCGCCGTGGCGGAGAGTCCCGAATGGCGCCCCTTTCGGGATTCCCCGGATTCTCTTCGCGCATTCGGGGGGTTCTGAGAGGGGCGTTTCGCCCCTGCCGGGGGCGGGATGCGCCGATGGGCGATCGGGGCGAGGCCGGGGAAGGCCGTTTTCGGCGGGGGGCGCGACGGCACGGATCTTGCTTATCCTTCCGGTGCGGGAAAAGCCTTCGGTCCGGCGACCTGTTCGGGGAAGGCGGGCATGAGGCGAGGGGAAAAGCTTTGAGCCCGGAGGGCGTCGGAGTATACTTCCGGGCACAGGAGGAGGCGATGGAATTCATCCAGAGTTTCTTCGAGGCCTACAACGCGGCCTTCACGATCCCGGTCCTGTTCGTCCTGGTGATCATCCTCATGCAGGTGGTGGGGTTCAACCTCGACACGCTGCTGGGGCTGGGGCAGGGGGCGGAGGTGGACGCGGGAGGCGTGGACGTGGACGCGGACGTGGACATGGACGCGGACGTCGACGTCGACGTGGACGCGGACGTGGACGCGGATGTCGACGCGGACGTGGATGGCCACGCGGAGGCGGGCGTGGAGCACGGTCTGTTCTTCGACCTGCTGGCGTTCTTCAACCTGGGGAAGGTGCCCTTCATGGTGATCCTGGAGGTGCTGTTTTGCAGCTTCGGGCTCACGGGTGTGATCTTCAACTTCTTCGTGATCGAGAATCTTTCCTTCTTCGAGCCGTGGATGAAGATGGGGGTTTCGATCCCCTTGTCGCTGGCGGTGGCGGTGATCATCACGAAGAGCCTGACGGAGTTGCTGGCCACCTACGTACCCACGGTGGGCCCGCAGGCCATCCGGATGAAGGATCTGGAGGGCCGGGTGGGCGAGGTGGTGAGCGTGAAGGCGGACGCCTCGTACGGTCGGGTGTACGTGACCGACAAGACGGGCCAGGGTCACACGGTTCACGGGACGATGATGGAGGGTGAACCGCCGGTGCCCAAGGGGGGTCGGGTGGTTCTGGTCTCGTTCGACGGCAAGAAAAACATGTTCCGGTGTTCGGCCGCTTCTCCCCACGCGGAGTAGGGGAAGGGGACCGATTCGTGGAAGAGGAGGGAGTTATGTCGTTTCTGGTTCTGGCGACGGATTTCACCACGGCGATCGTCGTGATCGTGGCCATCCTGGTCGCCATCTTCGTCAGCATGATCATCGCCTGGAAGGCCTTCTACAAGAAGGCCAAGGCGGACGAGTCCTTCGTGCGGACGGGGATGGGGGGCGCGAAGGTGTTCGCGGACGCGGGGGGATTCATCATTCCCCTGGTGCACGAGCACAAATGGATCTCGCTGGAGACCATGCGTCTCGAGGTGGAGCGCAAATCGAAGGACGCGCTCATCACCAAGGACAAGTTCCGTGTGGATGTGCGTTGCGAGTTCTACATCCGCGTCCCGGCGCGTTCGGACCAGATCCTGACGGCGGCCCGCTCGCTGGGGGAGAAGTCGCTTTCGCCGGAGTCGGTGAAGGAGCTGGTGGAGGCGAAGCTGGTGGGTGCGTTGCGTTCGGTGGCGGCCACGAAGCGGATGATCGACCTGCACGAGGACCGGGACGGGTTCGCCGACGAGGTGCAGAAGGCCCTGATGAACGACCTGATCCAGAACGGGCTGAACCTCGAGTCCGTGAGCATCGTCTTTCTGGACCAGACGGACAAGGACGTGCTGGATCCGAAGAACGTGTTCGACGCCGAGGGGTTGAAGCTCATCACGGACGCGACGGAGCGCGCGCGCAAGGAGAAGAACGAGATCGCGCGGCGGGCGGAGGTGGCCATCAAGGAGCAGGATGTCCAGGCGGTGAAGGAGAAGCTCGAGCTCGACAAGGAGCAGGAGTACGCCACGGCCCAGCAGTACAAGGAGGTCGAGGTCTACCGCGCCGAGCGCGAGGCCGAGACGATGAAGTTCAAGTTCGAGCAGGAGCAGGCCGTCCGGGAGCGGGAGATCGGGAAGGACCGCGCCGTCCGGGAGGCCGAGATCATGAAGGACCAGCAGGTGCAGGAGGCGGAGATCGCCAAGGAGCAGCGGGTCCGCGAGGCGGACATCGCCAAGGAGACCTACCTGGTCGCCCGCCAGCGGGAGCGGGAAGAGGCCGAGATCCAGAAGGATCTGGCCATCGAGGTGGCGAAGCGGGAGAAGGAGATCGGCATCATCCAGAAGGAGAAGGAGCGGGAGCTCGAGCACGCCAAGGAGCTCGAGGCGGTCGCCGAGCGCGAGCGCGCCAACCAGAACGTCATCACGGTCGAGAAGACGGCCGAGGCCGACCGCCAGAAGGAGGTCGTGCTGATCCACCAGCGGGCCGAGTCGGAAAAGGACCAGATCGACCAGCAGATCGCGGCCGACGCCGCCGCCTATGAGACGCTGAAGCAGGCCGACGCCGAGCAGAAGGCCGCCGAGATGCGGGCCGTGGCCATGGAGCGGATCGCCCAGGCGACGCTGGCCGAGATGACGGCCAAGGCCGACGGCGAGCGGAAGCTCATCGAGGCCAAGAACCTCATCGACAAGCACGTCCTCCTCAAGGAGGGCCTGGTCGAACTCGCCGACATCTTCCCCGCCATCGTGCGCGAGGCCATGAAGCCCGCCGAGAAGATCTCCGACATCAAGGTCCTCAACGTCGGCGGCTTCCAGGGGCAGTCCGGCGAAGCCACCGGCTTCGGCGCCAACAAGGTGGTGGAGGCCTTCCTCCAGGCCGGGGCGGCGTTGCCCATGTTCAAGGAGATGCTCCGGTTCGCCGACGTCGATTCCAAGGCGGGCCTCCTCGAGACGCTCAAGAAGGCCGCCCGGCAGGTCCCCGGCCTCGAAAAGGTCCTCGAGCACGTTCCCGGAGACCTCAAGACCGTGGAGAAGGAGGACGAGGACGAGGAGGAGGACGACGACGGGAAGAAGGAGGCCTGATCCCGGAAACATCCCTGCAAAGCCAGCGGAGCGGTCGAAAGACCGCTCCGCTTTTTTTCAGGGTAGGGATTTCAGATGACCACTGACCACTGACCAATTTCAAGCCATTCGCGCTGTGGCTGTCTTCCTCTTCCCGCCTCCCCCCCGTTGCGATACACTGCCGGGTCCAAGACACAGGAGGCGCCCATGAACGGCGACATCGAACTCACCGTCAACGTCGACCATGTGGCCACCGTGCGGCAGGCCCGCCTCACGATCGAGCCCGACCCCGTCCACGCCGCCGTCCTCGCGGAACTCGGCGGCGCCGACGGCATCACCGTCCACCTGCGCGAGGACCGCCGGCACATCCAGGACCGCGACGTCGAGATCCTGCGACGCACCGTCCAGGTCCCCCTCAATCTCGAGATGGGTCTCGACCCCGGGATCATCCGGATCGCTCTCGAGACCGTTCCCGACCTCGTCACCTTCGTCCCGGAAAAACGGCAGGAACTCACCACGGAGGGCGGGCTGGACGTCGCGTCCCAGGTGCGCCGGATCCGGGGCGCCGTGGACGCCTTTCACGAGAAAGACGTCCGCGTCAGCCTCTTCGTCGATCCCGAGCCTTCCCAGCTCGAGGCCGTTGCCTCCACCGGCGCCGACGCCGTCGAGCTCCATACCGGCGCGTACGCGAACGCAAAAGGCGATCCGCGGGACGAGGCCCTGCGCCGCATCCGCTACGCGTCCTCCCGGGCCCGGAAAGACCTCGGCCTGGCCGTGCACGCCGGCCACGGGCTGACCTGGCGGAACGTCCGCCCCGTCGCGGCGCTTCCCGCGATCACCGAGCTCGCCATCGGCCACTCCATCATCGCCCGCGCCGTCCTGGTCGGCATGGAGCGCGCCGTCCGCGAGATGAAGGAGATCATCCGCGCGGCCCGCCCCACGCAGTGAGAGGCCGCTTGAGCCCTTCTCGCTGTGGCTGTTTTGATTGGGCGCGGTCCGACGTTCGTCGTGAGCCACGAAGCGAAGCGGAGTGGCGCAGCAACGCGAGCCGACGTTCGTCGTGAGCCACGAAGACGAAGTCGGAGTGGCGCAGCAACGCGAGCGGAGGTGCTGCGGACAGGATGTCCGCGATCCGACCTGAGAGGCTGTGAAAAAATCCCTGTATCACTGCACGAGCGGATTTTTCCACATCCTCTACATCTGTGGGGGACGCTGCCCCCCCCCAAGCCCTCCTCTGAAGTGTTTCGGAAAAAAGACGACACTGAACCGATGATGCCAGTCTAGCGATAAGGAATTTGGAATGAAACGGGCTCTTGCGATCGCGACAGCGATCGATAGAGCAGGTGGAAGAATTCGCCCTT
>CAZDSO010000102.1:0-18709 GCA_964508045.1 uncultured Planctomycetia bacterium | reverse complement strand
AGAAAAGCAGAGGTTCTTATGAAGATCCGTCAACCGTCGACTTGACCCCTTTTCATCCGGCTCTCGCACGGCGCCGCGTGCAAAAGCGCGGGAAAACCAAAATCGTATCCTTGTCCAGCGTAACCTCCTTCGGGAGAAGATGGTATGCCCTTGACAGCAAGGCGGCGGAAAGGCACGATCTAGTTTTGTACCAGGGCGCTTAGCTCAGCTGGTAGAGCGCTACACTCACATTGTAGAGGTCGTGGGTTCAAGTCCCGCAGCGCCCATGAAAACGGCCGGATCGAAGATCCGGCCGTTTTCATGGGCGCTACGCCTTCGGCCCCCAAGGGGCCGAAGGCCCCCCGTGCCCGCCCCGATACGCGGGGTACGGACAACCGGCTGCCGGCTGGCCGCTGTGGGCGCGCGGCGACGGCTGTCCATCGCCGGCCGTGAAATATCGTCCGTTTTCCGCGGCGCCGTTGTTCGTTTTTCGACGGGACGACGCCGGCAGACGTTCCGAGCATTGCCGAACGGTCCCTGCAGGGCTCGCGGGCTCGCGCCCGCGACTCTGTCAGCGAGTTGGCAGGCCGGCGAGTCGGTAATCCGGCGGTTCCATTGCCGTTTGCCGGAGGGAACTTCGCGTGATCGGCGGATTCGAAGGGGTCCGCCGGTTCAACCGGTCGGCGAGCACCGTCATGGACCTGTCAGGTTCCTCCTCGAGCAGGGCCAGGGCGTGATCCAGGACCTCCCGGGGGATGCTTCCCCCCTCTTCTTCCTTGGGCATGCGTCCCTTTGGCATCAGCGACTCGATCCGCGGATCTTCCCGGTAGACCTTCAGAAGTTTATCATGGGTGTCAGGATAAGGGACTGGGATGGTACCCTACGAGACCCTCAAGGAGGGGTACCGGCGCCTGACGGACCACGTCAAGGAGAAGGGTCTCGACGTCGTCGTCCCCTCGCGCGAGGTCTACCTCAAGGGGCCCGGCATGCTGTTCAAGGGCAACGAGCGGAAGTACCGGACCGAGATCCAGTTCTTCGTCAATACGACATGAAGCCACCGAGTCACGGAGGCACGGAGAGAGAGGGGGGAAAACGCCAAGGACGCAGAGGGGATTTAGGAATTACGAATTTGGGATTGTAGATTTCCGAAGGCCCGCCATAGCTCCCGCCCCGGCCAAACAAGCGACGGCGGGGGGATTTGGGATTTGCCCGCCGCGGGTGGGACCGCCGGCTTCCAGCCGGCAGTAACGCGGGTCATCGCTGCACGGGGCGCGGATACCTTCGCGCCCGTCCCGACGCAGGTCCGCGTCACGCGTCGAGCGAATCCAGCCAGTCCGCAGCGGGGCGCACGTGGATGCTTCCGGCGGTCTCGGGACGGGAAGCCGTCTGGACGAGCTGCAGGGCCTCGTCCGGCTTCAATCTCGCCGAGAAATGCGCCAGCGCGCGGGAGACCGCCGTGTCGGAGCGCTTCACCTCGATGAGCATCCTCGGCCGCTGCTTTTCCACCACGGCGAAGTCCACCTCCCGCTTCTCCTTGTCCCGGATGTAGAAGAGATCCTTTGATCGACCCCGCGTGTCCGCGAGAAAGTGAAGCCATTTCCTCAGGCACACGGCCACCGCGTTCTCCAGGCGGACCCCCTCCCCCCCGGCAACGGCGCCGGTGTCGTAGAAGTAGACCTTCGGCGCCTTCAGGATCCCGCGGGCCACGTTGCGGTGCCACGGCCTCACGAGGAACAGGACGTACATGTGGTCGAGCACCTCGATCCAGCGCTTCACGGTGTGGGGAGACAGCTCGAGATCCCTTCCGAGGGAAGCGTACGAGACGGGCGAACCCACGCGCTCACGCAAGAGATCGACGAGCAGCAGGAGCGAGCGCACGTCCCGGACCGGCTCGAGATCCTGGATGTCCTCCCGCACGATCCTCTCCAAGTGCTGCAGGCGCCAGCGCGCCGACTCCGACTCGCTTCCCGAAAGGTACGGCTCCGGGAATCCGCCGAGAAGGATCAGGCGATCCAGGATCCCCCGCGGGGCATCAGAACCGCGGAGCTCGCGGACCGAAAACGGATGGAGCCGGTGGAGGAAGTACCGGCCCGCCATGGAGTCTCCCCCCCGGCGGTAGAGATCGAGGCGCGCGCTTCCCGTGACGAGGATCCGGGGAGGAATGCCTTCCGTGTCGTACACCCCCTTGAGACGCCGCTTCCATCTCTTGAGCTTGTGGACCTCGTCGAGGATCACGAGCGGCGCCTTCCGGTCCCACGACTGCCGCAGAATGACCGGACGGTCCCGGTCGGCGTCGAAATTGAGATAGGCGGAACCCTTCCACGCCCGTGCGACGTTCCTTGCGAGGGTGGTCTTCCCGACCTGGCGGGGTCCGGTGATGAAGACGTATTTTCGATCCAGGTCCAGGCGGATCGATTTTTCTTGCATACGTTCCATGCGACTATCATGCAATATGCTGCCGAAAAGTCAAGACCAAAATGCAATTTACTGCAATATAGTCGGAATTGAGGGATTTCCGAATAATAAGCCGCGAAGAGATCGGTCACATGATCGTCAAAAACAGTAGGGATGTTATCATGGGTGCGCGCCGACACGGAGACCCTTCAGAATGAGTATAAACGAACTCCTGTCCCTTCCGGGTGTCGTGCTTCTCGCGTGTGGCCTCTTTCTTCCCGCCTGTTCCTCGAAAAGTGAGTTCACTTCTGACGAGATGGTTCGTATAAGGGTGCCGGTGACTTCGGGTTCCGGTCCGCCACCGCCTCGCCGAAGATGAATTCCTCTACACCGCCCGCCCCGCCCGGTTGACCTCCGCCGTCGCCTCCAGGATGTCGTGCTGCACCTGCTCGGCGTCGTCCACCCCGATCCACCGAGGACCCCGCCAGTTCGAGTTCGCGGCCATGTCCCGGATGACGACCAGCGGCGTCCTCGCGATCATCGCGATCACGTTGCGAGAGACCGTGACGTCCGCGATCCGCTCAAGCGGAATGGAGGAGATCTTGTAGCCCACGATGCCCGAGCGCGTCACGACCCGGCGGTTTGTCACCCAAAAGCGGTACTTCTTCGAGGCCATGATGACGAAGGGCGTGACGACCAGCCAGAACAGGAGCTGGCAGGCCAGCATCGCGCCGGCGTAGAGGAGCACCCCGAGCCCGACCTTCGTGAGGATGCCGTGCTCGGCCAGCGGCGCCAGAGGAGTTCGTCGAACGCTGCCTCGAAGCCGAAACGGTCGAGGACGTCCTGGACCTGGTCCGACGTCGCGAGGAGAAATGGAGGGCGAAATGAATCCTTCGAAGAACCGGATTCTCTCTTTTCCCGACGCGCTTGCGGCGATGATCACCGCTTCGTGCCCCTGATGCAGAGACTTCGTCACGCATCAGGGCTCCGCTTGGTGTCTTGGTGGTTGAAAGCCGCGTGTCTAGGCGGCGGCCGCCTCCCCTCGCTCGCCGCTTCCGCGCAGCACCCGGGTCAGGGCGGAGAGGAGACCCAGGGCCAGGGCGGCGAGGCCGAGATAGACCAGCACCATGGTGAACGCCGCCGCGTCCGCGAGCTCGACGGGATCCACCTTGGCCCATCCCCCCCTCTGGAGGATGTAGCTGTCCGCCACGTTGTAGCCGAAGTAGGCGCCCACGATGCCGAGGACGAAACCCAGACAGCCCAGCGCGATGGACAGCCTCGGCCTGGGCCTCGACAGCAGGCCCAAGATCCCGAGACCCAGGAGCACCAGGCAGAGGAGCAGGACCGCCAGGCCGAAGATCCCCGAGGCCAGGATCATGTCGAACCAGGTGATGTCGTCGGGCAACGCCGAGAAGTCCGCCGCCCCCAGGAACTCGCAGAATCCCATGGCTCACCTCCCAGAAGGGTCCACGCGTCGCAGATCCATCGATTTGAACGGAAGAGGGAGGGGAAAAGTTACAGGAGGGAAGGGACACCCGGAGGGATTCGGGGAGCCGTGGGCTGTAAAGGCCGTGCTCGTGTCCGGGGCCAACGGCGGCGTGGCCTGGAGCCGGGAAACGGGAACGCCTCTGAAGAGACTGATAGGGGGCGACCGCCGACGTCTGGCTCGCCGGCCCGTACTACGCCGATCGGCTCTTGCAAGGGCTACGTAGGGTCCTCCGTAGCTCTCGCAACCACCTGCAAGCGAAGGAGGAGAGGCTCGCCCTCCAATCCAAACCGATAAGTTCCGGTTTGGTGCGCAACGAAGTGATTGAGTGGGTGAGTGGTTGCGGGAATGTCCCCGGTCCAATCGCCAGGTCGCCGCCTTGCTTTGCAACGCCCCTCCCCGGAACATTTTCCGAGTTTGCTGTTTGTGGGAGGCGTGTGTCACGGGCCGCGAAGACTTTCGGCCCGTGACCACGGCGATGCTGCAAGGCGATGCTGCAAGGCGGTGTCTGTAACCTGTAACCTGTAATCCGTGTGGCTGTGCTTTGCCACAAACGGATAGTAGCAGCCCACAGCATAAACAGGTTACCGGTTACAGGTTACAAACAACCCAGATCCAAATCCGTTCCCGCTCCTCCGGCTGAAATCCCCAATCTCCGGTCCCTGTCTGCCCCCTCCCCTCAGCGGCCCTGCACCCCCGCCGCGATCCGGTCCCCCGTTTCCCGGTCGATGCTGCGCCAGTAGGCGAAGGCGCGCTCCAGCACCGGCTCGGTCACCCCCTGCTTCAGGTGCCCGACCACGTTGGACACCAGCCGGTCGCGCGCCGCGCCGTCCAGGACCTTGCGCACCAGCGTCCCGGCCTGGCCCCAGTCGTCGTCCTCCTCGCGCAACGTGTAGGCCGCGCGGACGAAGTCCCCGCTGGCCTTCCAGATCTCCACCTGGGGATGCCGCGCGCCGTCGGCCACGGGGCCGCCCTTGGAATTGGGCGCGTAGACCGGGTCCGAGACGTTCTCCACCCGCATCGCCCCGTCCTTGCTGTAGCTGTGCACGGGCGCCCTGGGCCGGTTCACCGGGATCTGCTTGTAGTTGACCCCCAGCCGCGCCCGGTGGGCGTCGGCGTAGGAGAACAGGCGGGCGAGGAGCATCTTGTCGGGGCTGGGACCGATGCCCGGCACCAGGCTGTTGGGCTCGAAAGCCGCCTGCTCGATCTCGGTGTGGAAATCGGACGGGTTGCGGTCCAGGACGAGCCGGCCCACCTCGTGCAAGGGGTAGTCCCCGTGCGGCCACACCTTCGTCAGGTCGAAGGGGTTGAACCGGTAGGTCTCGGCCTCGGCGAAGGGCATGACCTGCACGTTCAATGTCCAGCTGGGATGGTCGCCCCGCCGGATCGCCTCGAAAAGGTCCCGGCGGTGGTAGTCCGCGTCCTCGCCCGCGATCCGGTCGGCCTCGGCCTGGGTGAGGAAATCGATGCCCTGGTCGGTCTTGAAGTGGTACTTCACCCAGAACCGCTCGCCCCCGGCGTTGACCCACATGTAGGTGTGGCTCGAGTAGCCATTCATGTGCCGCCAGGTCCTGGGGATGCCCCGGTCGCCCATCAGCCAGGTGACCTGGTGGGCCGATTCGGGGGAGAGCGTCCAGAAATCCCACTGCATGTCGTGGTCGCGAAGGCCGCTGTCGGCCCGGCGCTTCTGGGAGCGGATGAAGTGCTGGAACTTCATGGGGTCGCGCAGGAAGAAGACCGGCGTGTTGTTCCCCACCATGTCGTAGTTGCCCTCGGCCGTGTAGAACTTGAGGGCGAAACCGCGCGGGTCGCGCCACGTGTCGGGGCTTCCCCGCTCGCCCGCCACCGTGGAGAAGCGGATCAGCGTCTCGGTCTTCACCCCCGGCTGGAACACCGCGGCCTTCGTCCAGGCGCTGACGTCCTGCGTCACCTCGAAACGCCCGAAGGCCCCCGAGCCCTTGGCGTGGGGCTGGCGCTCGGGAATCCGCTCCCGGTTGAAGTTGGCCATCTGCTCGATGAGGTAGTGGTCCTGCAGCAGGATGGGTCCGTCCGGGCCGACCGTGAGCGAGAACTCGTCGCTGGCCACGGGGATCCCGGCATCGTTGGTCGTGGGCGGCCGGTCGTTTTCCTTTTGGGACATGGCGGTCCTCCTTCGTCGTCGGGAACGCTTCGCGCGCTCGTGCCTCGGATTCCCGGCGAGCGCCGGGCACGGTTCCAGTGGCAAACGTCGTGCCAAGGGCCCCGCCCGAGGCCGGACGGTGCGGGCGGCGCCAGGGGGCGCTCCAGGCGGGTGGGAGGCGACCCGGCCGGGGCATCCCCATCCCGGCGCGGAGGCCCTCGTAGCCGACGGCTACGGTCCGGGCGTCGTTCGTAGCCGGGGGATGCGCCCGTTCAGCGGGGGGGAACCCGGAGAAGGGACGCGAGGGGGCCCGGTCGTCCTGCGAGACCGGTCTTCCGAACGCGCCACGCCCGGACCGGCGTGCGCCGCGAATGGCTCGCTCGCCGCGATGGCCGCGATTGCGCCGGTCTGGTATACTTCCGGAATCGTTTTTTTCTGGAAGGGAGCAGTCATGAGCAAGGTAGTCGAGGTGACCGACGCAACGTTCGAGCAGGAGGTCCTGCAGTCCGAGGTGCCCGTGGAGGTCGATTTCTGGGCGCCCTGGTGCGGTCCGTGCATGATGGTATCGCCGATCTACGACAAGCTGGCCGAGGAATACCAGAACTTCAAGTTCTGCAAGGTCAACGTGGACGAGAACCAGCAGGTGGCGATGACCTTCGGCATCCAGAGCATCCCGATGCAGCTCTTCTTCGCCAACGGGGAAAAGGTCAACGAGCTGCTCGGGGCGGTGCCCGAGAGCCAGATCCGGAGCAAGGTCGAAGACGTGCTCGCGAAGCACCCCACGGACGAGCGGGGCCGGTTGAAGTCGATCCTGTCCTCCTGGATCGACCACAACAAGAGCGACGCCGCCCGGCTCGAGAAGCTGGAGGCGAAAGCCGAGGCGCTGGCTTCCGATGCGACATTCAAGGAAGTCCTGCGGGTGGGAAAGGAGATCGAGGATCTGAACGGGCAGCTGTCTCGCCTGCTGGACCAGCTGTAGCGCCGCCGAGGAGGTTCATCCGCGATCAGGGTGGGGCGCCTCGTTCCACATCTGGTTCAATGCGCGCTCATCCGAAATCCGCACACGATCGAAAAGAGAAGGAGGAGACCATGAAGATGCAATCCGCTTGGGTTCTCATGCTGGCGGCGGCGCTGGTCCTCGGGCTGGGGCTGGGGCCGGGTTGCGGCAAGAGCGGAGGGGAAGGCGAGGACGGAAACGGGGGCAACGGAGGGGAAGCCGGCGAAGGCGACGGGGGCGGGACGAGGAGCGAGGGGTTCGAATCGCCGGAAAAGGCGTTCGAGGCGATGAAGGAGAAGATGAACAAGGGCGACTTCGACGAGGTCCTCCCCTACATCGTGCCCGGGGAGCGGGCGGGCATGGTCTTCCTGTTCCACTTCGCTTCCGGTTTCGCCGGGCGGGGCAAGGAGAACGCCGGGGAGATCCGGAAGGAATTCGCGGACATCCGGGAGAAACACAACGTGGCCGAGAAGCCGGAGGGTGTGTCCGGCAAGGAGATCGGCAAGATGTTCGCCGCCGAGGACAAGACGGCGTTCCTGGAGACGGCGGAGACGTTCCTCGCAGACGTGGACCTCGAGGCCTACTACGAGGACCTGTGCGCCTTCGTGAAGAAGCACTCGGACGATCCCCCGGGGGACGATCCCGCCGTCGAGATGAAGGACCTCGAGACCCGGGAAGACCGGGCCAAGGCCCGGGTCGTCCACGAGAGCGGGGAGCAGAAGACCGCCATCTTCAAGAAGGTGGACGGCCGGTGGTTCTATTCCGTCGAGAGCATGATGGAATGATCACACGCTGAACCGGATGGACAGGATGTCGCCGGGCTTCACGACGTAGTCCTTGCCCTCGAGGCGGAACAGGCCGCTCTCCCGGATGCGCTTCTCGGAGCCTGCACGGAACAGGTCGCCGGTGGAGAAGCATTCGGCCCGGATGAAGCCGCGGGCCAGATCGGAGTGGATGGTCCCCGCCGCGTCGACCGCGCTTCCTCCTTGCCGGAGGGTCCAGGCGCGGACCTCGTCCTCTCCGACGGTGTAGAAGCTGATCCGGCCCAGTAAGGCGTACGCGGCCTTGGTCAGACGGGCCCGTGCCGACTCGGGGATGCCCAGGTCCTCCATGAAGAGGGTTGCGTCGTCGCCCTCGCCAAGCCGCGCCAGTTCCATCTCGAACTGCCCCGCGAACTCGACGACGGGAAACGAGGCGCCGAGCGTTTCCATCAGGTCCGCGTTCTTCCCGTAGCGGGCCTCGCTGGTGTTGAGCACGACGAGGAGCGGTTTCTCGCTGAGAAGGTGGAAGCTCTGGATCGTCTTCGTCTCCTCGTACGAGAGGCCGGCTTCCCGGACGGTCTTCCCGTCCTCGAGCGACGCACGGAGTTTCTCCAGGAGGCGTTCCTCCCGGTCCGCCGCGGCCGACCGCCGGCGTCCGCGTGCCCGGCCCCAGGCGATCCGCTCCAGGCGATTCTCCACGACCATCAAATCGGCGATCACCAGCTCCTCGACGAAGAGCCGGACGTCGGCCAGGGGTGCGGGCTCTCCCATGAGGTCGTCGGGAAAGTTGCGGGCCACCAGGGCGAAGGCGTCGGCGTTCCGGATCCAGTCCGCGTTCTCGCCGGACAGGAGGCCGGAAGCGGCGTCGCCGGGGGAGAGGCCCGGAAAGTCGACGAAGTTCACGGTGGCCAGGGTGGTCTTTTTCGGGCGGTAGAGGCGGGCCAGCGCCTCCACTTTCTCGTCCTCCACGGGGACGATCCCGATGTGAGGCTCGTTGCCGGGGACGGTATAGGAGGTCACCTCGGCCTCCTGGCCGGTGAGGGCGTTGAACAGCGTGGTCTTGCCGGCGTTCTTCAGCCCGACCAGGGCGATCTTCATGACAGGGTTCTCTCGAAGGGATGTCTCGTTTCCGGGGCATGAAAGGCCGGAGGATAGTCGATGGAGGGGGGGAGCGCAAGAGAAGAGGCCGCCCAGAAGGTTGCGGTCCCATTCCGAGCTGGCTGCTTGTGGGAGGCGTGTGTCACACGGGCCACGCAGGCTTTCGGCCCGTGACCACGGCGATGCTGCGGGCGCGCTGCATGGCTGTGTCTGTAACCTGTAACCGGCAAGACGACTCCTTGGCCCCAGGGAACGCACGCCATGATATCCGGGCCGCCCCTTCGCCTCAACCGCCGCAAGGCCTGGAGGGTCAAGCGGCGCGCACGGGGATCGGCTCGCCGGGAAAGGCGAGGAGGCCGCGATTCGCGAAGGCGCGCAGCACGTCGACGAGCACGGCCAGGGTGGCGGGGCACTCGGGATCGCCCTCGGCCCAGGCGTCCGCGGCGTCGCAGAGGATCGCGCGGGCTTCCTCCAGGCCCTGGTGGAACTCGCCGGCCGGCGGCGCAACCTCCTGGTTCCGGTCGCTCGTTTCGGGTCTCATGTCTCTTCCTCGCTGCTTGTCTTCTCTCCCCCCTCCCTTCCTGTATCGGAGGGAAGGGGGGGCGGACGAGAGCAAAAACAAGAAGGACCCTTTACGCAAACACCGGATCAAGATGCCTCAAAGCCTTGATGGACCGGACCAGATCATCGGGCCTACTTCACCTGCCACCGCACCCGCTTGTTGAGCGTGTCGACGTAGAAGAAGAAATCGTTCGTGCCGTCCGTGGTCCAGGCGATGCCCGCCGGCTCGTTGACGAGGGCGTTGTGGGGCGGCACGCCGTCGCCGTTGAACCCGGCCTCTCCCGTGCCCGCCCAGGTGTGGATGATCCCGTCGTCGTCGATCACCCGGATCCGCTGCTGGCCGCGGTCGGCGATGAAGATCGCCTCGACACAGACGGTGTCCGGCGACCCCGCCGTGACCGTGGTCCTGCCGACCGTCATGAACCCCGGATCGTCGAACCAGGCCATCCGCGCGGGGATGCCGTCGCCGTTGAAGCCCTGCTCGAAGTTGAAGGGGTTCCCGGCGATCAGCTCCATCAGGCCCGGCTGGATCGTGAATCCCGCGACCTCGATGATCTTCTGCGTCGTCAACGGCGATCCGGGATCGTGCGTGTTCACCGCCAGCAAAACGTAGGGGTGGGCGCAGAGGACGAGAAGCAGGCCGGAGGCGTCGTCGAAGGCGAGGACGACGGGCTGGGGGATGGCCATGCCCCCGGGACCGACGGCGAACAGGCCGAGCTGGACGTCCCCTTCGTTATTGGTCCCGTCGCCGAGGATCGTCGCGATCTCCCCGGAGGAGAGGGGCCAGTTCCCCATGCCGGTGCCGAGGCCGGCGATCGTCATGGGGGCGGTCTCGGTGTCCGGATTGAGGTTGATCGCCCTCACGCGGCTGTTCGACCGGTCCGCGACGTAGAGCACCCCTCGCTGGTTCCCGACCGCCGCCCCCGAGGGCATGGCCTCGCTGTTCCAGACCGAGGCCCGCGTGTCCATGGCGACGCTCGCGAGCTCGCGGGTCGTGGCCACGTTGCAATCGCCCCCGTCGCCCAGGTCGTCGGCAGCGCTCCCGCCTTCGCCGTCCAACTCGCCCGTGAACACGCCCGTGCCGAGGATCGTGTCGATGTTGCCGGGCGCCACCGTCACCAGGTTCGCCCCCCCGTTCAGGGTGTAATCGGCCGTCCCCCGGTTGACGAGGCGGATCCGCACGTTCCCCTGGTCGAGCACGTAGAGGTTGCCCTCGCGGTCCGCGGCGATGTCGTGGGCGCCCCAGAACTCGGCGCCCACGGCCGTGCTCCCGTCCCCGTCGAAGCCCAGCCCCCGGCTTCCCGCGACCACGGTCGACGTTCTCGCCGCGCGGTCGATCCTGAAGACGTAGCCGATGTAGTCGGTGACGTAGATCGCGCCGTCCGTCGGGTCGATCGCGAGGCCCGAGGGGTAGAAGAGGGAGTTGGACACGGCGACGGTGTTGTCGCTTCCGACGAGGGTCCGGATCGCGCCGGGGGCGATCGTCTTGCCGCAGGCGGTCAGGTTCGTGGCGCCCGTGTTCACCAGGCGGATGCGGCTGTTCACCGAATCCGCGATGAAGATGTTGCCGGCGGCGTCCACGCTCACGTCCTGGGGCATGGAGATCTCGATCGGATTGTGCTGGGGGTCGCCCGGCGGGAGCTCGTTCACGACCGCCCCCTCGTCGTCGGGGTCGTAGCCGGCGTCTCCGTTTCCGACGAGGGTTTGGACCCGTCCCGCCTCCACGGTGGTGTTGGCCACATCGAAGGGGATCGGCGAGGCGGCCTGCGGGTCGTTCAGGTTGATCGCGCGGATCCGGCTGCTGTCGGCGTCGGCCACGAGCAGGGCGTCGTAGGTCGCGGCGCCCGTGCCGTACTTCGTCAGAGCCAGGCCGTGGATCTGGGAGAAGAGGGCGTCGAGGGCGGGCCCGCCGTCGCCTGCGAAGTTGTCGGAGTACCGCCGCTGGTCGATGGTGGTCCATCCCGCGGAGTACATGGTTCCGAAATCGAAATCATGGATCCGCAGCTGGCCGTCGCGGTCCGGCTGCGAGAGGGCGATGTAGCCCGTTTCCGACGTGGATCCCGCGAAGTCGAAGCCGACGGCGAGGCTCAGGTTCTCCCCGCCGTCGTCCTGAAGGAAGTTGAACGTCCATCCCGATCCCCGGTCGCAGAAGACCTGGCCCCGGTTGACGGAGCCGTTCAGGCAGGCGATGAAGACGTCGTGGCTGTCCGGCTCGACCGCGAGGGAGGCATAGAGGCCGACGTTCCCGAGCGCCGAGACCGTCTCGGTGCTCCAGCTGCCCGGGGAGCCGCTGGTGAAGTGCGCGTAGCGGAGCGACTGCTGGGTCCGGTTGTAATAGGCGATGTGCGGCTGGTTCGTGGCGGCGTTGTCGAGCTGCAGGGAAGCGTAGAGGCCCGTGACGCCCGTGCTGTCGACGGTGGCGCTGTTCCCGTCGTGCGCGACCCAGGCGCCGTTGAGAAAGACGCATTTCAGCGCCCCGTTCGTCGCGTCGTAGTAGGCGATGTGCGGCCGATCCGCATCGTCGATGTCCAGGGAGGCGTACTGGCCGACGTCGTCGGTCCCGCTGTCCGCGGCCTGCGTGGTCCACGTGCCCGCGCGCGAGGCGTAGAGGAGGTCGCCGTTCGTCGCGTCGTAGTAGGCGATGTGCGGGTTGTCCGACGCGTCCAGGGCGATGGAGGCGTGCCGGCCGACGTCGTGGCCGGAGGTGTCGACGGTCTCGACGGTCCAGGTCGTGAGATCGTACGTGGCGTAGTGCAAGGTGCGGGTGTCGTGGGAATAGTAGGCGATGTGGGGCTGGTTCATCGCGTCCAGGGCGATGGAGACGTGAGACGCGCTCGTCGTCGCGGCGTCGGGGATCTCCTGGCGGTCGAAGTAGTTCCCCGGACACCCGGACGCGTACTTCGGCTTCCCGGTCGAGGGGCTCGTGTAGGCGACGTGGAGCGTCACGCCGTCGTAGGCGACATCGCTGTGCGAGGCGGGCATGCCCGCAATCGTCTTGACGTGGGCGGGGAGGACGGTCACGCCCGCCGGCTTGACCGGCGCGCTTCCCGTGTTGAGGACGCGGACCTTCCCCTGCGAGGAGAAGAAGAGGTTGCCGTCGGGCGCGACCTCGAGGGCGTAGGGCTCGTCCACCTCGGCGGACCGCCCGATGTCGACGAACCGCCGCGACCACGCGCTCGCGGTCTTGCGCGCGAAGCGCAGCCGGTACATCTCGGGGTTCTGGTCGTAGCGCTCCACGTAGGCGACGCCGGGAAAACTGCTGCCGGTCGGCCCGTGGATGGACGCCCACAACCCCACGGCTCCCGAACCGTCCACCTTGACCGTCGACCATCCCGTCCCCGGATCGTGCCCGTACCACAGCTCCGCGTCGTTCCGGTAGTAGACGATGTGCGGGTGGTCGGCGGCGTCGAGGTAGAGGGAAAGATCGGGACCGACCGGGTTGAGCGTATCGCCGTCCACGGAGTACGCCGGGTTCCAGTTCGCCCCCGTCCAGTAGGTGTAGCAGACCTCATCCATGGACCCGTCGGTCGAAAAGTAGGCGATGTGGGGGCGGTCCGCGGAATCGAGGGCGAGGGAGCACCACCGGCCGTCGTCGTCGGTGTTGTTGAAGACGGGGTTGCCCCCCCGATCCGCCCAGCCGGGCGTCGAGAGGCTCGGGTTCCAGTACCGGTACATGAGACCCGGGTCGGTCGCGTTGTAGTAGGCGACGTGGGGGTAGGCGATCCCGAACGTCGTGTCGATTTCCAGCGCGAGCGAGGCGTACCGTCCGACGTCGGACGTGCCGCCAGCGTCCACGACGGGCCCGGTGGCGTAGTCGTAGTTCCCCCAGTCCGTGCCGTCGAACCATTTCAGCAGGAGGTCGCCGTTGCCCGCGTCGTAGTAGGCGATGAAGATCTCGAGAAACCCGTAGGCGGACGTCTGGTCGTTGACGGCGATGCTCGAGTACTGGCCGCGGTCGCCCTTGCCGTCCAGCGTGAAGACGTCGAGAACGCCTGTTGCCGTGTCGAGACAGGCGTACTTCAGGGCGGCGTTGTCCGCGTCGTAGTAGCTGATGTGCGCGCGGTTCGACGCGTCCAGGGCCAGCGAGCCGTGGCTCCCCACGCACCCCGCGGAATCGACCTGGTGGACGGACCACCGTGTGCCGTCGAACGCGGCGTACTTCAGGCTCCCGTTCGTCTCGTCGTAATAGGCGATCCCGATGTGGCCGGAGGTCCCGAACCGGAGCGAGGCGTATTGCCCGACGCTTCCCGGAAAGCCCGCCGGGCCGTCCGCGTGCCCGCTCTGCCCGGGGTTCCCGACCACCGTGGCGACCGTGCCGGGAGAGATCCAGATCCCCGCCACGCTCGTCCGGACGCCGCCCAGGTTCACGGCCCGGATGCAGTCGTTCTCGGTGTCCGCGACGTAGAGGATCGATCTCGACGCATCGTAGGCCACCCCGCGGGGCTGGGCGAACGCAGCGGCGCCCGCGGACGCATGCTCACCCTGGAAATCCCGGTCCCCGGTGCCGGCGAACGTCGTGATGAAATTCGACGCCGCGTCCACGCGCCGGATCCGGTGCGCCCCCGTGTCCGCGATGAACAGATGCCCCCCCGCGTCCCGGCAACTCGACGACGGCAGGGTCAGGCCCGTCGTGTCCGCCGGAAGGTTGTCGCCCGTGAATCCCGCGTTGCCCGTGCCGGCGACCGTCGTCAGGGCCCCGGTGTCGAGGTCGATCTCCACCACGCGGCTCTGGAACTCGTCCGCCACCAGGATCTTGTTCCCCCCCACGACCTGGATGTCCGAAGGATACGCGAGCTCCAGCTCGCTCAGCTCGCCGCCGAAAAACGTGGACACGTACGCGTTGAACACCTTGAAGTCGCCGCTCTCGAACGAGGAGCCCTCGTTCGCCTCCGCGTCCGTGGGCGTGATCCGCACCCGGACGTACACGTTCCCCGAGGCCGTGTCCGGGTAGTTCTCGTTTCCGAGGTCCGCGAAGGAGTTCCACACGAAGGTGTGCGACGTTCCCGCGCTCGAGGCGGCGAGGGCCGAGGTCCCCTCCGACGGGTACGCCGAGAGCTCCGTGGCGGCCTGCCAGGCGTTCCCGCCGTCCGTGGAATACTCCACGACGATGCTGCACGCCTCGGCCTCCTGGTCGATCAACGTGTACTTCACCTGGACCCGGTCGCTCATCAGGGATCCCGCGGCCGGCGAGGCGATCGAGCCCGTCGGCGGCGCGTTCTTCGTGACCATCACCGTCCCGCCGTCGCCGTCCTCGCTTCCCATCGTGCTGTAGAGCGCGGCGCCCACGCCCCCGAGCAAAAACCAGCTGCACCCGCCGGCGACCATGGAGACGGCCGCCAGCAAACCGGTCAACAACGCCGTTTTCACTTTCATCGGAAACCCTCGAATCGCGTCCGCCCGAAAGGCCTTCCGGCGGGGGGAGGGGAAGGCCCAAGACTGTCATGCTCCCACCCTATCCGATCGAGGGGCCCGGGGGAAGTGGGAGGGATGCCAAGGCGTTCCTCTTCCGAGTTTGCTGTTTGTGGGAGGCGTGTGTCACGGGCCACGCAGGCTTTCGGCCCGTGACCACGGCGATGCGCGGGCGCGCTGCATGGCTGTGTCTGTAACCGGTAACCTGTAATCCGTGTGGCCGTGCATTGCCACAAACGGATAGTAGCAGCCCACAGCATAAACAGGTTACCGGTTACAGGTTACAGGTTACAAACAACCCAGATCCAACAAACCAGCGGCCTCATGTGCCCGGTTGTACAACCGGACCGGATCCGGGTTTGTTCTGACGGCCTGTTCATGCCCCACAGAACTACGGATCAGGGGAATCCGTTTGCCGGCGCAGCCGGCATCAGGGTGATCAGGGGATGCTACAATCCATAAAAACTGCTTCGAAAATTCGGGAAACACACTGCATCCGGAATTCCTCAATTCTGAATTCCTAAATTCAAAATCCACAATCCGTATCCGTTCCCGCGCCTCGGGCCCCTGCTCGAGATCATCCCCCGAGGAAGACCCGAAGGGGCAAGGCGACGATGGATTCCGACAGGTTCATGACCTCCTCGCCGCCGTAGAGGAGGATCCCGAGCCTGGGGGGGCGCAGGGAATCCAGAAAACCGTTCAGCCCTTTGAGATCGGATCCTGCGATGGTCGCACCCGCCTTCAACTCGATGGGAACGCGACGTCCGGCGAGGTCGACGATGAAGTCCACCTCCTCGCCTCCGTGGCGCCGGTAGTGTTGGATCCTCACGGGCAGGGGCATGCCCTCCGCGTAGGAAGCGAGATGCCCGAATACGCGGGTCTCCAGAAGCGGGCCCAGAAGGTTGCGGTCCCGGAGGTCGCGCACGCTCCGCGCGCCGACGAGGTGGGAAGCGAGCCCCGTGTCGGTCCAGTGGAGCTTGGGCGAACGGGCGAGCCTCTTTCTCGCCGAGCGCCCGTAGGCGGGAAGGAGGTCGATCAGGAAGGTCGCCTGCATCACGCCGAGCCACCGGCGAATCGTATCGACCGATCGGCCGATCGAACTCGCCGCCCTGGACATGTTGAAGGTCCTCGACGTCTCTTCCGCGCAGAGAACCACGAATTCGGTGAAGGAAGAGACGTCACCCACGGAAACGAGGAGCGGCACGTCACGCTCCACGTAGGTACGCCTGTACTGCTCGAACCAGACCGGCCGGCCGGTCTCGTCGAGGAGATGGCTGGGTTCCGGGAATCCGCCCCTGAGCAGGTCCGCCTCGTCGAACGGGGGTCTTTTCCTTCTCCGGAACCTGGAGCCGGCTTCCCGGGCGTCCCGGGCGTCGATCAGGCGTTCGAGAGGATTCCATCCCGGCCGTCCGCCGAGTTCCGACTCGGTGAACGGATGCAGTCGATAGACGGCGGCCCGTCCCGCCAGGCTCTCCAGCGTACCGTCCGTGACGCCGACGGAGGCCGAGCCCGTCAGAAGGAAACCTCCCGGTGTGCGGTTCCGGTCCACTTCCTTCTTCACGGCCAGAACCAGTTCGGGGACGCGTTGGACTTCATCGAGGGTCACCGGGCGGTCCAGCCCGCGAACGAATCCCTCCGGGTCCCTCGATGCTGCGGTGCGCATCGAAAGGTCGTCCAGCGTCGCGTAGTTTCGTTGCCGGTTCCCGACGAGACGGGCCAGGGTGGTCTTTCCCGCCTGCCTCGGGCCCGTGAGCACGACGATGGGAAACCTGGCGAGGGCCTCCGATACCGGTCGTTCGAGGGTTCTGTGAAGAAGGGCGACCATATCGTAGATATTTTACGATATAATCGCAATATTTCAATACCGCCTCTCCACGATCTTGACGGGGGGGGCTTGGCTTTCCAGATCGAACAAAGAACGCAGAGGGGCTGGTTGAGTCGTTGGGTGATTGTGTGGTTGTGTGGGTGAGTGGTTGCGGGAATGTCCCCGGTCCCATCGTCAGGTCGACGCCTTGCTTTGCAACGCCCCTCCCCGGAACATTTTCCGCGTTCGCTGTTTGTGGGAGGCGTGTGTCACGGGCCACGCAGGCTTTCGGCCCGTGACCACGGCGATGCTGCGGGCGATGCTGCAAGGCGGTGTCTGTAACCTGTAACCGGTAACCCGTGCTGGCCGTGCTTTGCCACAAACGGATAGTAGCAACCCACAGCATAAACAGGTTACCGGTTACCGGTTACAAATAACCCGGATCCAAATCCGTTCCCGCTCCTCATTCCTCAACGGGTCCTTCCTCAGCTCTCCTCCTCCGCCAGGAACGCCTCGAGATCCTCGATCCTCTTCGCGAGGATGTCCTTGTTCAGGCCGTAACGGAGAGCGGAGGGCGGGTTCTCGAGGAGATCCCGGCACGCGGTCAGCGCCTCCGCGGCCGCTTCTCTCGCTTCCTTCCTCTTCCCGAGCTGCCTGAGGCATTCCGCGATCTTGCACTCCCAGGGCACGTAGGGGCCTTTCCACCAGGCTATGGCGTACGCCCCGCCGCCCCCCTTCTCGCGCGCCTCCTTCTCCAGCGCGACGATCTTGCGGCACGACGCGAGACACGCCTCCCAGAGCCCCCCCTTCTCCTGGCTTTCCGCGGCCCAGGCCAGGTGGACGACCGCCGTCCCCCGCTTGCCCTCCCGCAGGGCCTCCTCGTACCGGGCCAGGTATTCCCGGCTCGCGGTCTCGTAGTCCGCGTACCGGTTCAGCCGGATCCGGACGTCCTCCTCCGGCTCGATGTCCCTCAGGTCCCAGGAGATCCCCGCCTCGCCGTCGGTGTATCCCGCCGGCGCGACCGCCGCGACGTTCTTCCGCTCCATCCCCTCGCCGAACCTCACCTCGATGACCGCGCGGCCGATCGGACCCTTCCACAGCGCCCCCGTCTGGAGGACGTACTCGAAATGCGCCTCGCGAAGGTGCGTCGCCCGGTAGGGCGGCCGGTAGGGAACGGTGTAACTCACCTCCACGCGTTTCTCCTCACCGGCCGCGAACCGCATGTCCCATACGAGCCAGCCGTACCAGGCCCAGTCGTCCAGGCGCTCCTTCTCGAAGCGCATGTCCCGCTCGAGCCTGCGCCGCGCCTTCGCGTCGCGGGTCTTCTTCCGCTTCGCTTCCAGCGCGCGGAGCCTCGCCTCGATCGCCGCCCTCTCCCGGGGCGATTGACGGTTCTTGACCCACTTGTAGGTGTGCTTCACGGGCGAGCCGTCCACCGTGGCCTCGAACCCGCGCAGCTTGTATCCGAAGAGGCCGCCGGGCGGCTCGTCGGAGCCGTGGGAGGAGGCCCGCGCCACGTCCGGGAACCCCACCTCGAGCGCTTCGGAAGCGCCGGTGTTCTTCAGGAAAAACACGGCGTGGACCCGGGCGCCCTTCTTTTCCAGCGTCACGGTGACGGTCTCGCCCGTCATGGCCACCGAGGTCCTCTCCCCGGGAGAGAGCGTCTGCCCGTACTCCGGGTCCGGCGCCACGTCGGCGCGGGCGATCCCGCCGCCGACGGCCAGGGCGACGAGCGCGAGAGACAGGACGAAGAGGCGCTGCATGGTCGGTCTCCTTTCGTTTCGTTGCGGTCCCGGCGGCGCGAAGCACGGGACGCGTTCCCGGAGCGCTTCACAAAATCGCCAGCGGAATTCTTCATTGTACCAGAAATGTTTCTGCACTTCGGCCACGCTGCTCCGCCACTCCGCAACCGTTCCGTGGCTCACGACGAACGTCAGCCCGCGCCCGACGCAAAGAACGCAGAGGGGCTGGTTGAGTCGTTGGGTGATTGTGTGGGTGTGTGGGTGAGTGGTTGCGGGAATGTCCCCGGTCCCATCGTCAGGTCGCCGCCTTGCTTTGCAACGCCCCTCCCCGGAACATTTTCCGCGTTCGCTGTTTGTGG
>CAZDSO010000101.1:0-18793 GCA_964508045.1 uncultured Planctomycetia bacterium | reverse complement strand
AGGGGTGAGTCCCAACAAAGGTGGGATGGCAATCTCAAAAAGAGTGGGATACGACGAACGACTTGCCTTGACCGGTACGTTTGAACGCTTGCTCTTCTGCGCCCTTGACAGGAAAAGGGGCCACGGCTATCGTTCGAGCGGCGCCATCCGACACCCACCATCGTCAGGAGTAGCATGGCCCTCGAGCGCAAGATCGGGTACGTGAACCTCACGTCCGGGAAAGTGGAAACGGCCGTGATTCCCCTTAGCCTCCGCGAGAGCTATCTCGGTGGACGCGGCCTGAACGCCTACCTCCTCTACAACCGGATGGCCTCGAATCCGTCTTCGCTGGCGCCGGAGAGCGTCGTGGTGTTCGGGGCGGGCCTTCTCTGCGGCGCGCCCGCGGCCGGTGCGGCGGCGCTGCACATCGCCTTC
The DNA here is from genome assembly GCA_964508045.1 of uncultured Planctomycetia bacterium. Taxonomy (GTDB): domain Bacteria; phylum Planctomycetota; class JAKEIC01; order JAKEIC01; family CAZDSO01; genus CAZDSO01. The sequence continues at coordinate 18,379 of CAZDSO010000101.1, read as the reverse complement.
CGGTCGCCGCTTTCCGAGCGTCTGGGGTCTGCGATCGTGACCGGGCATTTCGCGGCGGAGCTCCGGTTCGCCGGCTTCGACCATCTCGTTTTTTTCGGAAAGGCGCCGGCCCTGTCCGTGGTCGCCGTCCGGGACGGCGCCATCGAGATCCTCTCCTTCCCCGGGCTGGAGGGCGCCGGGACGATGGAGACCGTGCGGCTGTGCAGGGAACGTCTGGAGGACGAGGAAGCCCGGGTGATCGCCGTCGGACCCGCCGGCGAGAACGGCGTCCGCCTGGCCGACGTGCGGCCCGGCTTCGGCGCCGTCTTCTCGGGGGCGGGCCTGGGCGCGGTGCTGGGCGCGAAGAACCTCAAGGCCGTCGTCGCCCGGGGAACCCGGGGCCTGGACGTCTTCTCTCCGACCGGCTCCCTGAAGTACAACCGGGACCTCACGCGCCGGATCCTGCAATCCAGAACCGGGATGCGTCTGGCGCGCTCCGGCACGACGGCATTCTTCGAGGCCGCCAACGCCGCGGGCAGGATCCGGGTCCGGGATTTCGGGTCGAACGTCTTTCCGGACGCCGAACCGCTCGCGGCCGGGTCCCTCGAAACGCGTTTTCCGGGCGTCTCCTCTTCCTGCTTTTCCTGTCCCGTGGCCTGCCGGAAGCTCAGACGGGTGGACGAGGAAAACGGCCTTTTCCACGAGGGACCGGACCTCGGAGCCTTGTGCGCGTTCGGACCCCTCCTGGGGTGCCGGTCCTTGGAGGCCGTCCTCGAATCCGACCGCCTCTGCCGGCAACAGGGCCTCCCTCCCATCGAAACGGGAGCCGTGCTGGCGTGGGCCGCCGACGCCCTGCACCGGGGCGTTCTGGACGCCTCCGAGATCGAGGCCCCGCTTCCCCGTTTCGAGGACCCCGGTCTCCTGGGCGCCTGGGTGCGGCGCATCGGCGCCCGCGAAGGCTTCGGGAAGGTTCTGGGCGAGGGGCTTGGCGGCGCCTCGGAAGACCTCCCTTCCTCGGCCTATGATTTCGCGCTCCGCGTCAAGGGCCTGTCCCTGCCCCCCGTCGATCTTCGAGCGGCCCCCGCCCTCGCCCTCGCGGCCGCCGTCGGCGCGTCCGGTCCCGCCTGCCTTTCCGGCGCGCCCTGGATCGATCTGGCGGACCTGCCCCCCGGCACGCGGAAGACGCTGTTCTCAGGCCCCGACCTGTTTGACGGGCCCTTCGGAACGTCGGCCGCCGCGTGGGAAGGAAAGGCGCGGATGGTCTTCTGGCAGGAACTGTGCGACATGATCGCGGATTCCCTGGGCCTGTGCAGGCTCTGCACGGCGGCCGTCGATCCCGACCTGCTCCAGTTCCCGGCGTTCTCGAAGATGGTCTACTTCGCCACGGGACTGAAGCTGGACCCGGAAGAGACCTTCCGGATCGGACAGCGGGCGGTCTGCCTGGAGAGGATGTTCAACCTCCGCGCCGGCCTCACCCGCCGCGACGACGCCCTGCCCGACCGCCTCTTCGAGGAACCCGTCCCCCAGGGGCCTCCTTCCGTGAAGGGAAAACGCCTGGACCGTGAGGCGATGAACGAACTCGTGGAAGCGTACTATGATTTGAACGGCTTCACCGCCCATGGGATTCCCACGGACCGGCGAAAGATGTCGCTCGGTCTGGACAAGGAACCTACCCATCGGCTTTGAACGGGAGACCGCCGCGATGGAAAAGGTCATCACGACGGATCCGGCGGCCTGCACGGGGTGCCGCCTGTGCGAACTCGCCTGTTCGCTCCACCTCGACCCGACGGCCCGCCCCGCGCAGGCGCGCCTGGCCGTGATTCGCCTGGAAGAGCGAGGCGTCCATGTCCCCGAGGTCTGCCGCCACTGCGCGGTCCCCCCGTGCGCCGTCTCCTGTCCCGTGGAAGCCCTCGTGAGGGACGAGGACACGGGCGCCGTCGTCCTCGTGGAAGAGGTCTGCATCGGGTGCAGGACCTGCGTCCAGGCCTGCCCCTTCGGCGTGATCGGCGTGGACCCCGACCGGGGGACGATCATCAAGTGCGATCTTTGCGGCGGCGAACCCGCGTGCGTGTCCGTCTGCCCGACCGGCGCCCTGGCCTTCGAGGCCGTCTCCCGGTACACGGGCCGCCTGAGGCTCCGGCGCGCGACCGGCCTCGCCGACGCTTGAGGCGAGGCGGGACGGAAGGGGAAGGCCCCCCTGGTTCTTGGCCACCGAGGGGCCTGTCCTGCGGGAACCCGCCCATTCGAGGACCTTCGGCTGTGAAACCGTTTCGGCCGTCGCTTGTGGCCCTTCTGCTCGCGTTCGCCGCGCCCCTCTTCGCCGAGGAACCCCGCGGTCTCCTGCCCGTGACGCTCCTGACGCCCCGTTTCTCCCCGTTCCTCTTCTCCGCGCCCGCCGAGGCGCCTCCCCCGCCTTCCCGCGCGCGCCTCTCCCTTTCCGCCGGCACCGGCCAGGTCTGGAAAGGCGATGCAGGCCCGGGGGGGAGCGTTGGCATCTCCGCCCAGACCGTCCGCTACGCCCTGGCCGGACGATGGAGCCTGACGGCCTTCCTGGAAACGGGGTTGACGGTTTCCGTTCTCCACCACGCCCGATCCTTCAAGAAGGCGGACGAGCCCTTCCACCTCCACATCCGGTATGCCGGCGTGACGCTGGCCGACGCGCAGGAACCCACCTGCGGGCTGGCGGACCCCCGCTTCTTCCTCGCGGCGTTCCACCGGGACGCGAAGGGACCCTTGCGTCTCGTGCGGACGACGCTGGTGTGGAAGGTTCCCTCGGAAAGGCGCCGGGGCTTCCAGGGGACCGGGCGGCACGACGTCGGCGTGTTTCTCGACGCCACGTTCGAGGTGGCCAAGGCTTTCTTCCTTCACGGGTCCCTGGGCGCCGTGCTCGTGGGAGACCCGGCGGGCCTTCAGGGAGGGCGCGTGCCGATGGAGAACGCCGTCCCGTTTCGCGCGGGACTCGAATGGCGCATCCCCGCCGGTCCCGGCGTCTACCTCCAGATCGAGGGGGGGAACGGCTTCTATCCGGATGCGGGCCACGTTCGGCTCGACGAGCATCCCGTCCAGATCACGCTCGGCGTGTCGCTGGAACCGGCGCCGGGAAGCCGCTTCTACCTCGCGTTTTCCGAGGACGTGACCCGGGGGGCCCCGGATTTCGCCGTCCACGGAGGCGTGGATCTTCCCCTCCCCTGACGCGCGGGGGCTTTTTTCCGATCGCGGCTTGTGTTTGCCGAAGCGCGACGATACAATTCTTCAAATTGTAGGCCATCCGGAGGCGTACCATGGATGATCCGGATCTCGCTCGGCACTCGAACGCTCCTTCCACGCCCGGGGAAGACTCCGAGGACATGGACCTTTTGTACTATGTCCAGGTCGCGAGCAAGCATCGGTATCTGATCGGCGGTGGGATCCTTCTGTCCATGGTCGTGGCGGGTCTGGTGTCCTTGCTTCTGCCGAAGGAGTACGAGGCCTCCGCCTCGATCCTGCCCGTGTCGCAGTCCTCCCGACCAGGGCTTTCCTCGTTCTTGTCCAATCTGGGAAGCCTGGCGGACCTGAGCGGTCTGTCCGATGCCCTGCCCGAGGAAGGCGCGGATTTCTTGATGAACGTCCTGGAAAGCCGGAGGGTGGCCGAGTACATCGTCGATTCGGAGAGCCTTGGGGATGGATCGAACCCGCTGGTCCGGGAGGGCGAGAGCAGGGAAAAGCGGATCAAGCGCCTTCGCGAGAAGATCCTTTCGGTCTCGGACAACAACAAGGGATTGATCACGGTATCCGCCCGTTTCGGGGATCCCGAGACGGCCGCCCGGATCGCCAATTGCGCGGTGGAGGGGCTCGAGGACTTCCTGAAGAGGAACCGCGTCACGGCGGCGTCCCGGACCCGCGATTTTCTGGAACAGAGGCTCGCGGAGGCGGGAAAGGAATTGAAGGAGGCGGAAGAGGCGCTCCGGACGTTTTGCGAGACGAACGGCGTGATCTCCATGGAGAACCAGACGCGCCTCTTGTTCGAGCAGATCGCCACCCTCTCCTCCGAGGCCGCCCGCAAGCGCGCCCAGCTGGACGTCCTGGGGCAGTTCTCGGGCACCGCCAATCCCGAGATCACCCGCCTCGAGGCGGAGATCGAAAGCCTCGAGCACGAAATCCATGACCTGGAAAGAGGCGCCGAGAAGCGGAAGGGCCCCATGATCCAGAGCAACGGTTTCATCCCGCTGTACAACGTCCCCGAGAAGTCCCTCCTGTACGCCCGCCTCCTCAGGGAGGTCCGCGTCAAGCAGGAGGTGCAGACCTTTCTTCGGACGGAATTCGAGGCCGCCCGCATCCGTTCCAGCTCCGAGGAAATCGCCTTCACCCTTCTCGATCCGGCGGAGCCTTTCGAGCAGCCCGTGCGCCCGAAACCCCTTTTGATCGTGAGTCTCGCGGCCGTGTTCTCGGCGCTGGCGACGTTCATGCTCGCGTCGTTCCTGGAATACCTGGAGAGAAGGCGCGGCGCGGAAGGCGCGCAAGCCTGATGGCCGGCCGGCGGACTTCTACGGCGGATGCCGCATTCCTGAAGGATAAGGGACCCCTCTTCCTGGTTTCTCCTCCAGGATCTCATGGCCGAGACGAACGACATCCCTGACGCGCCGTCCCGAAGACGCGCGCGAGCAAGACGATGGGTTCCGGCCGCGGGCATGGCCCTTCTCGCCGTCGCGCTGGGCGTTCATTCCGCAAGGCGCCTCGCGGCCCACGCCGCCTTTCCGCTTCCCGCCGGCGCTCTTCCCGAGACGGCCCGGGGCCTGGACGCCGAGCTGGAGGCGGTCCGGGGCGCGGTGGCCCGTTCGCCGGAAAAGAGCGATCTGCGCCACCGGGAGGGCGTCCTTCTGTTCCTGAAGGGCGAACGGCTCGCCTCCACGGCCCGCGAAGAGGAACGACGGCGGGCGTGGACGGAAGCCGTTTCGAGCTTCCAGCAGGCCCTGGAAGCCGATCCGCTGAACGCGGAGTCCCACCGGGAGATCGCGCTCGCCCTCGAGAGACTCGGGGAGACCGAACAGGCCGACCGGTTCGCTGAACGTGGGGCGCGCCTTTTCCCGAGCCACGCCGATCTCCAGCACAAGCTCGGCCTGTTCTTCCTCGAACGGCGGGCCCTCGTGCGCGACGGTTCCCGATGGGCCCTCGACGTGAGAGGGCTCGAAAAGGCCCTCGCCTGCTTCCGGCGCGCGGCCCGGATCGATCCCGCCTACCTTGACACGGCGTTGGAGATCGTGGCGCGGACCGTGCCCGGCCTCGACACCCTCGACGCCATGGTTCCTCCAACGCCCGGTGCCCTGAAACGCTACGCGCGGTTTCTGTACGATCGGGGCGACTGGACGGAGGCCGCCGCGTACGAGGAGAAGGTCATCGCTTCCGGCTTCGACGATGCGGAAACGCGCCTGCAGGCGGGCCGGGCCCGGTTGATGGCGGGCGATCTGCAGCCGGCTCTGAAGCATTTCCGACGGGCGTTCCGGTCCTGGCGCCTGGGCCCCTCCCAGGTGCGCCGGATCACCGAGGCGTTTCGCGGCGCGGACCGGGCGGAGTCGGGGGCGGAGTTCTTCCTCTCCCTCGATCTGCTTCAGCCGGAGGAATCGATGCTGGTGGCCAAGGCCCTGGGCCGCTTGTTCCTCGATCTCGGCAGGTACGGGGAGGCGGAGGAGTTTTTTTCCGAGGCGGCGGTGGAGGGATCGGACCCGGAAGCGTATCATGCGCTGGCCGCCCTGGCGGAGAGGGCCGGGGACCTCTACAGCGCTGAAAGGCACTTGAAACAGGCGATCCGCGGGAAGGAGGATGCCCCCCGCTATCACCGGGCGCTGGGGCGGATCTTGGAAAAGGGCGGCCGGACCCGGGATGCGCTCCGGGAATACAAGCGGGCTTCGGCCCTCGATCCGGACAATGAAGGCATCGCCGAGGACGTGCAGCGAATGAGGAAACGCTGGAACGAGGGAAAATGAACGGATTCGTTTTGCGCAGCATCGGGCTTTTCCTTCTCGGCGCCGCGGCGCTGGCGGGCGGGTGCGGTTCCGGACCGCCCCCCGCCGAACCCGTCGTCCTCGTGCCGGCTTCCCCGGAGACGGTGGAGACCATTCCCCTCCCCGACCCCGAACCGAACACCGTCCCCGTCGAACATCGTGAACCGGGCGATCTCGCGGATCTGCTCGGGAGCCCCGGGGGAGAGGCGACCTATCGTCTCCGCGGAGGCGACGTGATCCGCGTCACGGTCTACGACCACGACGATCTGACCTGCCGCCTCCGCGTGCCGGACAGCGGCCCCGCTCCCTTTCCCCTCATCGGGGAAGTGGAACTGAAGGAGCGAGCCGTGGCCGAAGTGGAAAAGGAGATCCGCCGCCGCCTCGAGGAGAAGTACGTCACCCTGGCTCCCGTGACGGTCCTTCTGGAATCCACGCGGGGAGAGACGGCCTATGTGCTGGGATCGGTGGCCCGCCCCGGGGCCTACCCGTTTCCGCCGAACGGTTCCCTGAGCCTTCTCCAGCTCGTGGCGAAGGCCGGCGGCTTCCTGGAGGACGCCGACACGGACCGGCTCAGGCTTCTCCGGGGCGCCGCGGAGGACCGGACGTTCTGGGAGATCCCCGCCAAGCAGATCGAGCAGGCGGGCCGCATCGGCCTCGACGTGCCCCTGCAGGACGGCGATACGCTGCTGGTCCCCTCCCTCCCCCGGATCCACGTCCTCGGCTGCGTCCAGAAGCCCGGGGCGATCCCCGCACGGGCCGGGGCGCGCTTCACCCTCGCCCGCGTGATCGCCCAGTCGGGAGGACTCGCCGAGGGGGCGGACCGGGACCGGATCTACCTCGTCCGCCGGAACCCGGAGGGAGCCGCCGAGACCGTACGCCTGTCGTTCCGGACCGGGGAGAACGGGGGCGCCGGGACGGGGGGATGGATCGTGCCGGGGGATACGGTCATCGTCCGGGAGGCGGCTCGCATCTACGTGCTGGGCCAGGTGTCCCGCCCGGGAGGGTTCCGTGTCACGGAAGAGTCCCTGACGGCCACCAAGGCCATCTCGCTGGCGGGCGGTTTCACGCGGCGGGCGGATTCCAACGGGACGGTGGTCATCCGGACCGCCTCGGGGAAACAGAAGATCCTTCCCGTCCGCGTGCGATCGATCGTGTCCCGGGATTCCGCGCAGCAGGTGAAGCTGGAGCCGGGGGACATCGTGTACGTTCCCGAGCGCTTCTTCTAGTAAGGTTGTTTTCGCGAGAACCGTGTCCCGGCAAGCAAGGATCCCACCGCAGAGACCTGGAACCTGGAATCTGAACCTGGAATCTGAAACCCCTGTGCAAGGCGAGGTTCTCCGGTGCCCGAGGAAACGGAAAAAGGCGACGGCGCACCCATCGAGGTGCACCTGAGAGACTACCTGAGGGTGGTCCGGAAGCACGCCGGCATCGCGACCGCCTTCTTCCTGGTGGTGGTGGCGGCCGTGGCGGTCGTCACGTTCCGTACGGCGCCGGTCTACCGGGCCACGGCGACGCTCAGCATCGAGCGGCAGTGGCCGCCCTCCTTCGATTTCGAGGACCTGGTATCCCCGGAAAAGCCCCAGGACGAGTACCGCAAGACCCAGCAGGAGCTGATCAAGAGCCGCCCGATCGTGGGCGCGGCCTACCGGAAGCTCCACCTGGACAAGATCGAGCGCTTCTCCGACGCCCGGGACGGCGTCGAGGCCTTCCGGGAATGCATCGCCGTGTCCCCCCGGGAGGGGACCTACCTGGTGGATGTCTCCATCGAGAGCGAGAACCGCAAGGCGGTCGAGAAGTGGGTCAACGTCCTGGTCGAGGAGTACGTGAACTACATGGACCTCCGGTACCGTTCCACGTCGCGCGAGGCGGAGGAGCGGATCACGGAGCGGATCCCCGAGCTGCGCGGGAAGCTTCTGGAAAGCGAGGCGTCGTTGCGGGAATTCCTCAAGCAGAACCACGTGGTGGCCTTCGACAAGCAGCTGGAGATCCTGTACCAGAAGCTCAACACGCTGGAGGCGCGCCGCACCGCCACGGAAACCGAGCTGATCCGCCTCGAAGCGGGGCACCAGGTCCTCCTCGCCGGGGGGAACGGGGATTCCCCTCCCGCCCACCTGCCCGAGATCGCCTCCAGCAAGGTTCTCGAGGTCCTTCTCCGCCAGGAGGCGGTCCTGGTCGAGGCCTTCGCCGAGGTGCGTGCGAAGCTCAAGCCCAGCCACCCGCGATACCGGTACGCCCAGGAGCAGATCGCGGGTGTGCAGGAGAAGATCCGCGAGGAGACGGGCCGCATCGCCAGGGATCTGAAGGCCCAGATCGAGACGAAGAAGAAGGAGATGGAGCGGCTGGGCCAGCTGATCGCGAACCAGCGGGACACGGTCAGCCGCCTGGAGGAGAAGTCCAGCCGCGTGGCGGCCCTGCGCCAGGAGGTGGATTCCAACCGGCGGATGTACCGGGAATTCACGGAGCGCCGCAAGGAGATCGAGAGCGCCGCCAAGCTGGGGCGGACCGACGTCGCGGTGGTCGAGCGCGCCCGGGAGCCGAAGGAGCCCGTCCGGCCCAAGAAGGCGCTCAACCTCACGCTGGCCGCCGTGGTGGGGCTTCTGGGGGGCGTCGCGCTCGCCTTCTTCATCGAGTACCTCGACGACTCGCTGAAATCCCCCGAAGACGCCGAGGGGCTCGACACGCCCCTGATCGGCGTGGTCCCTGAAATCTCGCCCTCCCCCGGCACCGGCTCCCGCGACCTGGTCTGCCTGGATCGCCCGAAGGCGCCGCCCGCCGAGGCCTTCCGCGCCATCCGGACCGCGCTCACCTTCTCCCGGGCCGGGGAGGACGAGGCCCGGACCTACGTGGTCACGAGCCCCGGCCCCGTCGAGGGCAAGACCCTCAACGCCGTCAACATCGCGCTGACCATGGCGCGGGCGGACCAGAAGATCCTGCTCATCGACGCCGACATGAGAAAGCCCAGCCTCCACGAACTCCTCGGGATCGACGGGAACCATCCCGGACTGAGCGAGTATTTCCGGGGCGAGGCCGGCTTCGAGGAGATCTGCGTCCCCGGACCCATCGAGAACCTCACCGTGATACCCTGCGGGACCATCCCCCCCAACCCCTCCGAGCTCCTCGGTTCCCCCGTCTTCGAGGCCTTTCTCCAGGAGGCCCGGGACCGCTTCGACCGGGTCCTCTTCGACACCCCTCCCGCCGTGGCCGTCACGGACGCCCTCGTCCTCGGCTCCCGGGTGGACGCCGTGATCTTCGTCGTGCGGGCGGAAAGGACCGGGAAACGCACGGCCTCGAAGAACCTGGACGAGTTCCGGCGGCTGGGCGCACGCCTGGCCGGCGTGGTGCTCAACGGCTTCAACGCGAGAAAGGCCGGTTATTCCCGCGGTTCCTACTCCTCCTACTATTACTACTACCACCACGATCGATACGGCTATGGATACGGAAAAGACGAACGGCGGGACGAAGGCGATCGAACCCGGCCCGCCCAAGGACACTGACCCCCCGGCGGGAGGGCCCCGGCGCGTCCTTTCGGCGGCGGGCTGGATGCTTGCGTTCTTGATCCTGGGCGCGTCCCCGTGGTTCTGGGGAGGCGTCCAGCCCCCCTTCCCTTCCCTGTTCGGCCTCGCGGCCGCGGCGCTGCTCGCCGTCCTCGCGGCGCACGCCGCCCTTGGGGCGCGCCCCGCCGGTCTTCCGCTTCTCGCCAATCCCTTCCACCGGGCGGCCGCCTGTCTGGGCTCGCTGTTCGTTTTGTTCGTCCTCTTCCAGACCCTGCCCCTGCCCCGCTCCTGGCTGGGCGCCCTCTCCCCCGGCGCGTCCCGCCTGCATCTCGGCGACGGGCCCGCAACGATTTCCCTCCACCCCGAGGCCACCGCCTCGGCTCTCTTCGTGGTTCTCGCGGCTTCGGTCCTCTTCCTCGCGCCGCTGAGGCTCGTGTCCAGGAGTCGCCACCTGCGGGCGAGCACCGGCTTCCTCGCCGCGCTCGCCGGCGTCGTCGGCGCCTATGCCCTCTTCAACTACCTCGCCCACAACGAGGTCTCCCTCCATTTCGCCCGGAGCGAATACGGCGGACGCGCCCGAGGGCCCTTCGTCAACCCCAACCATCTGGCCACGTTTCTCGCCCTCGGGCTCCCCGCGTCCCTTTCCGTCCTTTTCTACGTGCGCTCTCCCTCCCCCCACCATGCCGAGCGCGTTTTTTCCGAACGCCTCTCCGATTTCCTCGTCGATCTCTCCAAGAGATACTGGAAGATCCTCGCGGCCGTCGCCCTCGCCTTCACGGCCCTGCCCCTCGTCTTCTCCATGTCCAGGGCCGGCATGCTCGCCGGCTTTGCCGGCGCGTCCGTCTTTCTCGCTTCCTTCGCGGCGCTTAGGCGCCGCCGCGCCGGTCGGCCCGCCGGCTGGATGCTGGCCGGAACCTTCCTGCTCCTCCTCCTCGCCGGCGTCGCCGTCTGGCTGGGTCTGGACCCCGTGATGGAACGCTATGCCTCGACCGACCCGCGGATGGCCGACCGGCTTCGCGTGTGGGAGGCGGGCGCGAGCCTGTGGAAGACCTTCCCCGTGTTCGGAACGGGGCTCGGGACCTTCCGGGACGTCTTTCCGCTGGAAAAACCGGCGGCATTGTCGGCGCGCTACACGTTTCCCCACAACGAGTTCGTCGGTCTCGTCGTGGAATGCGGCGTCGTGGGAACCCTTCTTCTCCTGGGCGCCGTGGCAACGGCCGCCGCCGGCTTCCTCCGGGACCTCGCCCGGCGGAACCTGAGAACGCCGAGGCAGCTCGCGGCCTGCTGGGCCTTCGCCGGCCTCGCCGTCGTCGGCCTGCACGGGATTTTCGATTTCTCCCTCCACATGCCCGCCGTGGCCTTCCTGTTCGCCTTCGTCTCGGGTCAGGGGCTGGCCTCCGTCCGGAGGCCGCTGGTCCCCGCCTCCGGGGGCCGGACGCGGCGCCGGTCCGACAACCAGGAGATCGGAAGGGAAGCGCGGGCCGGCGTGGTGCCCGAGGCCGCCGCGGAATGACCTCGCAGGTGTCGAGGCCAGGATGGCAGGAGGGAAACGCCTACCCTGTCCCGGTGATCCGCTTCCGTGCCTCCGCGTACTTCTCCGCGGTCTTTTGCACGACCTCATCGGGCAGGTCGGGCGGCGGCGGCGTCTTGTCCCAGCCGCTGGACTCCAGCCAGTCGCGCACGAACTGCTTGTCGAACGAGGGCTGGCTCTGGCCCGGCGCCCAGCCGTCCGCGGGCCAGAAGCGCGACGAGTCGGGCGTGAACGCCTCGTCGATCAGGATCAGCTCGCCGTTGAACACGCCCCACTCCAGCTTCGTGTCCGCGATGAGGATGCCCCGCGCCTTCGCGTAGTCGAAGGCCATCTCGTACAGGTCCAGGCTCTTGCGGGCCAGCGCGGAGGCCGTGTCCTCGCCCACCGTCTTTTCCAGCACCCCGGGTTCCATGGGCTCGTCGTGGCCCGTCTCGGCCTTGGTGGTGGGCGTGAAGATCGGGGAGGGCAGGCGGTCGCTCTCGCGGAGCCCCTCGGGCAAGGCGTGTCCCTGCACGGCGCCGGCGCTTCGGTACATTTTCCAGGCGGAGCCGGCGAGGTAGCCCCGGACCACGCATTCCACGGGCAGGGGCTCCACCTTCTTCACGAGCATGAAACGGTCGGCGATCTCGGGATGGCGCACGGCCAGGCCGTCGGGCAGGTCGGAAGCGTCGGTGGAGATCATGTGGTTCTCGGCCAGCTCGCCCGTGAGCCGGAACCAGAACGCCGCCATCGCGTTCAGTACCTTCCCCTTGCCGGGGATCCCCTGGTTCAGGACGCAGTCGAAGGCGGAGATCCGGTCCGTCGCCACGATGAGCAGGCGGTCCGAGAGGTCGTAGACGTCGCGCACCTTGCCGCGGCGGAACAGGGGGTATTCCTCGAGGTTGGTTTCCGTCACGATCTCTCCGTCCATGAACGCCTCCTTCTCTCTTCCATGATCTTCGGGCCGATGGATCCATGGTACCGAAAGCCCCGGGGCGGGGGAAGGGGGGGAAGAGCCGTTCCCGCTGCTGCCGGTCTTGGGTTGCCGTTTGGTAGGGCTTCGGATTTTGGATGGCCCAGGTAGGGATTGGACCCTTCGACTCGCTTCGCTCGCTCAGGACTACGGATTGTAGATTTCAGATTCCAGCCGCGCCTTTGTAGGGACGGACGCTAGTCCGTCCGCACTCGCCCACAGCGACGTGACACCGCGGCTTTCAACACGAAGACACCAAGGCAAGAAGAAGGCCCGGGCTGACCTGGCGTCTGCAGAGCGAAACGCCGTGCTGCTTGTGGGAGGCGCCGGGGAGGGGCATGACGTGCCTGTACCGCGCAGGGCTCGCCCACGGCGCGAATTGGTCAAGGGCAGGCAGATAGTGCATCATGTGGACATGGACGACCGCATGCTGGTCGAGATGCTCCTCTTCACCGCGGGGACGCTCTCCCTCCTCACGGCCGTGCTCATGCTCCGCCGCGGCGTCGCGGCGACGTTTCCCCACAACCTGCTCGCGGCGGCCACGGGCGCCGGGGCCTTTCTCCTCTTCGCGCTCCCCTCGCGCCAACCCGCGCTCCTCGGGTTGATCCTCGCTTCCTTCTCCGTGTTCGTGGTTTTGCCCGCAGTGCTGGGCCTGGTCGCGCGCGGGCTCATGCGGACCGACCGCTTCAGGGCCGCTTCCGAGATCCTCCTCTTTCGCCTCCCCCTGGCCCCCTCCCTCTCCGCCTTTCTCGACCACCGGATCCTCAAGGCGTTCACGCGGGCCCGGCACGGCGACTTCGACAGCGCGCGGCGGATCTTCCACGGACTCATGAGCGCCTCCGCCTTCCGCACCCTCCGCCCCGCCGTCCACGAAGCCTTCCTGGACCTCTGCCTCCGGGAATTCCGGTGGGACGAGGCCGGCGCCTTTCTCGACCGGGAAGCCGAGGCCTTCGAGGCCTCCGTCTCCAAGGCGCCGCGCCTCCTGGTCTACGGCCTGCGCGTCCGCGCCGAAACGGGACGCATCCGGGAGGCGGCCTCGTTCCTCGCGCGCATCGTCGAGGCGGCGCCGGACGCGATCAGCTGGGAGGACGTGACGAGCGCCTACCTCGTCTTCCTCGGCGCCACCGGCGAGGTCGAGAAACTCCAGCATCTCCTCTCGCGCTACGGGGCGTTCCTCCAGGGGTTCCCCGAAGCGGTCCGCGACATCTGGCTCGGCCGGGCCCACGCGGTCCGGGGCGAAACGGAACGCGCCGAGGGGTGGTTCCGGTCCGCCCTGGGCAAGGCCCGGGAGAACGGCGTGGGACTCGCGAGACGGATCGAACGACAGCGCGAGCTCGCCACCGAGGCCGCGGAGGCCGGGGAGGCGCCGGAACCCGTGGCGATTCCCTGGCCGCCTCCCCTGCCGGAACGCGCCCCGTACGTCAGCCCGCGCGCCCTCTCGGGATCCCCTCCGCAGAAACCCGTCGCCACGTGGACGTTCCTGGTTTTCATCCTCGTCGCCGCGGGGCTGGCCACCCTCCAGGGGGGGACCTCCGACCGCTACACGCTCGTCGAGATGGGCGCGTATGTCCGCTTCCTCACGGAGGCGGGCCAGATCTGGCGGCTGGGATCCGCGACCCTCCTTCACGTGGGCTGGCTCCACCTCCTCATGAACGCGATGGGGCTCTACTTCCTGGGGCGCCTGGCGGAGAACATGTACGGCCACCTGCGCTTCGTGACCATCTACGTGGTCTCCGGCTTCGCCGGCGGGGCCGTCTCCCACGCCCTCTCCGCCACCCACCTTTCCGCCGGGGCTTCCGGCGCCATCCTGGGCCTCTTCGGGGCCAGCATCGCCTTCTTCGCCTTGTACGGGTCGCGGTTGCCGCCGCGCGCGCGCCGGATGTACCTCTTCCTCTTTCTCTTCGTGGGGGCCGCGGAGTTCTTCTTCGGGTTCGCCGAGCCCGTGATCGACAACTACGCCCACATGGGCGGCATGGCCGCCGGCTTCCTCGTCGGCGCGATCTTCAAGCCCGTCCTCGGAAGCCCCCGGAAGCCCTCGGCCCCACGGCGGGCCTTCGCGATCGCCGCCGCGGCCGCGTCCGTCGCCCTCCTCGCCTCCTGCGCGTTCATCGCGTCCTGGAACTGGTTCTCCGGGGCGCGGATCCCCGCCGACATCCCTTTCCAGACGGTCGAAACCTCCGGCGCGCCGGGCGCCCTCCGCATCCCCGGGCACTGGATCGAAGTGGACGAGACGGAAGAAGCCTACGATCGCTTCCAGGGGCCCCTCATGGACATGACCGTCTCGGCGCACGATCCCACGCCGATGCTCACGCTGGCGGATTTCGCGAGAACCTACGAAGTCGAGGAAATACGCGCGGTCTCCGGCTCCCTCGAAACGCTCCGGGGCCCCCGGCTCCGCGACCTGGAGGAAGGCGTCGGTCCCGTTCTGACCTTCCGGTGGAACTACAAGCCCGACATCGTCCGTGAATCGAATTATCTCGTCCGCGGAAACCGCATCCTGCGCTTCACCTTCATGGCCCCCGGAGGGGCCCTGTCCGCCTTCGAGACCGTGATCGACCGTATTCTTTCAGAGACGATCCATGAGTGAGAACGAGACCGGAAACGAGCCCCGGACGGAGGAGGCAGAGGAGGAACGGGAGCCCGCGCACGCGAACATCCTGCGATGGACGTCCAGGATCCTGGTCTACACGGGAGCCGCGGTGATGATCGTCCTGGGGGGGCTCTTCCTCCTCTGGCGGTTCGTTCTCACGGACGTTTTCGCGAGCCGATTCGGGTGGACCGAGGGCTTCCCCTGGGAACTCAAGCTCGCGGCCGTCGGCGGCCTGATCCTCTACAACCTCGGGCGGCTGCCCGCCTACCTGCGCTACTTCTTTCCCCCGGCAGAGGACGGAAAGGCGGAGAAATTCCACCGCCGGGAGCGGTGACGGCGCCGGTAGAACCTCTCGCCTGCCTTTGTGCGTTCTCCGTGTCGAGAAAGCGACCATGAGGACGTGTTTGACGAATCCATCTCACGCCTGCGTCTGCACCTGTCCCTTCGCCTCGTCGTCGATCGGCAGGACGACCTCGAAGGTGCTCCCCTCCCCCGGCGTGGCGTCCACGGTGATCGTGCCGCCGTGGCTCTGAACGATCTTGTAGCAGGTGGAGAGTCCCAGGCCCGTTCCCTTCCCCACGTCCTTGGTCGTGAAGAAGGGGTCGAAGATGCGCTGGAGGTTCTCGGGCGGGATGCCCGGGCCGTCGTCCTCCAGTGAGACATGGGCGTTCTCCTCGATCCGCCAGGTCTTCACGACGAGCCGGCCGGCCCGGCCCGTCTCCCGGACGGCCTGCAGGGCGTTGGTGATCAGCGCCAGGAAGGCCTGGAGAAGGCGCCCCGCGTCCCCCCGGACGGGAGGCAGGTCCTCGAAGGAGGTCAGGACTTCCACGCCCGCCTTCTGGAGGTCGTACACGGCCAGGTCGAGCGCCTTGGTGAGGATGCCGCGGAGGTCGACCGGGCTGGCGTCGTTCTGGGGGGCGCGGGCGAAGGTGAGCAGGTTCTCCACGATGTTGCGCGCGCGTTCCCCCTCCCGGAAGATCAGCCGTGTCCGCTTCGCGACCTTCTCGGGCACGGCGTCGTCCTCGGAGAGCATCTGCGCGAATCCCACGATGCTCGTCAAGGGGTTGTTCAGCTCGTGCGCCATGCCCGAGACCAGCTGGCCCAGCGAAGCCAGACGCTCGGCCTGCATCATTCTCTCCTGCATCTTCCTCTCCCGGGTCACGTCCCGCCCTACGCCGAGGAGACCGGCCAGGCCTCCCTGGTCGTCCTCGAGCGGCGCGAGGGAGAAGGAGACCGTCGCCCGCGGCCCGTCGGGACGCACAATTTCCGTCTCGAAGGTCCGGGCGGTCCTGTCTTCCACCGTCCCGGCGAGGTGCCGTCGCACGCCCTCCGCCGCCTCCGGCGGGATCAGGTCCAGGAAGGGGCGCCCGCGGAACGCCGGCGCCGGTTCGCCGAACACGGCCTCCACGCGGCGGTTCGCGAAATCGAACGCGCCCTCGGGCGTGAGGGTGAAGATGACGTCATTGGCGCTCTCCACGATCAAGCGGTGCTTTTCCTCCGAGAGGAACTTGTCGCGCACCAGCCGGGCCCGCTCCATGGCCAGCCCCATGTGTCGTCCGGCCAGGGCCAGGATGTTCAGGTGCTCCTTGGAAAAGGACGGCGAGGGACGGGCCGTGCTCAGCGTGATGTCCAGGTAGATGGCCCCCACGGTCCCCTGCGGTCCCCGGAGGGGGGCGCACAGGACGTCCACCTTCGAGGCCTTCTCCGGCAGCGTCTCGTCCGGATCCGCTTCCGCCATGTCCAGGCCGACCAGGCGCTGCGTGGACGTCTCGTTTCGGACCGCGTCCTCCAAAAACGCCGAAAGGGGCGGTTTGAGGATGCTCTCGCAGCGCCCGCGCTTCGTGAAGGCGGCGAGAATCTCGAGGTCCCGGTTCACGATCAGCCCCCGTTCCGCCTGCAGCGCATCGCCCACGCGGACCAGGAAGACCTCCGCCATCTTTTCGAGGTCCAGGCCTTTGGAGACGAGCTTTCCGAGATCGTACAGAAGGTGCAGAAAGGCGCTGTCGTAGCCTTTCCCGCCGTCGTCCTCCCTCTCCACCAGCTCCCGGATCATCTCTTCGGTGCCTTTCTGGACCCGGGCGCCCGGCGGACCCTTGTCCGGCGCCGAGAAGAAATGCACCGTGGAGGACGCTTTTTGCTGGTCCGGCGCGTAGAGGAGGATTTCCGTGCTCCCGATGCGGATCACGTCCTCGTGGAAGATGCGCTCCTCGATCACGGGCTCCCCGTTCACGTGGGTCCCGTTCGTGGATTTCTGATCGACGATGTAGAACGCCTCCCCCCGCTTCTCCAGCACGAAGTGGATCTTGGAGGCCATCGCGTCCTTCACGCGTACGACGGCCTTCTCCCCGCGGCCGAAGGACATCCGCGTGAACCGGCCGACGTTGATGACCTTGCCTTCCTGCGGGCCGGCGATGAAGCGGATCTGCGCCTGTTCTGCCATCGACTCCGGGACTCCCGACATCGGTTTCGGCGATCTCGAATCAGGAAAAACGCGGATTTCGGAACAGAAGAGCCGCAACGACTAGTGCTTGAAACTCCTCTGGCCCGTGAAGACCATCGCCGCGCCGGCCTCGTTGCACGCCTCGATGGATTCGAAGTCCCGCTCGGACCCGCCCGGCTGGATCACGGCCGTGACGCCTTCCGAAAGCCCCACGTCCACCCCGTCGCGGAAGGGGAAGAAGGCGTCGCTCACCATGCGCGCCCCCTTCAGGCCTCCCTTCACCTCGCGGACCGCCTCCTCGATTCTCTCCTTCTCGGCCCCGTCGTCAAGGAGATTGAACGGCTTCCCGTGCCGCTCGAAGCAGAGGCGATCGGCGCGTTTCCGGTACGCCTTGTCCCGGGCGATCTCGGCCACGCCCACGCGGTCCTGTTCGCCCGTGCCGATGCCGACCGTGACGCCGTCGCGGACGTAGATCACCGAGTTCGAAGTGATCCCGGATTCCACGAGCCAGCCGAACACCAAATCGGACGCCTCCTCCGCCGTGGGCTCCCGCCCGATCCGCACCTCCCGCCCCTGGTGCGTCGCGACCGCCGGCTTGAAGTCCGCCGCGGACCGCGTCTGGGGGACATAGGACCACTGGGCCACCAGGCCGCCGTCGATGAGGCTCTTGAAGTCGATGACGCGCTGGCCCGCCCATCGCTGAAGGTTCTCGATGGCGCCGATTTGCATCACCCGGAGGTTCTTGCGGCGCGCGAGGATTCCCATCGCGCCCGCCTCGAAGGCGGGAGCGGCCACCACCTCGCAGTAGCGCGTCACGATCGCCTCGGCCGTCTCCCGGTCCACGGGGCGGTTCACCACCACCGCGCCCCCGAACGCCGCGATGCGGTCGGCGAAGTAGGCCTTTTCATACGCCTCCAGGATCGACGCGCCGATCGCCGCCCCGCAGGGGTTGTTGTGCTTGACGATGACGGACGCCGGACGATCGTGCAGGTACCGGAGGATGTTCAGCGCGTTGTCCACGTCCGTGAGGTTGGTCTTGCCGGGGTGCTTGCCGCTCTGGAGAAGCGCCACGTCGCTGGCCAGATGCGCGCCCGGCTCGATGCTCTCCACCTCACCGAGAACGAGGTTCCCGTTCACGAGACGGTACAGGGCCGCCTCCTGTCCGGGGTTCTCCCCGTAGCGGAGACCCTTGCGGACCCCCTCCACGACCCAGGACGCCTTCTCGTAGACGAGAACCTGCCGGCTCGAACCCTCCCCGAAAGCGATTTCCATCCGCTCCGGAAAAGAATCGTCCATGACCGTCCGGTACGCCTTCTTGAAATCTTCCGCCATGCTGAACCTCCAGTGCGAAAACGATGGATTCTGCTCCGAAAATTCGGGAAAAACCATGATCGACGACCGCCTTGGAGGGCGAG